>JBLHMA010000571.1:0-3031 GCA_047621545.1 Cognaticolwellia sp. | reverse complement strand
TTGGCGACCATGACCCGTCCGCCCACGCTCGCGGTGCCGCTGTCGGTCACTGAGGAGCGGGTCCAGCCGGCTCGATCGATGCCGATGGAGAAGCCGTCTACCAGAACCCAGTCAGCAGAGAATCCGGCGGTCAGCGGTTGGGTCGCCTTGCCCGACCAGGCGGTCTCCGTGGCAAGGGCGACGCCATGCACAGGGCGCTGCTGGCTGCCTCGGCCCCCCGCTTGGTAGGAATACGCCCGACTGATGCTCATTCCCCATATCGCTGCCCCGATCAGGCTGGCCGGAGTCGATCCTGTCACGCTGCCGGTAAAGAAGGGACCGTCGGCCTGTGAGAAGGCCCACGAGCTGCCGATTAGAGCCGAGGTGGCGACGAAGTAGCCGGCACCACGCAGGTACTGGCCGTTGTAGAACTGCCCGCCGCCAGCGAGCAGTGTTGATGCGCTCGCCGCGACACGGCGGTCATGGCGCCAGTCCATCTCCTTGGCCACGTCTACGGCGTAGCTGCCGGCCTCGGCCATGGCCGGGGCGCGGGTCTCCACGGCGTCCTGAACTGGACCAAAATAGCGTACGGAGTGTGCCGGCGTTGGCAGCTCTTCACCCTGCACAGACCGGTCTGGATCTGTAATCGGGGTCCAGGCCACGGCATCTTCTGGGGCCACGACTGGGGCCTCCTCGTCCGCACTCAAGCCCTTGGCCACGGCCAGCTCTTGTTTGGCACTTCCCCAACGCTGATCCACCACAAAGCGGCTGTCAGGGGCCAGGTGAAGACGGAGCTCATAGAGCGCGCCATCTTGGCGCCGGCGCAGGATGTAGTCCCCGGCGGGTAGGGCCAAGATCAGCGGCTCATCCGAGGTCTTTGTGAGCTCGGCTACGAAGGCGCCGCCTTGTCCGTCTCGCTCAGTGTCCTGGACGATGAGGATGCGCCCCCCAAAGCCCGGGGCCAGGACGAGCTGGGAGCTGGCGTCCGAGAGGTGCGTCAGGCGAAGATCCCCACTCCCGGAGAGCTTGTAGTCGTACATGGGGGTCTGGGTGCCCGCGAAGGTGCGCTGGGTCTGCTCAACGGTGTGGGTATAGGCGTAGCTGTAGGCCTCGCTCAGGGTGACCACGCCGTCCCCGGTGTCGGCGGCACCGCGAAGGCCCGAGACGAGGTGGTGCGTAAAGAAGCTTCCCTGAATGCGGTCACTCTCTTGGGCGCGCTCATCTTGGCTGGAGGCGGTGATCCACACCTCACCCGAGCTGGCCAGCTCGGTGCCCAGAAATGGATCCACCATCGCGGCCCCTTTGACCTGGGTGATGGCGCCGGAGCGGCAGGCGTCCAGAATGCCCAACGTGAGGTCGGCTTCAACGGCGCTGATCTCGGCCTTGAGCTGTGCGAATGGAAAGCCCTCGTCCCCAAGGCGTAAACCGGCTGCATCCGCATGACCCGAGTAGTAGAAGAGGAAGAGGTCCTCCTCCGATGAGCTGTCGGCCTGCGCTGCGTCCAGGGCCGCGTCCAACTCAGCACGGGTGGGGTCCACCAGGACGACGATGTCCTGGGGGTCAAAGCCACCCAGCTCGTCCAAGGTCTGCGCCATGCTCCGTGCGTCCCGCTCGGAGTACTGCAGCCGCTCCAGATCCAAGCCCCCATCCGTGGCAGCGACCAGCAGGGCGTGCCTGGTGACCGCGGCTTGAGCAGAGTGGGGGCAGAGGGCACCGAGCCCCAAGGTCAGCGACCCAAGAACGCAGGCCAGCAAGCTGCGCCTGTTCACTCTGCGCCTGTTCACTCTGCGGGTTCCACGGGAGCCTGCGGGACCTGCTCTCCTTTGACCGCCAGGATCTCGGCGCTCTTCCGCAGATCCTCCTTGATCTGCCGCCTATGGGCCTTGAGACTGCGCACCGTGGCGACCTGGCCTTGAGTGTCGTACTCCGCCCGTACGGCGTCCATGCGCTCGGCCACGGCTGCTCGGGCGGCCTCGTTGTGGTCCCGCTGCTGTTCGGCCCACTGCAAGAAGCTCAGGCGCTGATCCTGTCGCTTGACCAGGAAGTCGTCTAGCTTCTCGCCAGGGGTCATCGGCGCGGCCACCTCCACACTCTCCCTCCAGCCCACCATCGCGCCAACGGGGATGGTGTCGTCCACCACGGTCCCCTTTGCCGAGGCGACTTCTAGAACACCTTGACCCCAGCGGCCATCGATGCGGAAGTCCAGGTTCCCACTAAGCTTCAGCTCCATCTCGTAGATCAGGTCTCCATCTCGGCGCCGTAGCAAGTAGCGTCCCGGTGGCAGGGCCAGAATCATCTGCTCAGCGTGGTCTTTGTGCAGCTCGGCCACCAGGTGGTTTCCGGGGCGAGACAGAATCAGGATGTGCCCGCCAAAACCGGGCTGCATCGTGACCCTGGCATCGTCATGGGTCAGGCGTGTAAGCGCCAGGTCGCCTTGACCGGAGAGCTGGTAGTCGTATTCAGGGTGCTGGGTGCCGGCGAGGGTGCCGTCCGTACTGGTGACCGTGCGCTCGTAGGCGTAGGTGTAGGCCTCGCTCAGGGAGACAACCCCGTCCCCATCATCCGCTGCACCGCGCAGGCCGGTGATCAGGTGGTGGGTGAAGAAGCTCCCCCCCAAGCGATCACTCTCCTGAGCGCGCTCATCAGCACTCGAAGCGGTGATCCACACGTCCCCGGTCGAGGTCAGTGTGTTGCCCAAGAAGGGGTCCACCACCTTGGCACCCTTGGTCTTGGTTATGGCGCCGGACTGGCAGGCATCCAGGACCCCCAGGCGCACCTCGGCGTCCACCCGCTCGATGTCGTCGCGCAGGGTCTCAAAGCGGTACTGGCCCTGTCCCAAGCGCAGCCCAGCCGCGTCAGCGTGGCCCGAGTAGTAGAAAAAGAAGAGCTCCTCTTCTTCGTTTCCAGACGCCTCTGCAAAGGCGTCCAGCCACTGAGAGAGCTCCCCGACGCTCGGGGACTCCAGAACCACCACGTCCTCGGTGGCAAAGCCACCCAGATCAATCAGGGTGCGGGCCATCTTTCTGGCGTCGGCTTCGGCGTACTGAAGGGG
>JBLHMA010000570.1:0-3055 GCA_047621545.1 Cognaticolwellia sp. | reverse complement strand
CCGCCGCCGCCGCGGTCGCCTCCGCGTCCGCCACCTGAACGCTCTTCTGCTTCTCGAACGCGTGCGGGACGGCCCTTGATGTCTGCGCCGTCCATCTTGGCGACGCATTCAGCGGCTTGTTCGTCCGTTTCCATCGTTACGAATCCGAATCCGCGGGACTTTCCAGTCTCTCGGTCGGTGATGACTCTTGCTTCGATGACCGTTCCGATGGCCGAAAAGGCCGCCGTCAGGTCGCGGTCGTCGGCGGCCCAGGGTAGTCCTCCGACGAACAGCTTCTTTCCCATGTTTCCAAATCTCTTTTTTTTCAGGTGACTTAGGCAAGGCGCCTATACGTCGGAGTAATAGCATCCAGCCGGCCCAAACCGATGTTAAAACTCCGATCCGGCGCCCATTTCTTGCAGATTCAAGATCGTGACAGTGCCAAGTCAGAGAGCTTTTTGACGCTGCTGCGTACCAATCGGTGACCCAAGCTCAGGAGTCCCGACATGGAATTCGCACTCGCCGCTGGCTTAGGCCTTGTCCTAGCTGCAACCGCTGGTCTAAGGGCCTTCTTGCCCCTGCTGATCGTTTCAGGCTTGGCCTTTACAGGGCAGCTTGAGCTCTCTGAGAACTTGGCTTGGATGGGTAGCCCCGCCACTCTGCTTGCCCTTCTCCTGGGCGTGTTTGGGGAGGTGCTCGCAGACAAAATCCCAGCGGTCGATCATCTGATGGACTCGGTGGGCATCTTGGCGCGCCCAGCAGCAGGTGCCTTGGCCGGTGCCAGCCTCATGGCGGGTGCAGACCCACTGCTCATCTGCGTGATGGGTATTGGAGCCGGTGGCGCGGTTGCAGGCGCGACTCACCTGGGAAAAGCTACCGTACGCGCAGGTAGCAGCGCGACCACTCTTGGGCTCGCCAACCCCGTGATCTCGGTCGTCGAGGATGTGGTGGCCTTGGCCCTGGGCACCGGTGCCGCGGTTGCCGCAGTTGCGCTGGCCTGAGCCGACCTCACTTCTCGGTCTCCAGTTCCTCTTCAGGGAGCACCAAGGTCGGGTCCAGCCCCCACTGGGTGTGTTGGGCTCGGCTTCCGTCATTCAGACGCAGCCACCAACGCTCACCTACCAACGTGCATCCGGCGAGGGTCTGACGCCAGATCGGATCGTTGGCGTGATTCGGCAGGTCGCTGAGGGCCAGAGCACAGGAGAGCGCGTGTTCGGTGGGGTGGAGCACACGGATTCGTCCCCCTAGCGCTGCGCAGTGCTGGGCCAAGCGCTCCAAATCCACGTCGACTATCGGCGTTCCCTCCACGCCCAAGAGTCGGGTCCAGGATCGCTCCCAGGTTGCCTCGCTGAGGATGGATCGCGGAGGTGCTTGTGGGAGACCCTCCACCGGCAGACGCTCACAGAGCTCCGAGAGCAAGGTGGCTGCATCCCCCAAGAGACGCTGACGCATCAGACGGTGGCCCGGTTGGCGGTCCTCGATTCGACGGGCCAGCTGGCGTTCGACAAGTGGAATCGCAGCGTCCAGTGCCAGATCCAGGACATCTCTGGCCTGCTCCAAGTCAGCTGGCTCCAAATCGGGTGCCTCGAGTCCGTCCCGGGTGCGAGCCAGGAGCAGGGTTTGCACCTGAAGCTGCCAAACGCGCAAGGTGGCGATCCGTCGATGCACACCCGGCAAGGCTCTGAGGTGCTCGCCTCGCCTAGTGAGATCCAAGCGCTCGTGGTCCATCGCATCGAGCCGTGAGCGGATGCGGTGCCTTAGCTGTCCGAGAAAGCGGAATGGATCGCTCATGGGGCCCGACTAACCCTTCACGGGCGTGGTACGAATCCGCTCAGCACTCGAGGAGCCCATGGACGTTCGTAAGATCAGCAATGCCGCCGAAGCCCGCGCCCTGGTGGAGTCCACCGGGGCCCGCCACATCAAGGTCGGCGTCTTTGACATGGATGGCGTTCTTCGCGGCAAGTACATGCACAAGGACAAGTTTCTCTCGGCGTTGGAAGAGGGCTTTGGCTTTTGCGATGTGGTCATGGGGTGGGACAGCAACGACGAACTCTACGACAACACGCGCTTTACCGGCTGGCACACCGCCTACCCGGACGCAACCGTGCGCTTGCTGCCAACGACCTGCCGGATGCTCCCGCACGAGGACAATACGCTCCTCTTCCTCGGCGAATTTGTCGGCAAGGCCGAGAGCATCTGTCCTCGCGGCACCCTGCGGCGCACCCTGAAAGCTGTCTCGGACATGGGCTACCGGACCACTGCGGCCATGGAGTTTGAGTTCTTCCTCTTTGAGGAGACCCCCCACAGCGTACGGGAGAAGGGCTACCGAAACCTCAAGCCGATTACCCCCGGCAACTTCGGTTACTCGGTGATCCGAAATTCGGTTTGGTCCGAGCTCTACCAGGAACTGCTTCAGTTCTCCCAGGACATGGACTTCCCCATCGAGGGCCTGCACACCGAGACCGGCCCCGGCGTGATCGAAGCCGCGCTGATCTACGACGAGGCTCTCGCTGCTGCCGACAAGGCCGCCCTGTTCAAGACCTTCATCAAGGTCTTTGCCCAGCGAAAGGGTCTGATGGCCACCTTTATGGCCAAGTGGTCGCCGGACTACCCCGGCCAGTCCGGGCACATCCACCTCTCCCTGCAGGACAAGAACAACAAGTCCGTATTCTTCGACAAGGGCGCGCCCTTCCGCATGTCACGTCTCATGCGGGCCTTTGTGGCAGGACAGCAGAAGTACATGCCCGAGATGCTCGGCATGGTGGCCAACACCGTGAACTCCTACAGCCGCTTGGTGCCTGGCGCATGGGCACCGACCTCGGCCACTTGGGGCGTAGAGAACCGCACCACTGCGCTGCGCGTCATCCCGGGCTCCGCCAAGAGCCAGCGCGTGGAGTACCGAATCGCCGCCGCGGACTGCAACCCCTACTTGGCCCTGGCCGCCAGCATAGGGAGCGGTGCCTTGGGCGTCCAGGAGGGCCTCAACCTGAGCCCGCCCGTCAAGGGCAACGCCTACACCCAAGACTTCCCCGAGAGCACGCGGCTGCCCAGCACCTTGTGGGAGGCTGCCCAGATG
>JBLHMA010000569.1:0-3061 GCA_047621545.1 Cognaticolwellia sp. | reverse complement strand
CATTGCCTTGGTGGGTACTGCCCGTGCTTCCTTGATCTCCAGGAGCTCAACTTCAAACACCAGCATGCCCTCAGGGCGGCCAGGCTTGCCGTCGTAGGCCAACTCCTTGGGGATCCAGAACAAGGTCTTCTCACCGAGAACCATGAGCTGCAAGCCCTCGGTCCAGCCGGGGATGACCTGACCCAGACCAAAGGTCGCTGGATCGCCGCGCTGCACGCTGCTGTCGAAGAGCTTCCCATCGGTGGTCCAGCCGCTGTAGTGCACCATCACGCGGTCACTGGCAGCAGGATGGACGTCGCCGGTACCTGGGGTGAGCACCTGAAAGGCCAAACCGGACTCGGTCTTCTTCGCGCTGGAAGGAGCCTTGGCGACGGACTTGGGAGCCTTAGGAGCAGGAGTGACCTTGAGCAGCTCAAGCTGGAAGGTCTTGGCAGCCTCGGCGGGGTTGCCGCGGCCGTCGACGATCTTGTCAGCAGCGGCCCAGACCATGGTCTTCTCGCCGGGCTTCATGGTGGCCAAGGTCTCAGCCCAGACCTGCATCATGTCGCTCAAGCGACCACTCATGGGCTTGCCACGCATGGAGGTGGCGAACTCAAACTCCTGGGTGGTGCTGTCCCAAGCGGTCATGTGGAATTCGACCATATCGTCGCCGGTGGGCATCTCACCTTCACCGGCGGTGAGCTGCATGACCTTGAGCCCCTTGGAGAGAGACTTGGCCTCGGCGGGCGCTGCTGCAACATTCTCAGGGGGCTCGGGAGGGCGGGCGCCAGCCTTGACGGAGACGAGGTCCACGTCGAAGACGAGCATGCCAGCAGGCTTGCCCGGCGCGCCCTTGTAGGCCAGCTCCTCTGGGATCCAGAAGCGCACCTTGTCGCCGACAGCCATGAGCTGCAAGCCCTCGGTCCAGCCGGCGATCACGCCCTTGAGCGGGAAGCTGGCTGGCTTTTTGCGCTTGTAGGAGGAATCAAAGTTCTCTCCGTCGGTGGTCCAGCCGATGTAGTGGACCTCCACGCTGTCCCACTGGGTGGGCTTCTCGCCGCCGGGGCCCTGGGTGATGACCTTGTAGGCCAAGCCGGACTCGGTCTTCGTGGCGTCTGCTGGAGCGGCGGCCACGTCGGATGGCGCCTCCAACGACGGGGTCGGTGCAGCCTCGGTGAGCTCCTTGTCGTCGGGCTTGGGGTCGTCGGAGACCTCGCCGGTACAGGCAAGGGAAAGCAAAATCGAGAGGGTAGTAATCATCTGCGCCGGGTAACCCGCGTGCTGACACGCGTCTCCTCAGGCAGACTGTGGCCATGCCAACCCTCTATTGCCATGGCTTGGATCGGGAGATCGTCGTGCGGCCCGACGTGGACCTCTGGTCCGGATTGATGGCTGCCGGCATCCCTATTGCCAGCGCATGCCAGGGCGAGGGCATCTGTGGGCGCTGTGCGATCCAAATCGATGGGGAGATCCCACCACCCGGGGCCCTCGAGGTACGAACGATGGCCCAACAGGGTGTTCAGCGGGGACTTCGCCTGGCCTGTTGCGTGCGCAGCGTTGCCCGTCTGGAGTTGTTTGCTCCTTACTGGGGTGTTCGAAAATCTTGAACAACGTCCAGATTTTGAACGCCCGTGCTGGGCGTCACCCTTCTGGAACACAAGGGCTAAGTCCGGTGTCAAGGCCCTGTCAGGGAAACAATGTCTTCTCACCAATGTTTGGCCCGGCTCTTGCATTCTGGGTGCTAAACCACGGGGCTGCGGCCCGACCAGTCGTGGTGCCCATCAAATTATCCGGAGCATTCTTCCATGAAGCGAATCTCAACCCTTGCAGTGCTCGGCGCACTCTTTCTCTCCCCTTTGGCCCTCGCGGCTGAGACGGAGACCGAGACAGCCAGCGAGGAAGATGATGAGTTCGATTTCCTGAGCGAGGGCGACGAGGCAGCTGCGGAGCGTGCCGAAAAGGCCATCAACGGGGATGACTTCGACGCCTTCGAACTGGAGGATGACGATGACTTCTCAGCCTTTGGCGCCACCAAGCCCCCCCCAGTGAAGGTGCAGAAGGCGGCTCCTGTGATCAGGGCAGCGCTCGGTGACCACTTCCCGGTGGAGATCGTGCAGACCCTTCCGAACGCAGTAATCGTGGAGTTGCCCGTCGTGGTTGGCACCCGCGCTGATGTGATCAGTGACTACTGGCTTGTCGGTGAAGTCTTCGTAGACGGTGAAAAGGTCGGCGAGTCACGGCAACTCGTGATGGCGTCCAGCCTCTCCGATGCATCGGTCACCACCTACTTGAAGCTCCACGCTCCCGTGAGCGCCCAGCAGGGCCAAGTGGAAGTCCAGGTCAGCCAGATCGTCGACGGGAAGACCAACAAGCTCTTTGGTCGCAAAGCTGCATTCCGCCTGTAAGGCGCAAGCAGCTCCGCACGCTGTAGATGCCCCCCCGGAGGCCGGCCCTAGTGCAGTTCGCCAAGCTCAAGGACTACTTCGAGGAGCATGAGCACGGATTCGTGCTGCGCACCCCCGTCACTTGGCACCGCAAGCGGGGCTTGGGCTTCTTGATCCTGGTCCCATTCCTCGCCGTGGTCTGCGGGGGCATGTGCGGTGGGGGCATCTACGACGAGTCCGGCCAGCGCAGCAGTGACGCTTGGATAATCGCACTGCTCGTCGGAATCCCGAGCCTGCTCATCGCCGTGGTTGGGGCTGTTGCCGGTTTGATTCGCTTGTTCCGGGCAAACAGCCTCTCCGAGCGCTCCGAAGTCCGAATCGACCTTCAACGCCGGGTCATATTCTCCAAGTCGGAAGGGGAGTTCCCCCTCAGCCAGGTCTCGGGCCTGGAAATGGTCCAGCCCTCCAGGCTGACTCAGTGGCGGGCCATCCGGGCCAAGGTGAGCACCGAAACTGCGGACAGCGAGAACCCGTACCAAGCCCGCTCGGTGAAGAGCGTGACTCTGCTCAACGACATCGAGGCCGTCAATGGGCCCGAAGCGGTACAGCTGATGGAGCGGGTCGGAGAGCGCATCGGGAAGCCCGTCTATGCGGCTCCAGAGATGAGCCAGACGCCTCAATCAAATGACCGAACAGCG
>JBLHMA010000568.1:0-3065 GCA_047621545.1 Cognaticolwellia sp. | reverse complement strand
TTAGCGAGAGCCAAGCCGATGCCACGGTTTGCGCCAGTAATCAGGATGGTAGCGATGGGGTGCTCCGGCTGTGGAGCGTCTATAATCGAACGGTATTCAATAAGACTTTCATTTTGATAAGAACGCGCAAGTGCGACGGAGCATTTGACGCTGCCGAAGCCCTCTAAACCCCGATCTTGCCCGACTTGCGCCGCACCCACTCCAAGGCCCCAGGCGCTATCCGGTTCAGCCCCTCCAGCAGGCGCGCGCGGGCCCCCAAGACCCGGATCCTTGGACGCTCTCTGGCCGCGTCCACGATGTAGGCCCCAACCTGCTCGGCGCTCATTAGCTCCAGACCCTCATGATCCTCTTTGAAGGTCATGTACCCGGCGTTCACGAAGAAGGGCGTGTCCACGGCTGGCGGGCAGATCACGCTCACGTCCACACCGCTGCCCAGCAGCTCACAGCGCAGCGCCTCGGCCCAACCAATCAGAGCATGTTTGCTCGCGCAGTAGGCGCCGTGACGGGGGTAGGCGCGTAGGCCCGCCACCGAGCTCACCGGCAAAATCACGCCGCTCTTGGACTTGAGCATTGCCGGTAGCACCTGCTGAGTGACCCGGTGTGCGCCCAGAAGGTTCACGTCCATCAGCTCAGCTATCTCCGCAGCCGAGGTCTCCAGTGTGCCTGCAAAGTGCCCCTGGCCCGCGTTGAGCACCAGCACGTCCACGCGGCCATAGCGGCCTAGGACCGCGGCGCAGGCGGATTGGACAGAGATTGGGTCGGTCACATCCATGGTCAGTGCCAGGTCCACGTGCGTGGCCAGGGCTGCCAGGCGCTCTTGATCCCGCCCTGTGCCCACGACGAGATCGCCGTGAGCAGAAAATGCCAAAGCCGTCTGATATCCAATACCTGAGGTTGCCCCTGTAATCAGGACCACACGCTGCTCACCCACATCGACCTCCAGTTCTGAATGTCCGCGCTACGGTGTCGTATAGACAGTCAGCCCTGTACAAACAGCTGTCTGCACACTCCGCCATCCAAACGCATCGCCGCACTGACCCGAGATAGCCCATGCGCCACTTCTTCATTGCCTCCTTTAGCCTGCTCGCCACCGCATCGGCTTGCGTGCCGACCTCCGCCTGCGACGACTACGTCGACTATATGTGCGACTGCCACCCGGAAGAGGACTGCGCAGAGCTGCGCACCATCCACCAAGACGCGGTTGGAGAGGAGCTGACCGATTGCACCATCGCCTTGGATGAACAGAAGGACGAGGACGTGGTGAGCGAGAACGAGTGTGCCACGGCAGACGGCGCCGATTCCGGGGCCAAATAGCTGATAAGCTTCGGACCTTCCCCGGAGCTCCCTATGCTGTTTCTGCTCGCTACTCTGATGGCCTGTGGCCCCTCCTTCAAGGATGTCCAGTCTCAGGACACCATCCAGGGCTACGAGGCCTTCATTACCGCCTCGCCGAGCAGCCCCAGCGCCTTTACCGCCAAGCTGCGCCTGGAAGAGCTCTACTTGGAGCAGGCCGAGACCCAGGGCACCCTGGAGGCTTACGATGCTTACATGTCCAAGTACGCCGACGACTCCGAGGCGATGCTGATGGACAAGGCCAAGGAAGGCCGCGAGGCTTTCGCTTACCAGTCCGCGGTCGATTCCAACACGGCTGCCGCTTGGCAGACCTACATGGATGAGTACCCCAAGGGCCAAAAGAAGTACAAGCAGGAGGCCCGCCGCCGTCTGACCGTCCTGGAATACGTGGACCTGCTGGAGATCGGTCCTGCTGAGATCGAAGGCGCCAACATGGCCGAGGACCCCGATGGGCCCCTGGACGGCTTTATGATCCGCGCGGACATGAAGAACGCCGGCGACAAGGACATCCGATCCCTGAACATCGCCATTGAGTACCTGGACGCCGAAGGCAAGGTCATCGAGACCGACAAGTGGCCTTGGGTGGCACCGCAGGCTCCGGGGAATGTGCCCATCGAAGAGGAGTGGAAGGTGCCCGTCAAGTCGGGCGAGGAGCGCGTCTACACCTACATGGACACCGCACCCAATGCACCTGGTTGGGCCAAGAAGGTGCGCTTGGTGCCTATCTCCATCACCTTTGTGAAAGAAGAAGTAGGAAAGTAGCTGAGCTGGGCCCCACTGATTTGGGCCCAGCTAGTGGCATGCGGGCCGGCCGAGCCCAGTGTGGACACCGGCTTGCCTTGGACCGCCTGTGATCCTCTAGAGCTTGGGGCCGGGCAGCTCCGGGTCAAGCGGGTGGGCTGCGCCGCCGAGCTTCCTTCGGGGAGCGATGGCCGCCGCGGGGACATCCTTCTCCAGAATCAGCACCTCAGCGTGGTCTTTCGAGATGCACCCGAGGCTCTGAGCAAGCACCGCATCGGCGGCGGCACTCTGATCGATGTGGCCCCAAGCGGAGAGCAAGACCGCCTGCTCGAGGCCATTCCGCTCATCCAGGGGGGCTGGATGCAGGTGGAGGAGATGGACTGGGGGCAGAATGACGAGGGGGGCTGGGTGCGCGTCAGCGGGACCTCGCTTGGGGTGCCTGGTCTGGCGCCTGTGGTGGAAGGAGAGCCGGTTGAGATCACCTGGAGACTGGCTCCCGACAGTCGGGCCCTCAGCTTCCAGGGCGCATCCGAGCTCTACGTGCATCCGGGCCGCGCCCACGTCTTGGTGGGCACGGGTTTCTACCGCTCCGGCCAGGTGTTGCTCACCGACGCGCAGGCGGTCCAGGACTTGGGCGGCGCGGTTATTTTTCAGGACCTCAGTCAGGTCGTGGTCGGCGACTGGGACCCCGCGCAGCAGGCGCTGTACAGCCAACCCAGCCAAGGTTCTTGCCCCGATGGGGCCATCGTCCAGGCGCTGAACGCCCAGGGAGAGGTGGTGGCCTGGATGCCCCCGGAGTGGGACACGATGTTGCCGGATTCGGCCGTCTCGCTGCGTTGTGGGGCCGAATCTGAGATCTGGGGACCCGAGGAGCCTTTGGGCACGCCTCTTCTGGAGCCGGGAGCCTTTGGCAGCTGGATTCCGATCTGGGATGGGCCGGCGGCCTTTGTCGTTCAAGGGCCCTTGGGAGA
>JBLHMA010000567.1:0-3178 GCA_047621545.1 Cognaticolwellia sp. | reverse complement strand
TCAGCGCTGGTGCCCAGCTCGTTGGCGAGCTGCTCCTCCCCCTGGTGGAAGGTGATCTCAAAGTGCTCGGTTTGCAGAGTGCGCCACTCCAGCGCCGGGTCGTAGGCTGCGGCGTGAGCGACAGGGGCCCATGTCGAGAAGAGCACAGGCAGCGAGAGCAGGTTGAGCATTCAAGGTCCGGTATGACGGCCTGAATCGTAGCCTGTCAGAACCAGTAGTGGGCGCCGATGGCCGCGCCGCTGCCCATGCTGCGCAAGGCGGTGCTCTCTGAACTCAGGTCCAGCTGCAGCCCCCACTGCAGGGTCAGACCCAGGTTCTCGAGTCCGAACAAGAAGAACTCCGCGCTCATTAGAGGCTCAATTCGCAAGGCTGCATCCTCTCCGTTCTGGACGTAGCCGACCCCCGCGCCCACCAGCAGGGACAGGTTGTCTTCTGCCACAACCCCGTAAAGTCCGCGCGCACCAAAGAAGCTGCGGTTGTCTGCGGCGGAGTCCACACTCCAGCCAGCCACGACCTGTAGCTGCGCGTTGAGCTGCGATTGGGACGTGGGAAAGGCGTACTTGGCCGAGAGGGCGGGCATCCCGGAGAGCTGGTTCTCAAAGCCAATGGCGAAATGGCCGCGCAGGTCCTTTGCATAGGCATCGGGAGAGCTGAGGAGGGCGAGGAGTGGGAGCATCAGGGAGCCTTGGCTGACACCCACGCTATCTATCCCCTTCTTGACTTGTCAAGGGATCACTCCACTGGTCGAGGTCACCATGGGCCAGCCGCCCCAAGCACATTAGGCAGAGGCCATGCGCGCCTGTGGACTGGATTTTGGAACCTCGAACACCACCCTTTCACTTTGGGGGCCGGCCGGAGTGCAGTCCTTGGAGCTGGAGGCGGACTTCCCCCCGCCCCAGACCTTGCCCACCCTGCTGTACTTCGGCAATGACCGGCGGCAGTACTACGGAACCCGTGCGGTGCATGCCTACCTGGAGCAGGAGATGGACGGCCGCTTTCTGCAGGCCATCAAGCGTCACCTACCGAGCAAGGCCTTCACGCAGACCTTCATCCATGGCCGTGCCATGGATCTCTCGGACCTGATCGCAGGCTTTCTGGAGGGTCTCAAGGATCGGGCGGAGGCAGCCGCAGGGGAGCCAGTGAACGCGGTCATGATGGGCCGTCCAGCGGTCTTTCACACCAACCCGGAGCGGGACGCACTGGCCCAGAGTCGCCTGGAGATCGCCGCGTCTTTGGCCGGTTTTCAGGAGATCGCTTTCCAGTTTGAGCCCATCGCCGCGGCCCGCGCGTTCGAGGCCAGCCTGGACAAGGACATCCTCTGCTTGGTCGGCGACCTGGGCGGCGGCACGACCGACTTTACCCTGATGCGCCTGGGGCCCTCTCGTGTGGGCCGGCTGAACCGACACGAGGACGTGCTCGGCAGCAGCGGCGTGGACGTGGCCGGAAACGATCTGGACGCCGCATTGGTGGAGATGGTGGTCTGGCCCAGGCTTGGCTACGGCTCGCACTGGAGCCCTTTGGGCCGGCCGGTGTCCCTCCCCACCCACCTGCACATCTCGGCCAGCTCCTGGCATGCGCTGTCCTTTGCACGCACCGATGCGAATCTTTTGGAGTTGGCTGGGTGGATCCGCAGCAGCGACGACAAGGTCGGGCTCAAGCGGCTGGAGACCCTGCTGTTGGACAACCTGGGCTTCCAGCTCTTTCAATCGGTGGAGCGCTGCAAGATCGAGCTCTCCAAACAAGACGAGGGCATCCTGAGCTTTAGGGCGCCAGGATTTGTCCTGGAGGAGCCGGTGTCTCGTCAGTCTTTCGAGGCCAAGGTGAACCCGCTGTTGCGCAAGATGGGGAAGTGCTTGGACACGCTCTTGGCCGACTGCCAGGTTGAGCGAGACCAGATCGGCGCGGTGTTCCTGACGGGCGGCACCAGCCTGGTGCCTTGCGTGCGGGACATCTTTGAGAGCCGCTTTCCTGGGCGCCTGCTGGAGCGGGACGCCTTCACATCCGTTGGATTCGGCCTGGGCGTCGAGGCCGGCGAACGCTTTGGAGCCTCCTGATGGCCTTTGTGATTCCTTTGCCTGAGCGGCCCTCTCTGGCCGTGTCCAATGGCCAGCGCTTCCCAATTCGTCGGGTGTTCTGTGTGGGCAGAAACTACGCCAAGCACGCCGCGGAGATGGGGGCATCCGGAGAGCGCGGCAAGGCGCCCATGATCTTCTCCAAGCCGGCCGATGCGGTGGTGGACGCCTCTTCGGGGGCCGAGATTCCTTATCCGCCATTGACCGAGAAGCTGCACCACGAGATCGAGCTGGCGGTGGCCATCTCTTCTGGCGGTCGGGACATCCCAGTGGCGCAGGCGATGGGCCATGTCTATGGCTACGGGGTCGCGCTGGACCTGACGCGTCGGGATCTGCAAGAGCAAGCCAAAGCCAAGGGCCACCCATGGAACTGGGCGAAGGGCTTTGACTTCAGCGCTCCGGTTGGGACCTTGGTCCCCGCTGCTGATGTGGGGCACCCACAGGCCGGTCGTATCTGGCTGGAGGTGGACGGGGCGCTTCGCCAAGAGGGCGACCTGGATGATCAGATCTGGTCCGTCGCCGAGGTCATCGCGGCCATCTCCGCGCACGTGGAGCTCAAGGCCGGGGACCTGATCCTGACGGGCACGCCGAGCGGGGTCGGGCCACTTGTTCCAGGCTCTGAGTGCGCAGGCGGCATCGATGGGGTGGGGGAGCTGCGCGTCAGGGTGGTGTGAGCCGACGGGACTACGGCGCTTCGTCGACGACCACCACCTGCCGGGTATCCGACCAGGACTGGCCATCCAAGCTTGCGCTCACACGGAGAATGATCTCTGCGCCGACGATCTGGTCGGGGTCCTGGATGTCCAGAACGACTCGGTCTCCCAAACGGTGCCAGCCTTCCTCAGCGGGGAGCACGTTGCTGCTGAGCAAGTTTGCCTGGGTCACGTAGCTCAAGGCCTGGGCGTCGGTGGACACGGCGTCGTAGGCCAAGGTCACGCCGTCGGGGCCGAATCCATCGAACCAGAGCGCGGTGTCGATGTGCCAGCCTCCCTGGGGGCCGGCGACAAGTTCAACGGTAGCGCCCTCTTCCAAGGCGGACCAATCGGAGGTGCCGACGCCCAACTCCACCATGGGCTCTCCAAAGATGCCGCCGCTGTCGCTTGGGC
>JBLHMA010000566.1:0-3187 GCA_047621545.1 Cognaticolwellia sp. | reverse complement strand
CGAACCTGAAGAAGACCAACACGGCCCTGGGGCAGTGGATGGATCGCCGTTAGCTCTGCACTGCCTGCAGGGCATACCCGTCTTGCACTTCCACCAGCAGTCCGCGGTCCAACAAGGGCTCCGCTAGGTCGAGCAGTGCGTGCTCGCTTAGGTCCAGGAGCGCGCTGAGCTCTGGCAGTGCGACTGGGTTGGTGGCGGTGACCCGCAGCAGCTCCTGTTGTCTGGGGGTCAGACCCACCAGGCCCCTTGCCAGGGGCTGAACGTAGCCTGCGACAGCACCGGGTCGACCGCGGGTGCGATCCAGGATCTCCGGGCCACGGGCGACGTCTTGATCGGCTGCGGCCAGCATGAGCTGGACGTGATGGAGTTCCAAGCGGGTGGGTGAGAGGTGTCTTGCGCCCAGGTTGGTGAGTGGCATCAAAGGTCGCTCGCTTCGAATGAGGCACAGCGCAGGGGGCTGCTCAGCAAGCAGCCGAGCCGCGAAGCGCAAGACCTCTCGTCCGCCGCCTTGGCAGTGCACCAAAGTGGCTTTGGAGCCCGCGAGCTCGGCCAGCATCTCTTTGGGCGACTCACCGGGGCCTTGGCGCACGCGCATCCCTTCACGCCGTGCCAAGGCGATGGTCTCTTGGATTAGTGTGCGTCGGCCGCAGCCGTCGCCGCCGTGCAGGACGATGACTTGGCTGCCACCATCCAGTGCGGTCGCCATGGCCTCGCGCAGGGCCCCCCGCTCCCGTGACATGCCCACGACGGGAAGCTGGGTGGGGCTGCGTAGAGCACGGCGAAGGCGGCCGCTGAGTCCTTGGCTCTTGGGTCGCCGATCGGGGGTACGGGCCAGCATCTGCAGAATCAGCTCGTCCAATGCACGCGGCATGCGCGGGACACGAGAGGAGGGAGGCTCTGGGAAGGTGCTCAAGGGCAAAAACGCCAAGGCGGCAGGGTCTCCGGAGCGGAAGGGGGCTTGGCGGGCAACGAGCGTGTAGAGGATCGCGCCCAGGCTGTAGATGTCGCTGGCCAGAGAAGGGGGCTCGCCGCGTAGGAGCTCAGGACCGACGTAGCCAAGGGTGCCGTTGAACCCCTCGTCCCTGGAGGCGTGCGCAGCGGCGTGTGCGGTGCCCAAATCGATCAGACGGGGGGAGCCGTAAGCATCTACCATCACGTTGCTGGGTTTCAGGTCTCCATGAAGCAGGCCTTGCCCATGGAGGTGAGCCACTGCCTCGGCCAGGCGGGCGCAGAGCTCGGTGCGTTCGGCCAAGCTGCGCTGAGAGCCCCAGGTCGCCAAGGTGCTGCCCTGGATGTACTCGGTGGCCAGCCAGTTGCCCTGGGGATCGGCGTTGACCATACGCACGACGTAGCGGTGGTTCAAGGTCTCAAGGGCCGCGACCTCCCGCCGCAGCCTAGAAGCCTGGCCGCCGTCTTCAGAGACCTTGAGGGCCACCTGAAGGCCCTGGTCGTCCTGTGCCAGCCAGACACGCCCGCCCGAGCCCACGCCGAGAAGGCGTTGGGTTCGAAAGGGTCCAACCCGGGACCCGGGGCCCGGCGTTGCAGTTCTGTGATTGGAGCCAGACACGCCAAGGAGGATAGGGAATCTTCGGGCGTGATGCGAGTGCCCAACAACGGGAGTCTCCATGGCCGATGCCAGCGCACCCCTCCGCCTGATTGCCTTGGGAGGCTCTGAGGCTGCTGCAGCCTCCATTGGGCAAGCTCTGGGCGTGGTCCCCGTGCCCAGCCACGAGACTTGGTTTGCATGCGGGGAAGGCAAAGTCGTAGTCGACGACAACGTGCGCGGTTGCCGGGTCTTCCTAGTGGCCAATCCGGTGTTGCCCGGGGGAAAGCGCAGCATCTATGACCGGCTGATGATGACCCTCAACGGGGTCGAAGCCTTGGCCCTTAGTGACGCGGCCGAGGTGACGGTTGTGATGCCGTACTTTCCGGGCGCCCGACAAGACAAGCGAAAAGGGAGAACGCGGGAAGGGATCACCGCGGGGCTTGTCGCGCGAATGCTGGAGGTGGCGGGGGCAGATCGAGTCCTGACCGTAGAGATCCACAACGAGGCCATCGCCGGGATGTTCAACCCCAGAAAGTGCACCTTGGAGAATATCTATCTTCACAAGCACTTCGGCCCCTGGCTGCGCGCTCAGGGCTTGTGCGGAGATACGGTCGTGAGCCCCGATGTGGGGGGCTTGGAGAGGGCGAGGCGCTATGCGGAGACCCTGGATCTGGCCATCGCGACCCTCTCCAAAGAGCGGGACTACACGCACCCCCATCGGGTGGTACGCAGTACGCTGCTCGGCACCGTTCAAGGCTGTGATGTGCTGATGGTGGACGACATCGTCGACACGGCGGGTTCGGTGTGTGCGGCAGTGAGCGAGCTTAAGGCGCAGGGGGCGCGAGACATAACGGTCGCCTGCGTTCACCCGCTCCTCAGCGGCCCGGCCTGGTCACGCCTGCATGCTCTTCGAGAGCAGGCGGAGAGAGAGGGGTGGCGCTTTACGGTTGTGGGGACCAGCGCTGTGACCCACTCAGCGCCGCCAGACTGGTACCTCAGCTACCCTTTGGAGCCTTTGATGGCCCAGGTAATCCTCAGCATCCACTCGCGGGGCAGCGTGACCCGGGTACAGGATGGAAGTCAGAACCCTGACCAGATGGATGGAGAGTGAACGTGTTTCTTCTGATGCCTGCCCTGGCTCTGGCTCAACAGCCTCCCCCCGCTGAGCCCGCCCCTGAGGAGGCTCCGCAGACCGGGGTCCAGGCCAGCAGTCCCTTCCATCAGATCGCCGAGCGCTGGACCTTTAAGCCCTACTGGGACCCGGTCGGGAGCGCGAGTCTCTACGGGGGTTCCGGGAATCAGGTTTTGGCCTGGAACTTGGGACTGCAAGGGGGCGTGAACTACTGGGATGGGCAGACCATCTTGGCCGGTCGAACCCGAGCCCAGGTCATGGGCACCTTTGTGGGCGGACTGGCGGGCACGGATCTGCGCATTGGCAGCTTTATGGGCCCTCAAGAGAAGATGTGGTCGTTGATGAGCGGCCTGGATGTCTTCCGCAACGGCTTTACGAGTTCAAGGGTGAGCTTGCCCTTTAGCTGGGGTGTCGAGCTCCCAGTGGTGTTCACTTTCGGCCCACCCGAGGTCGCGTTTTTGGCTGGGGTCAGCACCGCTTGGTTGGCTGAGCCTTCCCGGCGCGTGGAC
>JBLHMA010000565.1:0-3189 GCA_047621545.1 Cognaticolwellia sp. | reverse complement strand
TCGCCAACGATGGGGATGTGACGGTCCACCAGTGGGTTGTGCACGGTCTTACCGATCAGGTGCTTGTAGCGCTCATCCTGGGGATGCACGGCCACCGCGGTGTCGCCCAACATCGTCTCGGGTCGCGTCGTCGCCACCACCAGCTCACCGGAGCCATCGGAGAGAGGGTAGGCAAAGCTCCAGAGCTCGCCCACGTGGTCCTCGTCATACTCCACTTCCAAGTCCGAGAGCACCGTGCGGGTGCCGGGATCCCAGTTGATCAGGCGGGTGTCCCGATAGATCAGCCCCTCCTGGTAGTACTTCACGAACACTCGGCGCACAGCGGCGCTCAAGCCCTCGTCCATGGTGAAGCGCTCACGTTCCCAGTCGCACGACACACCCAGAGAGCGCAGCTGGAAGATGATGCGGTCGCCGTTTTTCTTCTTCCACTCCCACACCTTCTCCAGGAAGACTTCACGGCCAAGATCGTGCCGGGAGATGTTGTCTTTTGCCAGCTCGCGCTCGACCACCATCTGGGTGGCGATTCCGGCGTGATCTGTGCCGGGGATCCACACCGCGTCAAAGCCATCCATGCGCTTGTAGCGAATCAGGATGTCCTGGAGGGTGTTGTCCAGGGCGTGGCCCATGTGCAGCGATCCGGTCACGTTCGGTGGCGGAATCACGATCGCGTAGGGCGGCTTGTCACCGTCGGCGTCGCCCTTGAACAGACCCTGCTCCTCCCACCAGCTGTAGTAGCGCTCGGCGGCGGCGTGGGCGTCGTAGTTGTTCGGGAGTTCGTTGGTTTCAGACATAGCAGATCTCATGCTCGGACCCGCTGGGGCCCAGAAAACGGGTGTGCTGCATAGCCGGTTTCAGGCGCACAGCGAGGGGATGAGCTGCCGGAACTCAGCTCTCTTGGAGCTTGGCCGCCACTGCATCTTGGATGGCCTTCTCGACCAGATCCCGGAAGTCGGAATTGGATGCGAGCGCAGTGCGCAACACCCCTTCCACGACTTCTGGAAGTACCTCCAGGATGGCCCGCTCCAAAGCGGGACCGACCACGGCGGGATCAACCGCCACGGGCTCGGGCTGGCGCCCATCACGGGGCACAAAGCTGGCCATACGCTCACTGCTGATCGGCGGCGCAGGGAGTGTCGAGGCGGCGAGCGGAGTCGGCTCGTCGTCCACCATGAGTGGGCCCTTGTAGGACAGGGGGTCCCCTGCATCCTCGTCGATGCTCAGTGGCCCCAGCGAGGCCTCGATGCGCGTCCGCAAAGACTCCGTCGTAAACGGGACACTCACCCGCCCATCCACGCCACAGGCTGCTGCCTGCTCTGCGTCATAGACGTCAAAGCCCCCGCTGAGCAGGAAGACAAGCGCCGCTGGATGAGACTCTCGCAAGGTGCGAGCCAGCTCATAGCCGCTGCCGTCTGGCAGCCGTACGCCAGAGAGCACAACGTCCACGGACGCGCTCCCTGTCTGCATCTGCGACTCTCGCACCCCATTGGCCGAGACCACGTGGAACCCCAGCAGTGCGAGCGCCTGATTGGCGCGCCGCTGGGTGTTCGGGTTGGGGTGCACCACCAACGCGGTCTTGATCATGAGTCCTGCTTGGGCGGCTTGGTGCCGGAGCGCAGTGCTACCACCCGCGAGCGGGGGGCGTCAAAAGGAGGGGCCAGCTTGGCGCTTAGTCTTGCACTACGAACACGTGCACACCGCGAGTAACCAGTTCGATCTTCTGACCGTCCTCTAGCTCTTGGATCTCGGTGTTCTGGAAGCCAACGTACAGGTCGATGTACTCCACAGGAAGCTCCGTGAGCAGATCCCAGACATCCCCATCAACTATGAAGCTGTCGCCGTCTCCAGCGTTGCAGGTGACCGTGCCCCAAGCCTCGCCGTCTCTCTCCTGGCGGACCTGAATCCAGACATCGTCCCAGTCCTCGGCATCCCAATCCACTTCAACAGTCTCGCCGAACTCGATCACCCCTTCTTTGGCAGTCCCCGAGATGCTCACGTCTCCGATCGAGCCTGCTGTAGGAGTCACCGCTCCGGTAAAGCTGCCGGCGCCTTTCAGCGTCAGACCGTTCTCCAGGAGCGCATCTGCAGGCTCACAGGTGCGAACGTTCGAGAAGACTTCGTCGAAGTAAAAACCAGCGGCTTCTCGGCGCATTTCTCCTTGGCGGTCTCCAGCGAACCACTCAGGTTCATCGGTCAGGCCAGGAATGTCGGCTCCCTGAGTGCCCGCATCGAAGGGAAACATGCTCAGACCGTAAACGCAGCCGCTGGGGAGTTGACGATCCTGGAGCCCATCTGGGGCGTACTCCAGGGAGACATTCCAAGAGAAGGCCCCCTCATAGATTTCCCCAGTGGAGGCGTCACCACACTCCCAAGTGTAGATGTCGGTGGTCAGCCGGGCGTCGGCATCGGCGCCCTGTCCAAGGTCGATGAACCCCTTGCAGGACAGAAGGAGAGGCAGAAGGGCAAGCATGAGAACTCCGGCGCGAGAGGGCGCAATGTTCTTAAAGCTTAGCTGAGACCCAGTCAGCCGGCTGTAAACCCTGAGCGCGAAGATATACTGTGCAGCACGAGGACACGCGTATGCACCTGCTGACCCTGCTCGGATGTACCCTGCTTGGGGGCAATGGCCCCCAGCCGATGAACGACCCAAGTGGCGGCTTCTTTGACGCGCCCTGGCCATCGGAGACGCGAGTAACAGACCGGGGTTCTCCAGATTTGACGGGCTTTCCCGGGGCAGAGGACATTCCGCTCATCCAGGCCTATGCCACCGTAATCGAGCAGGAATTGGACGGCACATCCACCAACGGGCCAGTGTATTTCCGCTTTGATGGCCCCCTGGACACCGCCGCCTTGCCCACTCCAGAGGAGAGCCTAAACGTCTCCTCGGCGAGCCTGTTCTTAATCAATGTGGACCCCGACAGTCCAGAGTTTGGACAGCCCGTGCCGGTGCAAGTGGACTTTCAGGAGAGCGCCACAACCTACCAACCAGAGAATCTGCTGGCCTTCGGTCCAATCTCCGGTGCGCCGCTCCGGCCGGCTACCCGCTACGCTGCGGTGGTCACCACAGACATCGCCCGCGCGGACCCTCAGATCCAACAGCAGCTGCTAAGCACCGACCCCGACTACGCGCGTTGGTCCGATCTGGACGCGGCACTCTTTGGGGCTGGAAGGAGCAGCGCTGACATCGCCATC
>JBLHMA010000564.1:0-3213 GCA_047621545.1 Cognaticolwellia sp. | reverse complement strand
ATACACAAAGTCGGTAGTCGACAGGACGGGCGCCTCCTTCCCCAAACGGACCCCAGTGACGCTTCTCAGCACCACCAACTGCGGCCCGTCGGACTGCTTGAGAGACTTTGAAACGAAGCGCGTAGCGTGAGACTTCGGAGTCGCTCGAAACCGCAGTTTCGGGCCTCTCAAGCAGGCCCGGCAGCCGCCTTGGGCCCTCCCGGACCCATACACCATCGATCAGGCAGACTGACCACATGCGAGGCCTGCGCTCGCACGCCTCCCCTTCGTTCTCATGCCTTTCGGAGTCGCACTCCGCTGGCGCCTCCCACGGATCATCTTGCCTGACCGAGGGTGTACCCAGGAACCTCGCCTACGAAGCCCAGAACGTCAGCCAAACCGAATTCCGCGGGGATTCGTGAGGCCCGCCCGCGCCCTTGTTGGCCGATGGCCGAAAACGCAAACAGCGCTGCGACCCCTTAGGGGGCAGCAGCGCGGTTGCAGTTGTTCATGGGGGCGAGCACAAAGCCCGCCCGGTACTCGACTCAGCGACCGAGCTTCGACCAGCGACCAGCGCTCAGCTTCACGCGGCCTTCCTTGTCCAGGCTACGCAGTGCGGTCACGACCTCGTCCGGAGCCATGTCGGCCCACTCGCTGCGCCGCAGCATGCCGGCAACAAGCAGAGCCTGCTTGATACCGCCACTGGCATTGCCCAAGCGCTCAAGGAGAGCCTTGCGCAGCCAAGAGGCACGGGCAGGGTCCCGTACGGGACGCTGAGGGTTTCTCATACGTGCCGTGAAAGAGTCCTTCGCCGCTGCACGGGGAGACTTGACCGCACCCGGCGCATCCGTGGTGGCGTCGCCATCGGCTGCGCTCTTCTTACGTGCGCGTGGCTTGTGCTTGCGCTCGTCTGGGGCCTTGTGAGAGTCCGGTACGTCGTACTCCTTGACCTTCACATGACTTGTTGCGCCGCCAAGTTGGATCGTCTCGACCTCCGAGCCTTCCCAGAAGGGCAACAACTCGTCCCAGGCTGCAACGATCTTAGGCACAGACTTTCCAGCCTCTGCCCGAGTCGAGACCGCCCTACGAACTGTGGCAGGCACATGCTCAGCAGGGACCTTCTCGATGTCCTTCATGAAGCCCGGGAAGAGAGTGTCAGGCAAGTCGCCAATTTCACGGACCATCTGAGGCGCAAAGCGGTCCAGATCCTGTTGGAGTTGGGCTGGTAGCCCATCGGTCACTGCCAGCTGAAGCAGGTCGCAGACCGTTACCGGAGCGATCTCAACCAGCGGCTGGCGAACCACGTCCTGGCACAAGATCGACAGGGTAAGTCCGTCGGAGCTTCTCAGTCCTTGGATGTTCAAGAGCACGCGCACCTCTGTAGGGCCCGTACCCTAACCGCACAACTCAACTCAGGATGAATCGCATGCGCATCACCAAGGTCTACACACGCGGTGGAGACAAAGGACAAACCAGCTTGGTCGGGGGCAAGCGCGTCCCAAAGAACCACGCCCGCATTGAAGCCTATGGAACAACAGACGAGCTGAACGCGATCCTGGGACTGGCTCGCACCTTCAATAAAACTGGCGAAGGGGAGCGCGCAGCAGAGATCGACGCCATGCTTCACCGTATCCAAAATGATCTTTTCAACCTGGGCAGCGACTTGGCGACCCCAGCTGACTCACGTTGGGAAGGCATGTACAGGATCGGAGACCCGGACGTGGAACGTCTGGAACAGTGGATCGACAGGCTGAACGCAGACGTGGGCCCTCTCACCGAGTTCATCTTGCCCGGTGGCGGCCCCGTTGGTGCGTTTATGCACCAAGCGCGCACCGTCTGCCGCAGATCGGAGCGCCGCATCTTGACCTTGATGGAGGAGGACGGTGAGATCGGAAGCGGACCCATGCGCTACGTCAATCGCCTCTCGGACTTCCTGTTCGTGCTCGGCCGATGGGCTGCGCAGGAACTCGGAGAGCCGGAGTATCTCTGGGAACGCCCTAGCTGAGCCCTACTCCGAGGGAAGCGCCCACAAACCTGGGGTGCTTCCGTCGTCGATAACTGCCCCCCAGACGCCTACACCGGCGCCCATTAGTAGGGCGCCTCCACTGGCGATCACCAGGGTGTTGGTGAGCTGCTGAGCCGCCAGAAGGTCATCGGTGGTCATCGCGTCGTTGAACTGGGTCTGCGTTGCGAAGGAGGCGGCGTAGATCCCGCCGGCTGCCAACAGCCCCACACTCCCAGCAGCCAACAGCGGAATCTTCGCCCTTGGCCGCTCTCGCGCGATCGAGGTCACCTCACTCTCGGTGTAGCCGCCAGCCAAGACCTCATCTCCCTTGCGGCGACCCTTGCCGTCCGCCTCTTCCTCATCTTCCTGGTCCTTAGTCTCATTACGAGAAAGGCTCTCCTCCAGCAGGAGCTGCGCGGGTATCTCATTACCCGTCACCAGCCAGCTAGCGCGGACAGCCCCGTTGCTGGAGCTGACCTGTTGGATCAAGTGGAAGCGATCTGGGGTGGCAGCAGCAGCCTCCAGGGGGCGTCCGTCGATGAGCAAAGTAGAACCCGACGGCGGATTCAGAGCCATGCCTTCGATCGGATCTTGAGCCACAGAGGCACGGCGAGCGTCAGCGTAGGCCTGGAAGAGAGGTGTGCCAGGTGCAACATCCGTGATGTCCCACTCATGCGTGGGGTCCAACTCCAGGGCGGTGTGGAACCACTTGTCCGACAACTCGAGCTCCCCATTCTCAAAGGCTGCGACCCCCATCAACCGGTAAACAGTCGCGTACAGGGCCGGCGGCATCGGCTCACGCAGGCAAACCAAACCAGCCTCGATGATCGCACCCCGAGCCTTGAGGGCCTTGGCGTCCTTCCCCTGGAGGGCCGTCGCCATGACCTGGATGTCTCCGAGCATGGCATCGGAGGTGTACGCAGTCTGGCAATCGGCCTGGGCCGCGCCCGAGCTTAGAGCTGCCCCTCCCATGAGGGTTAAACCAAGGACGAGTGAGCTTAGGTTCTTCATAGCCACAGGATACACCGCCGTTCAGGCTGTTTCAGTCAGGACGAATCCAAGCGACGGGATCTCCGGCGCTCACAGCATCCCCGTCAACGCAGCCAAAGCGCTCCAGCGTCCCAGAGACGGTGGATGCGATGGGCGTGAAGGTCTTCATGACCTCGAGCAAGGCAACCCGCCCCAAACGCTCAATGCGCACACCTTGAGCAGCAAAAGGCGGTTCCCCG
>JBLHMA010000563.1:0-3218 GCA_047621545.1 Cognaticolwellia sp. | reverse complement strand
TCGGTGAACACGATCTGCTGGTTCTCTCCGATGTCGGGGATGGCGTCCACTGGCACCGGATCCCGTGGCAAGTCACCGCTGTCCCACTCGAAGGGCATGACGAAGATCCCGCCCATGATCAGCATCAAGGTGAGCAGAAAGACAATCAGCCGGTTCTCGATGAACCAGCCGATCCCGTGCTGCCAGAGGCCCTGAGGGGCCGACGCAGCGTCTGCTTTTGGGGGGGTCAATGTTGGTGTCCAACGGGGGCAGCCCCGACGCTGGCTGGCGGCGTGTCCAAGGTCGTGCCCGGTGCAATCGTGGCTCGGAGCTCGCCACAGGTGCGCATCGCGTTGCCAAAGTAGGCGTTGTCCACGCCCTCACCCGACTGCACCCACCGGGCTCCTTCCCCATCGTTGGCCATCGGGCAGAAGGCGACCTGAATGGGCTCCTCGAGCAGGTTGCCGAAGCGGGCCAGCATGACCTCGACAGCGGCACTCAGGGGCTCCAGTCCTTCTCGCGCACCAGCCAAGTCTCCCGCTGCGGCCACGTGGCTGGCGTGGCCAGAGATCTCTTTGGCGACCGGACCCCAAACAAGCTGGGGCTGAGGGGAGAGCTCAACCTTGGAGAGCACCTTCTTGAGAGACTGAGCCGAGGCTTGGGCTTGCTCCAGGTCATCTTCGGCCAGAGCGCGCTGAACGCCCAGATAGTGCGTCAATACGGGCTGAAGGGAAGCCTCTTCCTTGTCGGTCAGAGACACGGCTTCTGGGAGCGGCTCGCTGCTGTCATCGGGCCGGGTCATCATCGATGCGCCCCCGCGGATCTGCAGATCGGCGTCCAAGGCAAAGGCGCCTCGGCTGACCACGCGGTCTCCCTCGGTTAGACCGGAGACCACCGGATACAGGTCTCCAAGACGGGGCCCCAGGCGCACGGAGCGCGGCTCATAGGCCAGGGTGTCTTCGGTCTTGATCTCGACGTACACAACGGAGCGGCGGCCGGTGAACAAGGGGGCGGAGTCCGGAATGACCAGAGGGCTGCTGGAGCCCTCTGAGGCGGCCTGGACCACGGCCTCGGCGAACATTCCGGGGCGCAGTCTGCCGGCTGCATTGTCCACAACCACCCGCACGCGGGCGGTGCGGCGCTGGGAGTCGATGGTGGGATCGATAAAGGCGACACGGCCAGGAAAACGCTCCCCGGGCAAGGCCTCGATGAGCAGCTCCACGTCCTGTCCGACCCGAAGGCGGGACAGGTCGCTCTCGTAGGCGTCCAGCTGTACCCACAGGGTGCTCAGATCGGCCACCTGGAAGAGCGTCGCCCCGGTCTCGACATAGGCGCCCTGGGTGGCCACCCGGTCAATGACGGTGCCCGAGAAAGGAGAGCGAATGGCGATGGTGTGACGGGGTGAGTCCGCCTGGGCCATGGTCTCCACCTCGGACTCCGGCACCCCCAGCAAGCGAAGGCGCTTGCGGGCCGCCTCCAAGGCCGCAGCAGCCGCGCTCTGGACCGACTCGGAGGCACCCTCCAGGCGACGCACCTGCCCCTGGGCGGTGATCAGATCTTGGTGGGCGGCGTAGATTTCAGGACTGTAGAGGGTGGCGATGCTCTGGCCCTTTCGCACCTTCTCGCCGGTGGTGTTGACGTGCAGCCGGTCGATGCGTCCGCCGATCCAGGTGGTCACGTTGCGGCGGGTGGACTCCGCAGCCTCTACCCGGCCGAGCAGGTGAATCTCCGCGGAGGCGTCGGTCTGACGGCGCACGGCCGTTGTGCGAAGTCCGGAGAGCGCCAGGGCCCGCTCGGAGAGCACCACCCGCTCGCTGGAGCTTGACGACGAGCCGCTGTTGGCGAGGATCAAATCCATGCCGCAGAGCGGACAAGAACCCGGTTCTCCCTGTCGAATCTGAGGGTGCATGGAGCAGGTCCAGACCTCGGCCTGGCTCTCGTGAGCGTGCTCGTCCGTCGGGGTCTCGGGCGCATCACCCGAGAGCAGGTTGCCGGCTCCAAAGGCCAACAGCAGCAAGACCGCGCCGCCAAGCCAACGCAGCACTGCAGATTGAAGCAGCGGAGGAGATTGCTTGTCACTCATGGGGTGGGCTCCGTGCCGCGTCGTTCGAGGGGCTTTCCACAGAGCTGCTCCAGCTCTGCCCAGGACCGCTCCAGCTCCGCCTGCTCGCTGTCCAGGAGCACTTGGAGCTCCAACAGATCCCGCTGGGCCAGCAGCACCTGAGCCACACTGGCTTTTCCTACCGCGTAGCTGCCGAGCAGCGAGGTGTAGGTTCCCTCTGCTTGGGGCAGCAGGCTGTACCGCACCACATCTACTCGTCGAACCCCATCGACCACACGAATGTAGGCGTCTTCGACCTGGGCCGAGAGCTGCAAACGCAGTCCCTGGCTCTGAGCGGCCCGCAGATCCTGCATGGCGGCCATCGCGCGCACGTCTTCCGCGTAGGAGCGCTGCCAGAGGGGAATACGAAAGCCTACTCCCAGCATCACCGCGTCCCGACCGCTCTCCGCATCGTCCATCGCGGCGGGACCCGTTGGGATCCAGTCCACGCCCAAGGTCAGACCGGGCGCACGCTGGCTCTGGGCCACCTGCACCGCCGCCTGGGCGGCGTCTTCCCGGCCACCGGCAGCTCCCAGCAAGGGATGTTCAAGCGCAAGCTGTGTCGCCTGCTCCAAGTTCAGCACCGGCTGCAGGGCTTGGAAGGGGCTCTGCAGGGTGGGCAGCTCACCGGGTGTCCCACCGATCACCGCCCGCAACCTGGCCACGGCGCGACGCTCTCGGGCATCCAGGGACAGCAGCGCGTCCTCCAAGCGAGCCCGCGTCAGGTCCACCTGCTGCACATCCGCCAAGGTGGCAGCACCGATCTCCAGGCGTGCCCGAAGGGTGGCCGAGAGGTCTTCGAGCACGACCACATGGGAGCTGTGGGTGCGCCGGGTTGCCCGCACCTCCCACAAGGTCCAGTAGGCCATCAAGACCTGAGCCGAGACATCCAAGACCACTGCATCGAACTGGGCTTGAGCCACCCGCGCGTCGGCCACGGCCGCGTCGTGGCGCCCGGTCAGCTCGGTTGGCCAAGGGAGACTCTGCTGCAGGGAGACGCGGGCCTGTTGGGGGCCCACGCGGGTCTCGACGGAGCGCAGAAATATGCCCAGCCCCAGCGTAGGCTCGGGCAGGGTGGCGGCCCCCTGAATTCCCCTCACCTCCGCATCCCACGCTGCATAGGCGGCCTTGAGCTGTG
>JBLHMA010000562.1:0-3230 GCA_047621545.1 Cognaticolwellia sp. | reverse complement strand
CCGCGACGTTCTCCGCCATATTGCAGACCTCGCCACCGGTTCGGTAGACGGCCTCTCCAGTGAGAACCCACTGGACTGAGCCGCCAGCGCGGTCAGGCTCGCCCACTACCTGGGACTCGTAAGAGACGGTGCAACCGCTGATACTGCCGGTGGCGAAGGTGTCAGTGCTCTCGACGCCGACAATCTTCAAAGCGACCAGGCTGCCCTCGAAGGCAGCGCCATAGGTGAAGGGCTCAGAATACGGGTCGTTGCTCTCCGTGCAGGAGTTGTCAACACCCGTCACCAGGACGTCCCAGGTGAAGAGATCCTCGTCTACGGGCTCCGCGCAGCCCACCAGAGCGACGACAGAGAGAAGGACCAAAGGCAATAGGGCTCGGCTGTTGGCGACCATGGGCGGCGCACTCCTCTTCGATGTCTGCACCTTAACACCGGGGTCTCGCCCGGGCCGGGTCTGCGCGTTACTCCCGGCCCGCCGCTCCCCTTCCCCCTCGCTCTGTGGGGATTAGAGCACCCTTTCCTATGTCGATTTGAGGAGCCCCACAGTGGCCGAGACCAAGTCCCTTTTTGTCGCCCGTGATTCGGACGTTGCAGTACTCCGCAAGCACCTGGACGCCGCCGTTTCCGGCAGTGGCTCCGCAGTGGTCCTGGAGTCTCCTTTGGGTGGCGGAAAGCGCGCCCTGGTAGGCGAGCTGGTTCGCTCGGTTCCCGACTTCGAGGGACTGATCTGGCGTGTCCCCCTAATCGAAGAAGAGGAGGGCATGCGCACCCTGCTGCGCCTCTACGCGCACCTCCTGGGCAGCATCACGCGCAACCAAAAGCTGGCCGGCAAGATCGAGGCGGTCATCAATGGCCAGCTCACCAAGCACAACAAGCGCGAGCAGCAGTGGCTGCAGGCCTTCATCCAAGGCATCAAGTCCAAGCCAAAGGTCGAAGGCGACCAGGCTCAGATCACCGTGCCCCGGGACAACCCCGTGCTGGCCCTGGTGCACATCCTCCGCGCTGTCAGCGCCGAAGTGCCCGTGCTGATGGAAGTGCAGAACCTGCACGCCAGCCAGTCCGTGGCCATCTCGGGCCTGCTGGAAGCGCTGCTGGAAGACCTGAGTAGCCGCAAGCTGCTCATGATTCTGGCCATCCGCGAGCGCAGCGAAGAGAACAAGGCATGGATGCCTCTCCCTGTCCTGGATCTGCTCACCCGCCGGGAAGCGGACATCACCGTGCACGTCCTGGAGCCATGGGGCGCGGACGAGGTCAGCAAGTACCTCGCCAGCCGTGACCAAAAGGCAGACAGCGCAGAGCTGGCACGCATCGCCAGCGGCCGCCCGGGCTTCGTGGCCGACTTGGTGGACCTGCTCGAAGAGCAGGGCAAGCTGGACAACTTGGCTGATGTGACCCTGGCCAACCTCTGGCCCACTTCGGTGGACGAAGAGGAGCTCGAGGACGCTCCCGCAGCCGCAGAGGGCAAGCGCCGTCACGCCGGTGTAGCCGACCTGAACGACATCGCTGTCCGCGCCGCTCTCCTTGGCGCCACCTTCCCCAGCAACCTGCTGGCTGACATTGGCGGCTACGACCGCGACAGCATCGACGACATGCTGGACGCCGCCGGCGACCTCTTCGAAGAGGTTGAGTTCAACAAGGGCATGAACACCTGGCTCTACGCCTTCAAGCCGAGCCGTCACCGCAAGGAGCAGAACAAGCGGGCTGCCAACGTGGTCTACCAAGAGGGCGTCCTGGCATGGGCCCGTGAGAACCACGAGAGCTTCCAGACCATCGCCAAGTCCACCGGCGCCTACATGGAGCGCTTCCTGGTGCCACGCGGATACGACTTCGTAGTCAAGACCGCCCGCGCCTACGCCATGGCCGGCTCCCCTCGACAGGCCGCTGTGCTGCGCTCCATGGCCGTCTCTCAGGACAACCCCCAGCTCTGGGGCATGGTCCAAGACATGATGAAGTACCACGACAAGGTGGACTGGCCCGAGCCCATGCAGCGCACCGTCTATATGAACCTGATGGACCGCATGGCCCAGGGTGGCGATGTCAAGCAAGCCGAGACCTTGTTCAACGAGATCTTGGCCTGGGCCGACTCCCGCGACGACCGCCGCCTCAAGGCTTGGCTGCTCTTCTCGGGCTCCCGCCTGGACTTCCGCCGTCAGGACTTCTACCGCGGGCGCGACCGCGCAAAGGACAGCCTGACCCTGTACAAGGCCTTGGGCGACAAGCTCAAGATCTCCGAGCTGTACAACCACTTGGGCATGATCGAGCTCTCCGACGGCAACCCCACCGCCGCCCTAGAGATGGTGGACACCGCCCTGCGTGAGGGCACCGTCGACACCCCCGAGGGCAAAAAGGCCGTGCTGCCTCAGACCGCTGCGAACTCCGAGTTCATCCGCGGCTTGGTGCGGAAGCGCGAGCGCAAGTTCGACGAGGCAAGCGAGCACTTTGCCCGATCCAACGAGATCGCTGGCAACACCGGTCAGGCTGCCCTGGCCCTGGAAGCTGGCCTGAACTACGGCGAGGTCCTGCTGGCTGGTGGAAAGGCCGAAAAGGCCACCGGCGTGCTTGAGCGCGTGGTGAACATCGCCGGCGCATTGCAGAACGGACTGCGTCAACGTGCAGCCATGAGCCTGTTGGCTCAAGCACACGGCGCCCAGCGCAACTTCGCCGACGCATTGACGTGGTCCAAGCGTGTGCTGCAGGTGACCGAGCAAGGCAAGATGCAGAACTTCGTAGCCGTGGACACCTACAATGTGGGTCTCTTCACCCTGATGACCGGCAACCAGACCGAGGCACTGGCCTTGTTCCGCCGGGCAAAGGGCTTGGCCAACCTCCAAGCCGACGCTGGCTTTGCAAAGGAGCTGCTCTTCAACCTGGGCATGGCTGCCGAGCGTGCCGGACAGAAGGCCGAGGCCAAGGCCGCCTTCACTGAGCTGCTGCCCTACGCCAACCAGGCCAAGGACGCCCGCAAGTTGGTCGTCGGCAGCCTGCAGTTGGCCAAGCTTCAGAAGGCCGACGGAGAGGTCGAAAACGCCCGCTCCGTGCTGAGTTCCGCCCTGAAGGTCGCCGAGCAGGCGGGTCTGAAGGAAGAGCGCAAGGGCATCAAGAAGGCTCTCGACGAAATCAGCTGAAAGGAATGGCCCTCCGGGGCCAGGCCGCTGCATACTTAAAAGTCTGCAGCGCTAAAAACAAAACACCCCCGGCCGAATGGCAGGGGGTGTTTTGTTTTCAGCTGATGG
>JBLHMA010000561.1:0-3244 GCA_047621545.1 Cognaticolwellia sp. | reverse complement strand
AACTCCAAGCGACCGGGCGTGTTCTTCTTGTTCTTGGTCGTAGTGTAGCGGCTCATGCCGCGCACCTTGACACCAGCACCCCGAGATTCTGTGCACTCGAGTGTGATGATGGTACGGCCGGATCCCTTCTTTGCCATGGTCTTGCTCCTGGTCTCTAAAGGGTCTGCGAGTAGAACTCGATGATGGCCTGCAGGTTGCACTGGAAGGGCAAGTCATCCAGGCTTGGCGCCTGAATCATGCTTCCGGTTGCCTTTGCAGGGTCAAACTCGAGGTACTGAGGGGTCACGTTGCTGGCAGACTGCTCGAGGCGGGCCTGCATAAAGCCCTTGCCCTTGCTCTTGTCACGCAGCGTGATCTGCATGCCTGGAAGAACCGAGTAGCTGGGCCGGTCAACGCGGTGTCCGTTCACCTTGACGTGACCGTGGACCACCAACTGACGCGCAGCGGGAATGGTCGGGGCCAAGCCGAGACGCCAGATGACGTTGTCGAGACGGCTCTCAAGCAGGGTGACGAGAACCGAACCGGTTGCACCCTTTCTACGCGCAGCTTCCTTCACGTACCGACGGAACTGCTTCTCGAGCACGCCGAAGTGAAAGCGAAGCTTTTGCTTCTCAATGAGACGAACTTTGTAATCTGAGGGCTTCCCACGACGACGGGCGCCATGCACACCTGGAGGCGTTGGGCGCTCCAGGGTACGAGCGGTCGTCAAACCGGGAAGCACCATCCCCACGGCCCGGCATTTCTTGAGCCGGGGTCCACGATATCGAGCCATTTGGCACGCTCCATGCGGTGCTTGTTCAATGCCTTGAGAGGGGGTGACGGTCGGAGGACCATGGGCTCTCAAGGCTGCTGTCTCCGGAAGCTACCGGGACAACCCCGCGCTATTAGGGTGTACAGGTCCTGCCGTCAAGGTGAGACCGAGGAGGCCAACCATGCTCAGTGATGCACTCAAGGGCGCGCTCGGGAGCGCCAAAGACCTGGAGGCAAGGGTTCAACCCAAGGCCGAGAAGGTGGCCTCGCTGGTGACGGAACTCGCGGATTCCCCGTGGCTGGACATGCTGCGCGATCACGGGCCTGTCCCTGCCGACGCGGGACTCTCCCGTCTCATCGACATCAGCAACAAGCTGCAGAAGACTCTGAAGGGCCAGGGCCAGGGCAAAGCCGCCAAGACACTGGCGCGCCTGCAGTCCGATGCGGTGGGCAAGCTACAGAAAGCCGCCTGGGCCAAGATCAAGCAGCGCTTTACTGAACTGAAGCTGCCTGAGAAAAGCTACCGGCGCCTAAAGCAGGCCAAGACCGACCCCCACAAGCTCCTGGCCAAGCTCACGACCCGCCGGGCCGAGAGCAACCAAGGGGCCGGCGACAAGCAGATCAAGGAGTGGCTCGGATGAGGGCATGGAGAAGGCCGGCATGGACACCGCGGCCGTCTGCCTGTCACAATGCCTCCATGCTTGTCCGAACCCAGCGCCGCGCCTTTACCCTGATCGAGCTGATGATTGTCATTGGCATGATCGTGGTGTTGGCTGCACTCGGGGTGGGCGCGATCTCTGAGCTGGTGCCGCGCTTCCGTGCCCGCCAGGCTGCTGAGCAGTTCGGCGCCGACGTAGAGATGATGCGCATGATGGCCATCATGAACGATCGAGAGACCCGCATCGTGGTCACGGACTACGACACCGACCCATACGGTGGAGACTTTGGGAACGGGGCCTGGGCTTTGTACGTGGGCAACCGCAGCCTGAACTCCACCTTTTGGGACCAGCTGCCGTACGAAGGCACCAACGGCGTGGACAGCTACAACGGTGAGGGGAGCCGTGATCTGGCCACCGGAACCTATGCGGCCAAAAGCGTGGCGCTCGCCGAGCCGGACGTGACCGCCATCGTGTTCAATGCCCGCGGTTGGGTAAACAACGACGCGACCGACTTCGGTTACTCGCCGAACGCTTCCAGCATCGATTTTGAGTTCACGAACACAGCCGCGGCGACAGGAAGCGCCAATCCCGACAACTACATCGTGAAGGTCTTCCGCGGTGGCATGGTGCGGATCGAGGCGGGCCTGGGTGATGAGTTCACCACCCACAGCGCCGGCACCAACGAAGCATCCTCCGCCCCCTGATGCGAGCCCCTCAGAGCGCTTGAAGCACAGCGCTGGCGTTTCCTCGGGCTTGCTCCGAGCCCAAGCTGGCCACCTGCTCCAGCACTGGCTTGGCGACGGCACCCAGTTTGTAGAGTGCACCCATCGCAGGCAGGTGGAAGCCGCCAAGAGCACTGCCCGAAGTGTGGTCCAGATACCCGGCGAGCAGCTCTGCGGACCCTGGGTCCTGCAGTTCACCCAGCGCCCAGAGCAGCACTGCGCGCACCGGGAATTGTATGCCCAACCCAGCCCCCGGTCGCCCCTCGTACTCCAATGCCTCAATCTCCAAGGCGCGGCGCAAGGTGGGCGCGGCGCCGGGATCGCCGATGCGGCCCAAGGCCAGAGCCGAGAGCCGACGCCAAGCAAAGCCGCGGCCCGGATCCACGTCCATGCGTGCCAAGTTGTCCTGGAGCAGCGGCAGCGCGCGAGGGTCACCCAAGCGCCCCAAGGCCAACAGCAGGCTGTTCTGACCGCGCTTGCCTGCAGAGGCGGTCAGGCCCTTGAGCCTGGGGTAGTCCTCGGACTGCCGATGCACGCTGAGGGCTTCCATCGACTGCCAGAGCTCTGGGCCAGGGGAAGCACCAACAAGGACAGTGAGGGCCTGCTCGCGGGGGCGCAGCGCCAACTCCAAGTCTTGCACCGGCTCACCAATGCCCAGACCCAAGGTGGCCTCGGGCGTGCGCAGACCTGCCGGGGTGCGCAACGAGACCAAAACTCGGCGCTCTAGCAGAGATTGGACCGTGCTCAGATCTGCCCCGCTCTTAACCGCTCTAGCGGCAAGCACCCCAGCGACGCTTGCACAGCGCTCTACTTCCAAGGCCCTGAGGAGAGACGATTTGTCCGAGCAGCCATCCGCTGCCGCAGACCGCAGGCCCGGTATAGGCGAGCTGAGCAGCCGGACTAAGCTTGGTCCTTCACCCAGCTCGACGAGACGGCGAGCAGCAAGAATGGCGCCCGTGCCCCGAGACATGCGCAGAACCCTCCGGCTCTGCGCCGCGCTGAGCTGGGGAACCCCAGCAAGGATCCTTTGGCGAATTCGGCCCACGCAGACCTCTATCACGCCGATGCCAAGCCTATTTCATTTCGGTTCCATAGGTTGTCCACAGATCCTTG
>JBLHMA010000560.1:0-3271 GCA_047621545.1 Cognaticolwellia sp. | reverse complement strand
CGGGTGTGGAGGGTCCTACGGCCAAACCGCCCAACTCGACCAAGATTTCGCCGTATTGGACTGGGCCCGCACCACGAAGCAACGAGATCTGGCCGGCTGCCTGGCCCGCATGAACGGGGTGCCTAGCGCCCAAGCGGTCGATGTGCCCCAGCAAGACGCCAGGCTGTACAAGGGCGCCGCTCACCATCGCTGGCCACCAGGTCCCGACGGCGGGGGAGAGCAAACGTTCAGGCTCAATAGAGGGACTCTGTGGGGCGGTCAACGGCATCGCAGCAAAGCCTCCAGGTCATGCAACGACCAAATTCGGGGGTTCTTGATTCGTCGGTGACCGATGCTCTGGTAGCTGGCCAGTGTCAGAACTTCCAGCCAACGCCGGAGTGCACTGAGGGGGACCACCTCGTCGGTGTCCATTCGACTAGCGCTCGCAACAGGGTCCATATCGGCTTCGATGCGCGCAGCGGTCTGGGCCATGCCTTCCTGGATCTTGGCCCGCTCTTCAGGATCCTGAGTGGCGATCTCGAAGTTGTCATCCAGCTTCGTATTGTAGGCCGCTATCGCCAAGGTTCGGCCTTCCATGACAGCCTGACGTGTGATCGGGGTCGAGAGCTGAAGCACCGGCTCGTAGGGGTGTCCAGCCATGGCGTAGTACCCAGCCCCGCTGGCCTTCCGCATGAGAACCGTAAACATGGGCGTCTGGTGCGTGGAGATCCCGTAGATCAAGGAACTCCCGTAGCTGAGCAGCCCCATCGCCTCGGCCTCAGCGCCGATGTCAAAGCCGGCGATGTCCTGCAGCCAGAACATGGGTATGCCGTCGTCGTTGCATGCCCGGGAGAATGCCGAGAGCTTGGCGATCCCATCGCGGTACAAGATGCCGCCCGCGCGCATCTCGTCGGGCTTGTCCGGATGCTCGGTCAGCTGAGGGTTGTTCATCAGGAGGCCCACCCAGAGTCCCTGGATGCGTGCCACGCCAACGATGACCTCGCGGCCTCGGTCAGCCATGACTTCGTGAAAAAGAGAGCCGTCTACCAGTCGCGCAATGACCTCGCGGGGGGCATAGGTCTGCCGATGGTCCACGGGGTATAGAGCCGAGAGTTCAGCTGGATCCAGGACTGGATCCATGGCTTCTGCCCCATGCCTATAAAAGTCCACGGCACTGGATGGCAGGCGCTGGACCTCTTCTCTGATCAGTCGAATGCAGCTTTCATCGTCGGGAACCCGTACGTCCGCGCAGCCAGATTGGCCCACGTGCACCTCGGGACCGCCAATGTCCAGCGACGTCAACTTGAGGCTCTTGGCCCCCTGAATCAGCGCCGCGCCCGCGATGACCATGTAGGCCGACTCGGTCATGTAGACGCGGTCTGAGATCAACGGCATGTAGCCGCCACCTGCGATGCAGTCTCCAAAGACCCCAGCGATCTGGGGCACACCGTTGGCTGAGAGCTCGGCGTTCTTCTTGAAGATGTGTCCGGCGCCGCTGCGGCCCGGGAAGCTCGCTGCCTGCTCGGGCAAAAAGAGCCCGCTGCAGTCGACCAAGTAGACCACCGGCAAGCGCAGCTTCAAGGCCACTTCCTGCGCGCGTTGGATCTTCTCGGGGGTCTTGGGCCACCAGCTCCCGCTCGCGACGGTGTTGTCGTTGGCAACCGCGATGACCCAGCGTCCGTGAACCTGCACAAAAGCGGTGAGCACCCCTGCACCAGGAGCGGCTCTACGGCTACCCGAGAACTGCACGCCATGGTTGACGAGCGAACCAATAGGGAAGATCTCGCTGTCCGGGTCGGCCAGCAGCTCTGCTCGCTCCCAGGTGCTCAGCTTGCCCTTGGCGTGCACGCGATCCAGGTACTTTTGGCCCCAGCCGGCGCGCACCTGCTCGAGCTTCTCTTCCAAGGCCGCATCCAAGGCGGACATCTTTTCGCTGTTCGCGATGCGTGTCGCTTCGTCCATCAGCTCGTCGATGGGCGTGCCGAGTCGATCCAGGGGGGTGCGGGCCATGCTCAGGCCTCCAGCATGCGGGTCAATGTCGTGGTGTCGTAGGTACCCGAGAGGAACTCTTCGTTCTCTAAAACCCGAATGTGCAGGGGGGTGGTTGTCTTCACCCCTTCGACCACCAGGTCTTTGAGGGCCTGCTTGAGTCGGGAGATGGCCTGGGCACGGTCCTTTCCATGGGCGATGATCTTGGCGATCATGGAGTCGTAGTGAGGGCTGATCTCATCGCCCTGCTGCAGGTGGGAATCGACGCGGATCCCCTCCCCTTGCGGCCAAACCAAGCGGGTGATGGTTCCGGGACAAGGCCGAAAGTCCTGCTCCACGTCCTCGGCGTTGATGCGCGCCTCGATCGCGTGGCCGGTCATCGTCGGCGGAGTGGGCTCGATGGCATGGTTGGCAGCGATCTTGAGCTGCAGTTCCACCAGATCCACGCCCGTCACTTCCTCCGAGATGGTGTGCTCCACCTGAAGGCGGGTGTTCATTTCCATGAAGTAGAGTTCGCCTGTGTTTGCATCACGCAGCATCTCGATCGTACCTGCGTTTCGGTACCCCGCCTTGGCCGCGATCTCTGCTACCAGGGCCCCCATCTCTTCCCGCTGCGCCGGGGTAAGAGCTGGGCTGGGGCTCTCCTCGATCAGCTTCTGATGGCGGCGCTGGATGGAGCACTCGCGCTCGCCCAGATGAATCGCGTTGCCGAAGCGGTCGACCACCACCTGGAACTCGATGTGCCGCCCACCAACGATGAGCTTTTCCATGTAGAGGGCGCCGTTGCCAAAGGCCGCCAAGCTCTCGTTGCTGGCACTCTCAAAACCCTCCTGCAGCCCTGCAGGCTCAAAGACACGGCGCATGCCACGTCCACCACCGCCTGCTGTGGCTTTGAGGAGCACTGGGTAGCCAATGCGTTCCGCCTCCAACGCGGCTGCGCGTAGATCACGGACCTCCCCCGGTGAACCCGGTATCAGCGGCATTCCCAGGACATCCATCGTGGCTCGGGCCTGTATCTTGTCGCCCATAGAGCGCATCACCCGCGGACCAGGACCAATGAAGGTGATCCCCACCGCCTCGCAGCGCGCAGAAAAGTCCGCGTTCTCCGCAAGAAATCCCCAGCCCGGATGGATCGCAGTCGCCCCCGTCTGCTTGGCAGCCTCCAAGAGATTCTCTTGGCTCAAGTAGCTTCCGGCTGCCTTGGCTGGTCCGATGCAGACCACTTGATCCGCATCTTTGAGCCAACCCAGATCTGCGTCCGCCTGGGAGGTCACAGCCACCACTTCGATGCCCATAAGCTTGC
>JBLHMA010000559.1:0-3295 GCA_047621545.1 Cognaticolwellia sp. | reverse complement strand
CCTTCATTCGTGTGGTTGGGGAGCTGACGGAGGGCGCGGACGACCCAGCCTTGGCGCTCAGGCAGGCCACCGGAATGCTGCGAGAAGCAGACCTGCCGCTCTTGGAATGACGTCGGAACCTCCACCGGCGCATGGGGTCCAAGACCTTGCGAGCTCGGTCGATCCACCCACAGAAACGGTGGTAGCTAAAGCCAGCCGGGTACGGATCCGATTCCTCAGATGTGTTCAAAATTTTTGAACACCGTTGAAATTCCCGTACTCCGTGGCCTGTCAAGTGACCAAAAGCATCGCGACATGTATGTCACGGTTCGCAAGGCTTTGGGTGTCCAAACACGCATCACAAGCCTTTGACAGCCCGTCACAGCTGCCTGGAGCGCACTCTGGCACGCGACTTGCTGTCAATGAGACCAACCCAAGAGGAGACGTACATGGTTGCCAGCCCACGGAAGAGCCGAGCCACAGACCCGGTCGCCAACCAGCTGCTGAACAAGTACCTCAAGCGCATGGGGTCCATTCCCTTGCTCAGCCGAGCTGACGAAATTGAAGTTTCCCGACGCGTTCGAGAAGGCGGCCCTGAGTCCGAGTTGGCAAAGGTCGCACTGATCAATGCCAACCTGCGCTTGGTTGTCTCCATCGGCAAGCAGTACAGCTACCGCGGACTTCCACTGGCCGACTTGATTCAGGAAGGCAACATCGGCCTGATGAAGGCTGTTGAGAAGTTCGACCCAGGCCGTGGCTTTAAGTTCTCGACCTATGCCAGCTGGTGGATCCGTCAGTCCATCATCCGCGCCATCGAGTCGCAGATCCGGACCATCCGCATCCCGATCTACAAGCTGGAGGTCGTCAACCGCGTCCACCAGACCCAGAAGCTGCTCTTCCAGCGCTTTGGACGGGAGGCTACCCTGGCCGAAGTGGCCAAGGAGCTCGACACCCCTCTGGCGGACCTTGAGCCCCTGATGCGCTTGACCCGTGAGCCCATGTCCCTGGACGCCCCAGTGACCAAGGACTCCGACTCCAGCATCCAGGACTTCATCGCGAACCCGAACAACGTTGCGCCTTCCTCGCGCATCGAGTGTGTGGGCCTGACCGAAGAAATGGAGCACGTGCTCTGCACCCTGACTCCACGCGAAGAGAAGGTTCTGCGCATGCGCTACGGCTTAGGCGAGCCCAACGCATACTCCCTTGAAGAGATTGGAAGCCAGTTCCACCTGACCCGTGAGCGCATCCGCCAGATCGAGATCAAGGCCCTACGCAAGCTGCGTCAGAACCGTGGCGAGAGCGAAGACAAGCTGAGCTGCTTCCTGGACTAACCGACGCTTCAAAGAGACCTGGTTTTACCAGGTCTCGACCCAGCTCTTCTCCAAGGGCTCCCCAGATTGGGCCGCCTGTTGCAAAGCGGCTTCTTCTTGTTCCAGGGTCAGCAGTCCGTTGTTAAGCAGCAGGGCACGCGTGACCTCGGGCGGGGTGAGCTGGCTGGTAAAGACCAGCGGATAGCGCATCGCCAGACCCGGCCGAGATGGCGCAGGAAAAACCAGCGCTCCAGCGACTTGTTCAATACACGCCTCGGCCTGGGCATCTCCCAGCGTAGAGAGCAGAGCGACCCCCTGCTGCACTTGCCCCGTGGCATCCAAGACCACCCGAAGGGTCACCTGCCCGTATGCCAGCGGGTCCCGGGCCAAGGCCTGCGTATAGCAAGCCTGGAAGGCGGGGTTGGCTTGATCCAGGACCAAAAGCAACCTCTCGCGCTCCGGTACAAGTGCGTTCTCAGGGAGCTCTGCGACCACATGCTGCCCCGAGGACGCCATAGGCTCAGGCTCGCCCTGCCGAGCCGCACAACCGAGCACCGCCAAGATGGAGAACATCAGCTGCGTCGGCGCCGAAACAGGAGCACACCCGCCAGGGCCAAGAAGGCAAAGCCGCTGCCGCTACCCCCCGCTGCGGAGCAACCCAGAGCCACGCGCTCCCCGGGTGGACTGACCCCATCTCCGCCTGGCTGCACATCGGGGGTACCTGTGTCGCCCGTCTCCCCGCTGTCAACGGAGCCAGTGTCTGTCGTGCCCGTATCCTGAGGCTCTCCAGGCTCCATGGCGATGGAGCACCACCAGCTTCCGGAGCCCGTCTCTACCGTCTGGGTGCAGGTGCCGGTCTGGTAGCCGTCCATTGTGGTCTGCACCGTGTACTCACCGGGAGACAGCTTGGCGAAGCGGTAGTAGCCGTCTGAGTCCACCGTGACCGTCTCGCCGGTCTCAACCAGCTGGGCCTTGGCGCCCACGAGGCGCTCCCCGTTGTAGATGTCGCCATCCGCGACCACCCCGAGCAAGGTGGCGTCCGCCAGGTCAGCGTCTCCCCCGAGAAGGTCCATGTAGGTAGACCAGTCCCAGCCGGTTCCCGGGTCGGTGTGGGTCGCGCCCGGAACTTCCACGTGGCCGATGATGTGGGACCGATCCAAAGGAATTGAGTTTCGACGGGCGATGTCCGACGTGAGATCCGCCGAACTCGAGTACATGGAGGTCGTGTACCACTTGCCAGGGTCGTCGACGTATCCCTCGTGCTCAATGCCGACCGACTGCTCGTTGTAGGTCCAGCTCCCAGCATGCCAACCCACGTCCTCTTCCTGGACCATCTGGGTGACTTGGCCATCCGAGCTGCGCACCACGTAGTGGGCACTGACGTTCGCGGAGCTGTTTCCGAACCAGCTGATACAGCCCGAGTAACTGCCTTGGACCGTATGAATCACAACGTAGTTGATGTCGGAAGCACCACGGCTGTAGTCGCTATAATTGCTACTATGAGCCGCGGTGAAGGTCGCCGCACCGGCGTAGTCGGTGCTTGCCAAGGGAGGCGTCAGCACCAGGTCCAGCTGACCCAAAGCATCAATGCTGTGCACGTGTTCTTGAGGAATCAGCTTGGCTTCTGCCGAGTAGATGCCCTCCTCGAGCAGCTCATAGATGTAGGAGACGAACAGTGCCTGGTGCTCTGGCTCCTGCCGGCCAGAGAAGGCCACCACAGCAGGCGCCCAAGCGCTGAGGTCACCCTTTTCCGGCAAGGCCCCCAGCTGTCCTTCTGCGTGCCATGCCAACAGTGCAGCGGCCCCTTGAATCTGCAATTCCGGCGAAGCCATGATGTCGTCCGGTGACTCCACCAACAGCGCGCTTACCCGCTCGATGCCCGGGCCGAAGCTTTCATCGTCCTCACGGAAGTCGTAGAGACCGTAGCCGCCCCAAGCGCTGGCCGCCTGAGCGTCAAAGTGACTCGCCTCGAACGCCAGAGCAATCAGCAGTGGGGCCGGGACCCC
>JBLHMA010000558.1:0-3296 GCA_047621545.1 Cognaticolwellia sp. | reverse complement strand
GAGCGCTGAGCCTCCGAGCGCTGAGCCTCCGAGCGCTGAGCCTCCGAGCGCTGAGCCTCCGAGCGCTGAGCCTCCGAGCGCTGAGCCTCCGAGCGCTGAACAGCCCCAGATCCTCCGCTTTGAGGTGGCCTGCTCTCGGGGCACCTATGTTCGAGTCTTGGGCGTAGACATCGCCAAGGCCCTGGGAACGGTCGGGCACCTCCGCAGCTTGCGCCGTCTGGCCTCTGGACCTTTCAAGATTGAGCAGGCCGTGGACTTGCCCACCTTGGCGGAGTGGGCCTGTGGCTCGCGGGACTGGGAAGCCGCTTTCAACAGAGACCGCGACGTGCGTATGCCTAGGGTGGACAGAGAGGAGTGGATCCATCGCCTGGAGCCCAGCCTTCAGGCGCCCGAAGGCATCTTCTCCTCTTGGCCGGTCAAAGTGTGCTCCGAGACCGAGGCCACCCGCACCCTGCAGGGGGTCTGCCCGGCTCCGCCTCAAGGCGTGGAGCTCGGAGATCGCTACCGTGTGGTCTATCAAGATCGCCTGCTCGCGCTGGCCCATGTCTTGCCCCGTGGCCCCCGGCTCCTGCGGGTTCTGCAGCCTTGACTTTGCAAGGTGGGTGTCTTAGTTGGGCGACGTTGTCGGGGACAACTTCACGATCGGCCTCTGTGGCTGGGCATGATGGCGACCCTCCCCCGAGAGTCGTCGCGCCAAATGTGCCCTGCTGCGGTTGCTGAGCTTTAAAGAGAGAAATTCCATGGCGCTTCACCGTTCCGAGACGGCCTCCATCATCACTGAGTACGCACTCACCGAAGGGGACACCGGCTCCCCCGAGGTCCAGGTCGCACTGCTGACCAAGCGTATCACTCAGCTCACCGAGCACTTCAAGACCCACAAGCATGACCACCACAGTCGTCGTGGTCTGCTCAAGTTGGTTGGCCAACGCCGCCGCTTGCTGCGCTACTTGAAGAACAACGATGAGGCGCGCTACTTCGACCTCATCAAGCGTCTGGGTCTCCGTCGCTGATTTGTTGAGAGGCCGGGCATTTGCCTGGCCTTTCACACTCTGAGTCTCAGAGTGCGGGCACCCATTTAGGGGTGTCCCGGACCACAAGGTCCACTGGTTTTTACTGCACTGGTTTTACAGGGTCCCACTGTTGGGGCCACCGGCTCATCGAGAGCCAAGCGAGCACGAGAGGCGCACTACCTGCCCCTCCGTACTCCTCCGCGGACTGAGCGTGGTGAGGGTTTCCCTCCTCAAGCTCACTCCGAGAAGGTCTACGGAATTTGCAGAGGGGTGGACGCTCTTCCTGTGCTGGCTGACACGAACAGCAAATTGAAAGGAATACATCCATGCATGGTGTCAACGAGCAGTCTGTCTCCGTCGAAGTCGGCGGACAAACCCTCACCCTCTCCACTGGCAAGTACGCCAAGCAGGCTCACGGCGCAGTCGTCGTCGACGTCGAGGACTCCCGCGTCCTGGTGTCCGCTGTCTGCGGTCACAGCCCCACGCGCTTTGACTTTCTGCCCCTGACTGTCGACTACATCGACAAGGACGGCGCCCGCGGCAAGATCCCCGGTGGCTTTCTCAAGCGCGAAGGCCGCGGCAACGAGCGCACCACGCTCATCTCCCGCGTCATCGACCGGCCCATCCGCCCCTTGTTCCCGAAGACCTTCCGGAACGAGACTCAGATCATCGCAACGGTGATGTCCTACAACCAGGACTTTGAGACCGACTGGATGAGCTTGGTCGGTGCCTCCGCCGCCCTGCACATCAGCGACGCTCCTGTCAAAGAAGCCATCGCTGGCGTTCGCGTTTGCCAGATCGACGGCGAGCTGGTCGTGAATCCCGACTTCGAAGGTCGCGGAAACAGCACCCTGAACATCCTGGTGGCCGGTACCTCCGAGTCCGTCATCATGGTTGAGGGTGGCGCCAACGAGGTGTCCGAGGCTGTTATTCTCGATGCCATGGACCTGGCTCACACCAACATCAAGGCCATCATCGAGGCCATCAACAGCCTGCGCGAGCTGGCCGGCGTGCCCAAGCGCGTGCTTGCTGCTCCTCCTGCCGCTCCCGAAGGCGTGGAAGAGAAGACCGCTCCCTTCGCAGATGCCATCCTGGCCGCCCAGGGCGCCGGTGAGAAGCACGAGCGCAAGGCCGCACTCAAGGCCGTCCGCGCTGAGGTGATAGCTGCGGTCATCGAGGGTGTTGACGCCGACCAGGTCGAGACCATGACGAACGCAGCCAAGGCTGCCTTCAGCAAGCTCGACAAGAAGGTCATGCGCGACAAGGTCATCGCCAAGGGCATCCGCATCGACGGTCGTGCCACCGATGAAATTCGCGGCATCTGGTCCGAGGCTGGAGTTTCTCCCCGTGCACATGGCTCCGCCATCTTCACCCGTGGTGAGACCCAGGCATTCGCCACCATCGCAATGGGCACCGAGCGCGACAACCAGCGCATCGACTGGCCAGGCGCCACCCAGAACTTCCGCAACTGGATGCTGACCTACAGCTTCCCCCCCTTCTGCACCGGTGAGGCACGCCCACTGCGCGCCCCTAAGCGTCGCGAAGTGGGTCACGGTTGCTTGGCGCACCGCGCGGTCGAGCCCGTCCTGCCAAGCTTCGAGGACTTCCCCTACGTGCTTCGCAGCTCCGTGGATGTGCTGGAGTCCAACGGCTCCTCCTCCATGGCCACTGTCTGTTCGACCATCCTGGCCCTGATGGACGCTGGTGTGCCAATCAAGGCTCCAGTGGCCGGCATCGCCATGGGCCTCATCAAGGAGGGTGACGACTTTGCAGTGCTCAGCGACATCCTCGGTGACGAGGACCACCTGGGCGACATGGACTTCAAGGTGACCGGTACCCGCGAAGGCATCACCGCTTTCCAGATGGACACCAAGATCGCTGGCGTGCCCCGCGAAGTGATGGCCAAGGCGCTGGCTCAGGCCCGCGACGGTCGTCTGCACATCCTGGACGAGATGGACAACTGCTTGTCCGCTCCTCGCCCAGAGCTCTCCCAGCACGCTCCTCGCATCACCAGCCTGATGATCAAGCCCGACAAGATCCGCGACCTGATCGGTCCCGGTGGCAAGGTCATCCGCGGCATCCAGGAAAAGACCGGCACCACCCTGAACGTGGACGACTCCGGTCGCGTGCAGGTTGCTGCTACCTCCGGCGAAGCTGCTGAGAAGGCCCTGGCCATGATCCGCGAGATCACCCAGGAAGCCGAGCTCGGCAAGTTGTACATGGGCGTGGTCAAGCGCGTTGTTGACTTTGGCGCCTTCGTCGAGATCTTCCCGGGTACCGACGGCT
>JBLHMA010000557.1:0-3302 GCA_047621545.1 Cognaticolwellia sp. | reverse complement strand
GGGGTGCGCCTTAGTCAAGGCCAAGCCGATCTCAAAGGGCGCCTCCATGCCGCAGCGCACCTGACATGCCCACTCGTCGGGCAACAATAGGAGCAGGGCGTCTCGGCCCTCCACGCTCTCAAAGGCCACCCAGTGGGTCACCGGCCGAGTGGTCTGTAGATCGTCCCCCCGTCTGCGCAGGGCCTGGACCATGCGGCGGTCCACGATGGACTGCATCTGCTCCCGCTCCGGCCAGAGGAAACGACGGTAGTGCTCCCACTTCGGATCGGGCAGAGGAAGCAACGCGCCCCGGTAGCCACCCTCGTCCAGGGCCGCCTGGATCTGGCGCGGCACACCTTGCTGGTCAGCCACGTAGAAACAGAACTCCCGCGAGCCTGCATGGGTCACGCGCCCCACGTATCGCCCTTCGCTTCGCGCCAGGCGCTCAACGAGTAAGTCTTCTAAACGCTGAAGCTTTGCGCTCTCCTGTGGAGAGTTCAGGCCATCAGGCCGCGGCCTGCGAAGCGCGACCCGAACGGTGATCAGCACCGGCCGGCGTGCATCCGGGGCCAGATCCATGGCCCCCATGTCCACCAAAAAGGCGGCGGGCTGACCCTGCATCGGACACCGGTAGTGCTCCCATCTCTCAGGCATGACGCTCCATGGCCCTGCTCGCGTTGACTGGCCAACCCCCTCTTCGTACTCTCTGGCCTATGACTGGACCTTTTCTGCTGGCTTTGGCCATTACCGACACAGCCGACGCACAAGAATGCGCCGGCGCCGTCGCGCCACAAGCCCTGGCCGATGCCGCAATCCAGGGAGAGCAATCCTTCTCGGATCTCAACCTGGAGGGCTTAAACGCCGCCGCCACCCAGGCTGAAGCGGATCTCCCCTGCGTTCAAGAGCCACTGTCCCTGGAGACCGCGGCCGCCTACCACCGACTGATGGGCCTGAGCGCCTTCGCGAACGGTGACCGGGAGCGGGTGATCTACGAGTTCAGCGCAGCTCGAGTCTCTGAGCCCGGCTACAGCATGCCCGAGACCCTGGCGCCCGAGGGTCACCCCTTACAGGCGGCCTATACCGAGTCCCTGCAGTTGGACGGTGGCCAAGCCGAGACCCCCGTTCCGCCTATCGGTGGATACGTGATGGTCGCTGGCGTGCGAGATGGCCAGCGAAAGGTCGCCCGACCAACCATCGTGCAGGTCTACCAAGCCGACGGGGCTTGGTTTGAGACCCAATACTTGGCACCCGGCCAAGCCATGCCCGTTTGGGGCCCACCGCCTCAGGAGCCCCAACTGGCAGAGAGCCGATGGCGCAAGCGCGCGATCGTCGCCGGGGTCAGCGCGGTGGCCGCCGGCAGTCTTTATGGCGTGGCGGCCGTGAGCGGACGGCGCTTCGACGGAGAAAGCAGCCAGAGCGAGCTACAACAGGCCTACGCCACCAATAGGGCCAGCGTTGCAGGTGCGAGCGTGAGCGCAGTTGCCGCTATCGGGCTGGGTGTTTGGGCCGTTCAGACCTACCGCGCGGAGCAGCGTGACGACTGAATCTCCGACTCCGACGACCCTGGCCGATGGCCGCTACCGGGTGGTCGCTACTCTGGGTGCCGGCGGCATGGCCACGGTCTACCAGGCTTGGGACGAGCGCCTCCAGGTGGGGCGTGCAATCAAGATCCTCAACGCCAATCTGACCCGCTCCAGGATCATTCAAGAACGCTTCCTGACCGAGGCGCGCACGATGGCGCGGCTGCACCATCCCAACATCGTGGGAATCCACGACATTGTGGACTCAGATGAGTGTCCCTACATCGTGATGGAGCTGGTAGCAGGCGGCTCTCTGAGCGACTGGTGCAAGCGCCATGGCCCCATGCCACCGCGCATGGCGTGTCGGGCCACTCTGGCGACCTTGGCCGCCTTGGACGTGGCCCATGACTCCGGGGTGATCCACCGGGACATCAAGCCCCACAACATCCTGGTCACCCGCAGCGGCGTGGCCAAGGTCACTGACTTTGGCATCGCCCAGATCCAAGATGACAGCACCCCCAGCCTGACCAAGACCGGCTCCACGATGGGCACCTTGGGCTACATGGCGCCGGAGCAGCGCATCAATGCTCGGGAGGTCGACCCCCGGGCCGACGTCTACGCCACCGGCGCGACCCTCTGGTCTCTGCTCAAAAACGCCCAGCCGCTGGACCTGTTCCTGATGCCCATGGGCAAGGCCGAGCACATGCGCCAGGGCCTCCCCCCGGCGCTGGCCGACATCATCGCCAATGCCTGCTTCTACGACATCGAGGATCGGTATCCATCGGCGCTGGCAATGGCCAAGGCCTTGGAGCAGGCGGTGACCCAGCTCGAAGAGGACCCGGAGTCGCCCGCGCTGATCAGCGGGGTGCCCAACGGGATGGAGCGCGCGCTCACACCCCCGCCTCTGGTGGCCAACGAGACCATCACTCCGCACCAGCCGGCCAACCCAACCATGGTGTTGGAGGAAGCAGAGGAGCCCGCCGCACCAACGCCTGCGCCCGCCTCCAAGTCAGCCAGAGCTCCCGAACCGCTTGCGGAACTCTTCGAGGATGAGGATATCGCACCGCTGACCTCGCCGATGCCCAGAGTTTTAGGGGTCTTGACCGTTCTCTTACTACTGGGCGCAGGGATCTGGTGGTGGGAGCAGGAGGGTCCTGCTCAAAGGCAAGATCCGATGGTGGTGGAGCAAGAAAACCCCCTGAATCAGATAGTGCCGCCCGATCCCGAGCCTGAGACCGTTCCAGAGCTGTCTGAACCCCCGAAGGTGCCCGAGGTCCTGGTCCCAGAGATGGTTCCGGACCTGGTTCCGGATGAGCGTGTGCCTGACCCAAAGCCGAGGGACACAAAGCCGGTGGACGAAAAGCCGAGAGACACAAAGCCGGTGGACGAAAAGCCGAGAGACACAAAGCCGGTAGACGAAAAGCCGGTAGACGAAAAGCCGGTAGACGAAAAGCCGAGAGACACAAAGGCGGTAGACGAAAAGCCCGTGGACCCGCCTGTGGTGCTGACTGGAACAGTTCGGGTGAGCGGAGATGCCCTGCGAGTTGTGCTTCTGGACAGCGCAGGGGTGAGCCACGCAACAGGCATTGTGCCAGTGGGTAGCTACACGGTGAGGGCGGCGTTCTCGGATGGCCTGCCTGTCACCGCGGGCAAGGTGACGGTCAAGGCCGGCGGACGCGTGAGCATCACCTGCAGCGAGGCTTTTGCGGTCTGTAAGTAGGGTGTAGGGGGTGGGTGCAAACCCAGCACTCGCAAACCCAGCACTAGCAAACCCAGCCCAGCAGCCCAACAGCCCGGCGGCCA
>JBLHMA010000556.1:0-3307 GCA_047621545.1 Cognaticolwellia sp. | reverse complement strand
CCTCGGTGGCCTTGCCCTCGGTGACTGTGACCGTGCTTGCATAGACCGTGTACGGGTCTTGCTCCTTGTCCGCGATTCCATCGTTGTTGGTGTCCACGGCGAAAACGACGGTGTAACTGCCGCTTGGGAAGGGTTCGCCTTCGCCACCACCGCCTGGATCTCCGCCTGGGTCTCCGCCTGGATCTCCGCCTGGATCTCCGGTATCACCACCGGGATCCCCGCCTGGATCTCCGCCTGGATCTCCGCCTGGGTCTCCACCGGGATCCCCGCCTGGGTCCTCACCAGTGGCTGCGCCCTCGCTGATTTGGTAGTCCTGCGGCCATGCCCAGTCTGCACTGGGGTTGCCATCTGGGTCCTTTGGCGAGGCATAGAAGATGCCCACTGGAAATTGAGAGTCGATGCTGTCCAGGGCGGCGACTACGACGGTTGTGTTGGGGTCGGTTCCGCTGAGCGTTCCGCAGATACCGGTCACCGAGGAGTCACAGCTGGGATCCGTGTCTGCGTCGGAGTCTGCATCCGAGTCTGCGTCGGAGTCTGCGTCCGAGTCCGCGTCTGCATCGGAATCGGAGTCGGAGTCCGCATCGGCGTCTGCATCCGCGTCTCCTTCCTCGCCGACATCGGTACCGGAGATTGGGTAGCAGTTGCCATCGGCGCCCTCGCCGAATCCTTCGTCACAGGGTGCGCCGCAGCCGACCAGGGCGGTCAGTAGGCCAAGGGTCAGGTTCTTCATCGGGTTGGCTCCGAGCTGAGTTAGGAGAGCAGTATACTGCGATTTATGACCAGGTTGGTCGCAAACCTACAAAGGCAGGCGCTCACTCGGGCACGGTTTCCGTATCGGCCAGGGCTCTTGGAAGTTGAGGCATAGAGCGTGCACATCGTTCAAGCAGCGGCCTTTCCCTTTCCGTCACCTCAGGGCTCGCAGGTCTACGTGGCCGGAATGGCCAAAGCATTGGTTGCCCGGGGGCATCGTGTGACCGTTGCATGCTATGGCCATGGCGAAGGACTCGTTCCAGAAGGCGTAGAGCTTGCCCGAGTGCCAAGACTGCCTGGCTACAACAACCTTCGGGCGGGACCGGATTGGATCAAGCCGGTGCTCGACGCTGGCTTGGCTGGGGTCTTGACCCGCCTGGGGCGCCGAGCAGATCTGGTGCATGCGCACAACTACGAGGCCCCCCTGGCGGCCTACATCGCCCGTGCTCTCACCGGGATTCCTGTGGTTTACAACAACCACAACACCATGGCTGAAGAGCTGCACCGCTACTTCGAGCATCCGATAGCCCGTGCAATGGCCACCCGGGCGGGGAGGGTCATGGACCGGCAGATTCCGAGACGGGCGGATGCTTGCGTGGCCATCTCGCCGGCGGCTGTTCCTGTCCTGCAAGAGCTGGGCTGTGATTGGGTACATGCCATTCCGCCAGGGGTCGACCTGCAAGATTTTCATGGTGCACGGCCTGAGCGCGCTCGCGCGGAGCTAGCTCTGGGAGAGCGATTGTGGGTGGTTTATGCGGGCAATCCTGACCCGTATCAGGACCTGGAGCACTTTATAGACGCCATGCTGCAGGTCCCGGAGCTCGGCTTGCTCATGGTCAGCGCGAGCGATCTGAGCCAATGGGAGACGCGGGCTGCAGCGCTACCTCCGGAGCGCAAGCGCTTCGTGATCCGCAGGAACTGGGCAGAGGTTCGCGACATTGTGGCTGCAGCGGATATCGCGGCTCTGCCGCGCACAGTGTGTACCGGGTACCCCATCAAGCTCCTCAACTACCTGGGACTGGGAAAGCCGACGGTCTGCGCGCAAGGCTCCGCCCAAGACCTGCCAGGAGTGGTCTCGGTCCCCAACGCAGACCCCGTGGCCTTTGCTGCTGCGCTGGTGGAGCTGGCCCGTGACGCTCCCAGGCGCGAGGCCCTTTCGCTTCGGGCGGCCCAAGGCATTGCGAGTACATGCACCTGGGATGCGCGCGGTCAGGAGCTTGAGCAGCTCTACGAAGCGCTTCTCCATCGAGCTGGAAAAGGCTGAGCATGCCCCCGAACAAAGGAGCCCGGTGCGCCACCAAATCGGTTATTTGCGCAGCGTGAGGAAGTTAGAAGGAATCATCCGGTTGTCGTTAGGCATCTCCTGGGTATTGGGCACCGCAAGCATCTTGGTGCTGATGCTCCTCTTTCTGTTGCCGTGGCGAGCAGCCCGGATTCGTCTTTGCAACCACTATGGGCGCTTGATGTCGCCTTTGGTTCTCTGGGTGGTGCGTGCGCGCGTCCAGATCATTGGCAAGGAGCACCTTGTAGATGCGCCGCCGGCGATCTACGTCTCCAATCACACGTCGATGACGGACATCTTCATCGGCATGTGGGTGTGTCCGGTTGGCGGAGTGGGCATCGCCAAGAAGGAAGTGGCCAAGATCCCATTCTTTGGATGGGCCTACCGACTCTCCGGCCACCTGCTGATCGACCGCCAAAACCGGGACCGCGCCATCGCGGGGCTGAAAGAGACCGGTCAGGTTGTGCGCGACCTGGGCATGTCCATCTGGATGTGGCCCGAGGGAACGCGCTCTAAGGATGGACGCCTTCGGCCCCTTAAGAAGGGCTTTGTTCATCTGGCCATCGCGACTGGGTTGCCAGTGGTTCCAGTGGTCGTGTGCGGCGCCCAGAAGAACTGGCCACTCAAGGAGATGACCAGCTTCTACCTGACGGACATTCCGATTCATGTGCTGGAGCCGATCGACACGAGCGCATGGTCGGTGGAAACGATGGACCAGCACCTGGAAGAGGTTCATGCTGCGATGGCCGGCCGTCTCCCCCCAGACCAGAAGCCCATGGCCCAGGTCGAAAGCGTTTAAGTCGGACGAGCTGCCTAAGAGCTGGTCTCCGACGCTCTTAGAATAGCGGAACGTAGTAGTGGTTCCAGCTCAGGCTGAGGGAAGTGCAAGGGTTCCGTCAGCGTCTCTACGAGCTTGCGTTGGGCACTTCTGACCTCCTCGATGACCACCAGAGCCATCTGGTAGTGGAGCGAGGCGGCTGCATCGCCCTCGGCATCCCAGAGCTTCTGGAAGGTGGTCTGGTCCAGCACAGCGATCTGGCCATCTTCCATCGCGCGTAGAGTCGCTGTACGGGGTCCAGGATCGATCAAGGAGACCAAGCCTAGCAGGCGTCCCGCTTGGACGTCAGCAAGGTGTGTTCCCTCACCAGGGCCCTCGTGTACCAGCTCAAAGAGGCCGTCCAAGATCACGACGAGGGAGTGGCCTTGTTCGCCCTCGCGAAAGACCACCTGCTCGGCCTGAACGGAGGTGAGGATGAACAGTCCGGCGATGGCTTT
>JBLHMA010000555.1:0-3343 GCA_047621545.1 Cognaticolwellia sp. | reverse complement strand
CCCCCACCACCGGGTGCTCCGCGCTACGACCAGCCGCCCGGGTCTCCACGCCCAAACCTGTGGGGTTCTTCTTCAGCCAATCCCTGCCCGCTGGGCTCCAGTGACTGGACTCGCCGTAGGCCCCAGCTGTCACCCAGGCCTCAAACTGGTGGATGGAGACCTCGGTGACATCGACGCGGAAGCCGCTCAGGCTCACCTCTCGAGGAGGCGCATCGGGCTGCAAATCGGCGCCTTGGGTATAAGTCCCGGCAGGGATCTCCACCGGGGACGGTGCCAAGGCCAGGGTCGAGAAGAGCAGGGTCGAGAAGAGCAGGGTCGAGAAGAGCAGCGACATGCCCGAATCCTACTGCGGTGGCGGAGGCGGCGCGCCTCCGGGGCGAGGCTGGGAGAGACCGGGCCCCAGATCCGAGTCGTCCAAGGCGTCTAAGTCCTTGTCCCCAGGGAGCATCCAGATCAAGAGGCCGTCCTGTGAGATGGGCTCCCCAAAGGCATCGCGAAGGATGCGCTCATAGGGCTGGGTTCCGGCCATCTGCGACCACTCCGGGTGCAGCACGACCGCCCCATAGCGGGCCAACATCTTGCGCTTGAGCTTCCCTGTCAGAGGCCGCGGGGTCTCCTCCATGACCCCAGACCAGTGCTGTAGGAAGGGATCCTTGGCGCTGCCCAAGCGCACATCGGGCACGAAGGGAATGGGGCGCTCATGCAGGGTCTGCCACCAGAAGTAGCGCGAGGTCAGCATGGACGTACCGACCTCGACCGGGAGATTGAGCACCATGCCTTGGGTCTCCTGGAGTTGGGCCAAGGCCGGCGGGACGGTGCTGGGCGAGCTGGGAATCGGCCAGACCGCAAGAGAGCCCCACAGGGACTCAGAGACCAGGAGAGCCCCCGCGATCATCGCCGGCCAGCGTGCGTTGGCGAAGCGGGCCATGAGCCAGACGGCCCCTTGACCGGCCAAGACGCAAGCCAGGATCTGCCCAGGTAAGGAGAGCCGCAGCGGGTGCGTGATGGCGATCTGGGGGAGCACATCGACCAGCCAGCCAAAGGGCAGCGAGAGCTTCCATCCCCCCGCGAAAGTGACGAATGAGTCGCCCCACCAAAGGTAGGTGCCCAGGCCTAGAACCAAGCTGGACAGGCACACCCCAGCCCAGATCCGCGCCTTGGGTCGCCAGATCACGGCCAGCAGCGCCAGGACAACGACCGTGAGACGCAGGTAGCCAGTGTGCAGGAAGGGCTCGCCGTAAACGCCCATCAGGTCCACGGACTGGAAGGCCCCAGGCATTAGGTAGATCCGGGGATCTACGGCGTTGTGCTCCAGCAGCGCGACATGCAGGGACAGGCTGCGGGAGATGAGCGCGTCTGGGGCATCCAAGCTGGCCTTGAAGACCAGCCAAACTGGGGTTGCCAGTGCACCGCCTATCACTGCGGCCAGAGGCAGGCCGGTCCACACGCCGGGCAGGAGCCGCCGCTCCCTCCAGAGCAGCTGGCCTTGACGTAGGAGCAGGAAGACACCCACCGCCAGCGCCGCGGACAAGCCCTGGTAGAAGCTCCAGGCTGCGGCCAGCCCGCCCATCAGACCCAATAGGGCCCAGTCCACAGCCTTGCCCCGTCGGCCGACGCGCGCCGACGCCCACAGACTGCCGGCCACCCAGTGCAGCGAGGAGACCTCGGAGATGCCATTGTGCAGCTCACAGAGCAAAAAGGGCAAGGTTGCGCAGGCCAGGCCGGAAATCCAGCGCCCAGCGTCCTGGCCTTCGATCTCCTCATAGAGCAGCTGTCCAGCCACTCCACTCAGGAAGACCCGCATCATCAGGGCCAGGTTGTAGGCCACCGCAGGCCCAGCCAGCCAGGTCACCGGTGCCCAGATCACCGCGCCGGGCGCATCGATGAAGTACAGCGCGCCCCCACCCGGACCGCCAGCCAAGGGCGTCCAGGTCGGCCACTCCCCAACCGCCAGAGACTCGGCGACGTACCAGAACCCCCAGGCGTGGTTCCACACATCGACCCGCGGATCGCCCAAGAGCGTGGTCGCGGGGTGCAAAGCCAACGGCCAAGTGACCAGGACCGCCACGGCAGCCCAGAGCAGGGTCGGAATCAACCAGCGATTCATCGCTTACCCGGCGGCGTGGGATTGGGTGGGCCTTCAGGGCCTCGAGGTGTACTTCCTGCAGGCCCGCGGGGAGACCTTGGACTGGGGCCTCGCGACCTATCGTGGACCACAGGGCGTGGCGTCCTCCAGTTCTCCCGAACGTGCTCTGGGCCAAGGCCCACCAACCTGGGGTTGGCCACGATGGACTCAGCCACCGCAGTGGCCATCACCCAAGCCCCGAGAACGCTGGGGTGCATGTGGTCGATAAACAGTTCTTGCCCCCTAAATCCGCTGGCCAAAAAGGCGCTCGGCAGATCCACCTGTAGCAAGTCGTGCTGGGCCACCCACTCCGCCTGAGCCGTGCGGTAGGGATGCCAAGGCAGCACCTGGTCCACCGTCGGCGTCTCCATCGGAGCGGTCCACAGGCCCACGTCCCACTCCTGCGCCAGAGGGGCCATCAGCAGGGACGCCCCCCGGCCATCCGCCTGGTCCTGAAGGCTCTCCAGGTTCTCCAGGTAGTCGCTCAGCGGCACCCGACTCAGATCGATGAGCTGGTCGAGCTCTTCGAGCCGGCGGGCCTGGTTTGCGCCAGTGGGCATGCCCGGCATGAGCACCCGGTTGCTCTCTTGGTTCAAGCCCGCCTGGTAGGCCACCCAAGGCTGACGCACCGCGCAGTACAGGCGACTGTTCTCCAACACCGAGGGCTGCGGGTTGGTCAGCGCCATGGCCGCCCGGTCCTGAAAGGCGTCGATGTTGCAGTCGGAGAACAGGTTGTGGACCACCAAAAGGTCCGGCTCGTAGGACCAACCCACCTGCTCCATCAGCCCCAAAGTCTGCTCGGTTGAGTAGCCGGGCACCCCCATATTGATAACCTGCACCTGCACTGAAAAGGCCCGGCCCAACATCTCTTCGAGCTGTTCAGCGTAGGTAAATCCGTCGGGTTGACCCCAGCCAAAGACCGAGCTGTCGCCAGTGACCGCCACCCGAACCCCGCGCTTGTTCGGCGGTAGGTGGACCGAGCGCAGGCCCAGGGCGTTGGTCTTGGTGTTCCCTGCGGGAGACTCAAAGAGGCGGTCGGGCTCCAGCTTCCAGAGCAAGGTTTGGTCCGCCACCATCGTGTCCCAGCCGCTCGCACTCGGGGTCACAGGAGCACACTCTGGGCCCCCTACCGCCCTTGAGGCCACCTCGCCCAGGCCCAAAAGCAGCGCCACAGGAATCAAAGAAAAGGACAGCTTTCGCAGGGTCCCGCCCATTAGT
>JBLHMA010000554.1:0-3361 GCA_047621545.1 Cognaticolwellia sp. | reverse complement strand
CAAACCCAGCACTAGCAAACCCAGCACTCGCAAACCCAGCACTAGCAAACCCAGCCCAGCAGCCCAACAGCCCGGCGGCCAGAGTTCAAAGGGCCAAAAGGCCAAAAGGCCAAAAGGCCGACGGTTCAGCGGCTCGAACGCCTACCCCACCAGGAGGGTCAAGGGTTCAACGCGCCCTCGCACGCAAACCGCCCCCTTGCACCCCGTATTCGCGCCTTTCCCGAGCCAGACAAGCCCCACCAACCCATATTGAGCAGCATCCAAGCACAGTCCAGAAGAGCCGCACGCGTTCAACCCACGACCCTCTTTGAACCCGCGCGTTCAACCGACGACCCTGCTTAGCCAAGCAAAAGACTACGCTCCGCGAGCACCGCCCTGGCCTGCTGGATGCCCACCACCTGTTCGGCTTCCCATCCCAGGGCTCGGGCAGCGTGGACATTCATCAGGTTGTCGTCCAACAACAGCAAGGCCTCTCCTCCCAAACCGGCCTTGGACTCCAAAGCTCGGTAAATCTCCGGGTCAGGCTTGGCGACACCCGCCTGGAAGCTGAGAACGGTCTCAGAGAACCAATCTCCAACACCGAGTTTTCCAAGTCGACCCCAGTGAAGTGGGTTGTTGTTGCTTAGGCACAGAGCCAGGACCTCGGGACGCAGAGCAGCCACCAATGCAGGCGCTTCCGGACCCGGTGTAAGCACCCAATCTTGCAGCTTCACAGCCAGCTCCTGCGCATCGAGCCCCACACCGAACGCAACCAACACCGCCCCTGCAAACTCTACATACCCGCAGCGCCCGGTCTCCCAAGCGCGGGCCACCGGGTGTTCCAGCAGCCAGCGGTGCCAGGTGTCCCGGTCCACATCCAGCCCCAGGCGGGCGTGATCCAGCTGGATCAGCACCCCACCCAGGTCAAAGACAACCCCACGAATCACGTCTTTGCCCAAAGGATGTTCACTTGTCGCGGAACATCACCGTCCAGGTGCCCGTGACCGCGACGCTGTCATCCTGCTTAAGGATGTCGCTGCGGAAGTTCACCACGCCCTTGCCGCCCTTGGAGCTGGCCTTGACGCTCTCCACGGTCAGGGAGATTCGGATGGTGTCCCCAAAGAAAACCGGGGCCTTGTAGTTGAAGGTCTGGGCCATCAATCCGATGGTGGTGCCCTCGAAGATGCCCAGGGTCTGCGCCAAGCCGGTGCTGATGGACGCGCTGAGCATGCCGTGGGCGATGCGCTGCTTGAAGGGTGTGGTCTCCGCGAAGCTCGCATCGATGTGCAGGGGGTTGTAGTCCCCGCTAATGCCTGCAAAGTTGACCACGTCAGCCTCGGTCACCGTGCGACCGCCGCTCACAAAGGCCTGACCGACCTGGAACTCAGAAAAGTAGGTACCACGGGCCATGTTGGCCTCCTGTCTGCATGTTTCTAAAGGGGTGCTGACTCAGACAGCTTCGCCCAGGGCCAACAAGAAGGCCACACCGTATCCGGTGCCCCGCTTGTCACTGCCCCAGGAAGGTCCAGCCATGTCCACGTGCATCCATGGCGGCGCATCCTTGGGCAGATGGCTCTCCACAAAGAGCGCCGCACAGCTGGCCTGGGAGTTCATGCGGTCCTTGACCGAGTTCTTCATGTCCGCCACGGAGCTCTTGAACTCCTTGCGCATCAGCTCTGGGGCGTAGAGGAAGGGGAAGACCGGCTCACCGACTCCCTTGCCGGCGCGCCGCGCGCGCAGCTCCAGGTCCTCGTCGTTGGTGTAGATACCCGCGAAGACCTTGCCCGAGGTCATCAAGGCCGCGCCCGTCAGAGTCGCAATGTCCACAACCAGGTCCGGCTTGTGGTTGCGGCAGACCCAGCTCACTCCGTCGCCCAAGCACAGGCGGCCCTCGGCGTCAGTGTTGTTGACCTCGACGCTGCGGCCGGAGTGCATGGCCAGGATGTCGTCAGGACGCATGGCCTCTGGGCCGACGGCGTTCTCCGCTATACACAGAACCGCGACCAGCTTCTGAGAAAAGCCGGTGGCAACAGCAGCCTCAAAGGCAGCCAAGACGGCCGCTGCACCGCCCATGTCGCCCTTCATCCCGGGCATGCCAGTCTTGCCCTTGATGCTCAGGCCGCCGGTGTCGTAGACCACGCCCTTGCCAACCCAGGCCACGCACTTCTCAGCGTTGTCCGGGCTGTGTACCAGTGCGACCAATGCAGGAGGATGGGAGGCAGCCTTGCCAACGCCCCAGATTCCGCCCAGTCCATTCTCCTTGAGCGCCTGCTCACCCTGGAGCACCAGAATTCGAGCGCCGGTGCGCTCCGCAACTTCCTTGGCCTCGGCCACGAAAGCGGTGGTGTTGAGCTCCGAGCAGGGAGCGTCTACCAAGCGCGCGGCGAACTGCACGCCGTCCATGGTGGCTTGTGCCCTGGGCTCAAAGACGACCCCGTCTGGGGCGATGGCCTGGACCGAGATGGCCTGCTCACGGCGGGTACCTGACTTGCGGGAGTACAGCGGAAAGGCCTTGGCCGAGGCTGCACAGGCCGCCAGCGCGTGGGCAGGCTCATCGATGGCCAAGATCAGATTGGCAGCCCTTTTTCCACCGGCTGCACGGGCCAAGCCCGGGATGGCCCAAGCACGAGAGGGACTGTTGGAGCGGCTGCAGGACTCGGGCAACACCCCAACAACAACCTTCAGCTCTCCGACCCATGTGCTGGCTGCAGCACCCGAATCTCCGCCTTCCAAGCGGCCAAGCATGGCCTTCCACGTACCCTTTGGCATGGGCAGCAGGGCCATAATGTCCGGGGACAGCAGGCGCTCTTTGCGGCCGATGACCACCAGAGTGCCAGGGTCACTGGGCAAAGAGTCAGAGCGATAGGTCAGACGAGACGTGGTAGGCATGGCCGCTCCTAGCATGTCCGCATCCCCCGCGCAGCCCCCTGTGAATCGAAGCGTCGCCCTTGCCGAGGGCGCCGTGCTGATGCTGGCTATCGTCCTGCGCATCTGGGCTTGGTCAAGCATCGAGGGCAGCTGGGACGCAACCCACCCCCGGGTGGACGCGCTGACCTACTGGCAGCAAGCCTTGCAGCTTTTGGCCGAAGAAAACCCCTTCGCCCAGGGCTACTATCAGCCCCCCGGCTATCCCTGGCTGCTCTCGTGGCAACAGGCCTTGGCGGAGACACCTGATCCTCGGCTCTCTCGCCTTTTCAACCTACTCTTTGGCGCGCTCGCTGCACTGGGAATCGGACGCATTGGGCGCATCTCCAGTGGATGGAAATTCGGCGGCGCGCTGGCCATGGGGCTCTTCGTGCTGGCCGCAGCCCCCCTGCGCTTTGAGCTCGATCTGCTCACTCCAGCCACCAGCATCTTCCTGCTCGTGGTCAGCCTAAACCTG
>JBLHMA010000553.1:0-3378 GCA_047621545.1 Cognaticolwellia sp. | reverse complement strand
ACCAGTCGTTGGAGTCGCCGCTGGTCACGTACCAAGCGGCCCCGTTCGTGATGTAGAAGTCCGGGTCTGGGCAGAGGGCTTCGTAGCGCCGTGCGAGCGCTTGCAGTCTGGCCTCGTCGGGGGAGAGGGTTGTCGTGTAGTTCCAGGGCCAACCTAGGTTAAAAGCGCCCGCATGCAGACTTAGGCCGGCATGATGGCTCCTGTACAAGGAGAGGGTGCGTACGCTGCGGGTCTCGGGCTCGGAGAAGGGTGCGGGCCCGCGGAAGGTGCCATCTCCCCACTCAAAGTCGTAGTTGCGGTTCAGATCCACCCCATTGGCGTTGTAGCGGGACCCCTGGGCCAAGCCGTCGGGATTGACCACCGGGATCAGCGTGATGTGTAGGCTCTCGATGAGCCCGGCCCATGCACCCGTGTTGTCCAGGAGGGCTTGTGCCACCTCCATGGCCAGCTCGCTGGAGATGGCCTCGTCGCCGTGGTGGGCGCCCGTGATCCGCCAGCTTGGAGCGTCCTTGGGGCCCATCTCCAGGCCCAGGATTGGCCGTCCATCCACGCTCTCACCGAAGTGGACCAAGGTGATGAGGGGGGATGAATCAGCCATGGCGGCCAGCTCGTTCTCAATCTGCTCGGTGCTGCGGTAGCCCGCGAAGCTCTGAGCAGTCAGCCCCATCGGCAAGGCCAGAGTGCTGAACTCAGCCTGGATGTTTGCCCAGTCAGCGGGAGTCGCGTGCATGCGCACGTAGTCGCCGTCGATGCCTTCGGCGTAGTGGGCGCCCAGGGCTTCTGCGCGGTCTCGCTCGGTCTGCGTGGGGAGTTCAACCCAGGCTTCCTGAACTTGGGGCGGGGCGGCCAGGGCGGTAGCGAGGAGGAGGAGCACGGAAGGATTGTACTTGCCCAGGACCCAGCCTGCCGGAACAGCGTACTGTGGCCCATGCTTCTACTCTCATTGTTCGCTACCGCCGCCGCCGCTGTCTGGACCCCCCAGGGTGTCGTCGCCTCCGGGTCCCAGTTCCAAGTGGCCAAGGGGCCAGACGGCATTCTCCATGTCTTGGGCTCGGAGTACGTGCAGGTCGACGTCTCGGGCGCAGTCCTGGTTCAGGAGGCCAAAGGGGATGAGCGCCAAGGCTCTTACGACATGACCCCCGCGATCTGGGTGGGAAGCGACGGCACGGTGCACACGGTCACCCGGCACAGCGGTAGCTACGATAGCGGCTTTGCGCTGCTCTATCGGCGCAGGACACCCAGCGGGAGCTGGGAGCAGGAGGACAGCGTTGGGACGCCGGTAGCCCGGAACTATGTGGTCTCTGTCGCGGATCTCGATGGGGTGACGCTGCTGACCAGCAGCCAAGCGGGGGCGGACGTGTGGGGCAACCACAATGTCTGGACGGCCCGTGGGGGCGGAGTGTCTCTATTGGGCGAACTCAGCGGGGTTTGGCGGGCCGATGCAACGGTTCGCTCGCTGGCTACCTCCAGTCGCTTCTGGGTGGCATCCGGGCTGACGGACTCCGGTGGAAAGGCCGCTGTGATGTCCAGTCCTGCAACTGGGGACATTCCGGCTCAGCTCCAGGCCAGCGAGACGGCGCACGTCAGCGGCTCGGGCCGCAGGGGCTTTCCCGACCTGTACGCCGACGACCTGGGCCAGGTTCACGTCAGCTACGGGGCCGCGGAGACGGTCTGGTACAACCGCTACACTGCGGATGGCACCAAGGTCTTTGCCAGCGACGTGCAGGTCGGGAGCGCACTGGGCTCCTGGCATCTCTCTACTGGCTTGTCTGCCGTGGCGTCTCTGGGAGGGGGCGAGATCGTCGGGGTGGTGCTGCTGCGGGCCAAGAGCGATGTCCTGAGCTCCGCGGACCTGCTCTGGACCTTGTCCACGGACGGTGGAATAAGCTGGAGTGCGCCCGTTGACCTGGGCATCGACATGAACTGCACCGAGGGCCGGCAGACGCCGCGGCTCAGCGCGGTCAACGATACCTTCGTGCTGTTCTACGAGGATGTCTCCGTAGCGGGGATCAGCATGGCGATGCTGGACATTGAGGGGGTGGCTGACACCGGGCCGGTGGACACTGGGTCGGTTGACACCGGAAGCACGGGCGACACCGAGGTTCCCCAGGACACCGATGACTCCGCTGGAGACTCCGCGCTGAGCGACAGTGATCCAGCTCCGGGAACGGGTTGCAGCTGCAGCAGCTCAGGGGGCTCTACTTTGGGAGGGCTGGGCTTTGCGCTGGCAGGGCTGGGCTTACTGGGGCTGCTGGTCGGTCGCAGGCGCTAGCGACCATGGCGCTAGCCCACCAGAGCAGACGGTCTACTCCCCATCCACCAAGGCTGGTGCAGCCGCCTCCCCTTCGGGATCCATCGCGTCGAGTTGGGCCACAAAGGCATCCCGCTGAGCATTGAAGGCCGAACGCTCGGCAGCAGGCATGGTGTCGGTGGTGGGCAGCTCAACTTTCATCGCGTCCACGGCCTTGCCGCTCACGTGCAGTTCGTAGTGCAGGTGGGGGCCGGTGCTCATGCCGGTGTTGCCCGAGAGCGCGACAACCTGGCCCTGCTCTACCTTCTGGCCCTTCTTGACCTTGAAGGAGGAGAGGTGGCTGTACTTGGTGATCCGGCCACCCTCGTGCTTGATGACCAGGTGGTTGCCGTGGCCGCCGTTCTTCTTGGCCGTAGTGACCACGCCGGAGCCCGTTGCCTTGACTGGGGTGCCGGTTGGGCAGCCAAAGTCGGTGCCCAGGTGCTTGCGCTTCTTCTTGAGCACCGGGTGGTAGCGGCCACCGTTGAAGTTGCTCGTCACACGGGCAAAATCTAGGGGGGAGCGTAAGAAGGGCTTCTTGGCTGCTGTGCCGTCTGGGTGGTACCAGCCGTCTCGGCCGTCAGCGTGCACAAAGTGGATGGCGGTGAATACCTCCCCCTTGTTCTCCAGGCGCACTGCCTGCAGCTCTCCCATCTTGATGTACTCGCCGCCGCTGTACAGGTCCTCGCCGATGACGGAGAAGCGTGCGCCGGCCTGCAACTCGGTGTTGAAGTCCACGTCGAAGCGGAAGACGTGGGCGATGCGCACAATGTCAGCAGGCCGCAAACCAGCGTCCACGGCCGACTGCCACAGGCTGCCTTGGACCGTGAGCACACGCTGCCCGGCCATGTGGGCGTAGACCACCTCCTCGACACCCGCCGAAGGGGTCCCACCGGAGAGATCAACGACCAGAGTGCGGTCCTCGTCCAGGACGTAGCGCAAGAACACGGCTCGGTCGTCGGCCTCGCGGTCCAGGGTGAAGTTCAGTTCTTTGCCAGCCCAGATGCGGGTCAGGTCCACCCATGGTGCTGCCGCCTCGACCACAGCATCCACCTTGTGCACGCCGTAATCAGGCAGAATGCTGCCCA
>JBLHMA010000552.1:0-3381 GCA_047621545.1 Cognaticolwellia sp. | reverse complement strand
GCTCTCCACCCCAGGCCGCCTACACCCAGGCGTTGCTCCAGCAGTGGGAAGGAATTCAGGAGCACTTTCCGGCACCCAGCACCCTGTACTTCGGCGGCGGCACCCCCAGCTTGCACCCCGTGGAGCAGATCGCAGCCCTGATCGAGGCCATCGCGCCCACCGGCGAGGTGACCCTGGAGGCCAACCCGGGAAGCACCAGCATCGAGAAGCTGGCCGAGTGGCGGGATGCGGGCGTGACGCGCCTGTCCTTGGGCCTTCAGACCTTCAGCGAGCGCTACACCCGCTTTCTGCACCGCCAGCACAGCGCGGATCAGGCCCTAGAGCTGCTCCACGCGGTGTCCAAGGCGGGCTTTGAGAGCTGGTCGGCGGACCTTATCTTCGCCCTGCCGGGACAGACCCTCGATGAGCTGGACCAAGACATTGAGTCCATCCTGGCCTCTGGGGCGCCACACGTCAGCTTGTATGGACTGACGGCTCATCCCGGGACCCACCTGGGGAATGCGGTGGACGCAGGAAGGATCCACCTCCCCCCGGACGACGACTGGGCGCAAGCCTACAGCCACATCTTGCAGCGCCTTCAGGACGACGGGCTCTCCCGATACGAGGTCAGCAACTTCGCGCGCACCGGCCAGCGCGGCCAACACAACCAGGCCTATTGGCGAGCACAGGCCTACGCCGGACTGGGCGCCGGAGCTCACGGCTGCCTGCCCGATGGCACACGCACCCTTGGGCTGGCCGATCCGGCAGCATTTATCGCCACCCCGCTTCAATATGTCTCTTGGGAGACCCCAAACGCCGAGCAGAGGGCCCTGGACCTGCTGCTGAGCACACTTCGGCACGTGGACGGCGTCCCAATGGACCGCCTGCGGGATCTGGGGTTTACTTTGGACCGCAGCGCCATCCTGCCGCACCTGCAGAGGGGGACGCTGCGGGAAAGCCCAGGCCGGCTCTCTCTTGCGGACCAGGGCTGGACCCTGGCGGATGGACTCACTCGCGCCTGTGCACGCGCACTACAATCGTGCCCGCCTTGACCGGGCGGGGGTTTGCGACCCACAATCCCAGTCCGAGCGAAGGGTCACCGTGAGCGGAAGACAGCAGGATAAGGATCTGGGCAAGTTTGCCCTGGAGATGGACGATGATCTGCTGCAAGCAGCGATCAGCGCTGTCGACGCTCGGCTGGGCCCCCAAAAGGGACAACGCGCCCTGACCTTGGATGACGAGCTGGCCACCGAAGAACTCCAAGCAGAGATCGAGGCCACCTTCGCCCAAGCTCAGGACAGCGTCTCGCGCATCGCCAGGAGCCTACCCGAAGAGACCTTGGACATTGAGATCTCCTTGGACGAAGCACTCAGCGTGCACTCCGAGTCGGAGACCATGGCCTCTGGCGTGGGAAAGCCTGCCGACCCTGCGGACCTCCAAGAGATCCTTGCCGGTTCGAGCTCCGAGGAGCTTCGCCTAGAGCTTGACCAAGCCAAACAAGACAACGCCAGCCTTTCTGAGGAGCTGGTCGCCTCCCACTTGGCCTTGGAGCATGCCGTCCTACACGGCGAGAAGCACAAAAAGCGCGCGATCAAGCTCAGTGTTCTGCGCAAGCGCCTCCAGAATGGCTACGACACCATGGCCCTGCGACTGGATGACCAGCGCATCAAACTGGAGGAGTGGGACGCCTTGATCACCGAGCAGCGCGCATTGATGGCCAAACTCGAAGTCGATCGCGAGCGCCTAAAGACCCGGCACCAGCGCGAGTTGGTGGAGACCCGGCAGTTCGGCCAAGATCGCACCTTCAGAGAGCTGCTCCCCGTCCTGGACAACCTGGATTTGACGGTACTGCACGCCAACACAACCCCCCCCGAGAAGATGATCGAGGGCGTGGGAATGGTCTTGCGGCACTTGAAGCAGACGCTGAATCGCATGGGTCTTCGTCCCCTTGGCAAGGTCGGAGAGAGCTTCGACCCCACCTCACACGAGGCCATCCGGTACGATGCGGACGATCAGCCGGCGGGGACCATCACTCTGATTCACCAGTCCGGCTACCAGCTCCATGAGCGGCTCATCCGCGCGGCTCGCGTCACAGTTTCGAGCGGGCCGCAAGAGGTTGAAAGCCCCGTACTAGAGAGAGACGAGGTACAACCTCTAGCTCTTGAGCCTTTGGCCCACGAAGAATGATGTTCTCGTCGTCGAGCGGATGTTGAGATGAGTGCCAAAACCAGCAGGAGCACTTGAGCCTATGTCGAAGGTTATTGGTATCGACCTCGGGACCACAAACAGCTGCGTCAGCATCATGGAAGATGGTGAAGCAGTGGTCATTCCGAACGAGGAAGGAAGCCGCACAACCCCTTCGGTCGTGGCATTCGCCACCGACGGTGAGCGCTTGGTCGGTCAGGTGGCGCGCCGTCAGGCTGTCACCAACCCCGAAAACACCTTCTACGCGGTCAAGCGTCTGATCGGGCGTCGCTTTGACGACGACTCGATCGCCCACACCGCGAGTTTGGTCCCCTACCGGATTCTGCCTTCGGAGAAGGGAGACGCCTGGGTCTCCACCGGAGGCAAGTCTCTGTCCCCGCCGCAGATCTCCGCGATCGTGCTGGCGAAGATGAAGGCCACAGCCGAGGCCTACCTCGGCGAGCCTGTCAAGCGCGCCATCATCACAGTGCCCGCTTACTTCAACGACTCACAGCGCCAAGCAACCAAGGACGCTGGCCGCATCGCCGGCCTGGAGGTGGAGCGCATCATCAACGAGCCCACCGCCGCAGCCTTGGCCTACGGCAAGGAGCGGAAGGGCAACGGCAAGATCGCCGTGTTTGACTTGGGCGGCGGCACCTTCGATGTCAGCGTGCTCCAAATCGACGACGGTGTCTTCGAGGTACGCAGTACCAACGGCGATACATTCCTGGGCGGCGAGGACTTCGACAACCGCATCGTCGAGCTGCTCTTGGAGCACTTCGAAGAAGAGTCCGGAATGGACCTGAGCGAAGACGTGGTCGCCATGCAGCGCCTCAAGGAAGCTGCAGAAAAGGCCAAGCACGAGCTGTCCTCCACCCGCCAGACCGACATCAACTTGCCCTTCATCGCCAGCGGCGAGGCCGGGCCCATGCACCTGATGTTTAATCTCTCCCGCGAGAAGCTGGAGGAGGTGGTCGAGGACCTGGTGGACCGCCTCGAAGCGCCCTGTGTCAACGCTATGATGGACGCCGGCCTGCGCAATGCTGACCTGGATGCGGTTGTGGTGGTCGGCGGCATGACCCGCATGCCCCGGATCCGGGAAAAGGTCACGGAGATCTTCGGACAGGCCCCCGACACCGAGGTCAACCCGGACGAGGTTGTTGCCATCGGCGCCGCCATTCAGGGCTCCGTGCTCACCGGCGAGGTCAAGGACATCAT
>JBLHMA010000551.1:0-3382 GCA_047621545.1 Cognaticolwellia sp. | reverse complement strand
CAGCCGCCCGGGCCGCCTCTGCCGCGGACAGGAGCGCTGGATCCAGTCTCTGCCCATACCCGACGAGCCTACGCTGCATCGCTTGGTGATCAGCGGAGCCGCTTTCACCGACGACTCCGCCCGCGACGCGCTGCGTGGCTTGAACCGTTCAGGCATCGACATGGGAGCTCTGCTCTCTCAGATCCTGCCTGGCGGCCACCTGGTGGCCTTCAAGGAGCAGGGCGAGCTTGCCGTGGTGCCAGAGGGTCTGGAGGACGAGGACGAGACCTTCCGCGTGGCACGCCGGGGCGGCGCCTGGTTCGAAGGCTGCCAGCGCTGGCGCATGATGGTAGAGGAGCCCGAGGACATCACCACCCTGCTGGAGCAGGACAACGTCGACGGCTTTCTTTGGCTCGAAGACGACCTGATCAGCCACGAGCTGGAGGAGGCCCTGTACCTTCTCTCTGGCATGGCCGAAGAAGAGCAGTTCCCGGTCAAGCGCTTCCAGCCAGCCGGCGTGGTCGAGGTGCTAAAGCACGCAAAGGCGCTTGTGGCGGTGCACCTGGACAAGCATGGACCCGCCTTGGCCATCTACACCCACGACCCCCTGTACGTCGTGGCCCTGCTAGAAGATACCGCCGAGAGCGCAGGCAGCCTAGCCGTGCCCTTCGCAATTCCTCCCATGTTGGCCCGCTGGGACCGCGCCCTCCAAGAGCTGCGCGTGCGCTGGACCTCGGAGCGAGACACAGAGTTCCCCGTTCCTCCAGCCAACGAGCCCACCCGCTGGAGCCGCTTGGGCCAGGCGCGGGCCAGAGCGCTCAGCGAAGAGTAGCTTGTAGCGGTAGCAGCCGAGCTACTCCAAGCCGTGCTACTCGCAGCAGAGCACCTGGACCCGGTATGGGCCTTCGTAGACATCGCCCCAAGTGCTTCCGCCGTCGAAGCTGGGCCGGTAAGGAAGGTCTACCAACCCTGAGGCGTTCGGGTCCGCAGTGGAGGCTGTGGGCACGGTCGAGCTGGCGCCAGACCACCCAGTAGAGGGCGCCGCTAACCACCGGGACCGACGCCTCGAAGTTGGGGCCCTGCCACTCCAGTGGCTCGCCGACAATCCATCTTCCGCTGGCCAACATCTCCTTGGGGGCGTTGGCCGTCTCATCGTGGCTCCAAACCTCCAGGGTGCTGCCGCCGGCCTTCTCTCCGGTGAAGAGCTGTAGACCTTGGATGTTCAAGTTGGACTCGGCGAGCATACGAATGCCCACAGTCACGCCGCCAGCGACGGAACCCTCACGGTGGGGCGCATCCACGTTGGCCCCCTGACAAGCGGGCAGAACCTCGCTGACATCGCAGGTGGGGCCAAGGGACTGCAGCGCACACCCTTCCACGATCTCACATGCACTCGAATCGTGGCCCCGGTGAACGCTTAGACGTGGCTCATGTCGATGAAGACCTGGTCCCCGGGCACGAGCACGTAGTCACTCTCTTTGCCCTTGAGGATGCGCTTGAGACGTACCTCGATGCGCTGACCGTCCCGCAGGATGTAAACCTTGGAGGTCTTGGCCGTGTCGCTCAGGCCGCCAGCCAAGCTCAGGGACTGCGTGAGGGTCATGCCTTCGGCGAAGACCACGGCGCCGGGCTTCTCTACCTGACCCTGGATGTAGACCACCGCCGCAATGGGCACGTAGACCTGGTCGCCAGCCTGGACTGGCGTATCGCCCCCTGGGCGCACCAGATCGGCGTACATCAGCGTGAAGGTCTGGGCCCCACGGGTGACGCGCACCTCGGTGATGGCTTCCTCCGAGACGCCGCCGGCCATGGCAACCACCTGGAGCACAGTTGTGGGGCCGCTCAGGCGGTAAGTGCCTGGCTCGCTGACCAGTCCCAAGACCTCGACCCGCTGGGAGTTGAACTCGACGATCTTGACGCTGACTTGGGGAGAGACCAGGTAATCCTTGGCCAACAAGCGGGTCAGCTGACCCTCTATATCCTGCGCGCTGCGGCCCTTGACCACCACGCGGCCCACGATGGGCAGGTTCACGCTGCCGTCGGCTGAGACCACCAATTCGGTCGCGCTCAGGTCAGGCTCGCCCACCACGATGACGTTGATCTTGTCGCCGTGACCGACGATGTACTCCAGGGAGCTCACAGAAGGTGCGACCTCGCCGCTCCAGCCCTCCAGGCTCAAGTCAGCGGTGTCCTGGGACCAAGCCAAGCTCACGAGAAGGGACAGCGTCATCATTCGTCTCCAACGGCAGCAACAAGCGCGCCTTGAGCACAAGACACCCAAAGACCACGGGCTGGTCCATTCTAACCCCGAAGACCTGGGTTCGCCCCCTCACAGGGCGAGACCTTCAAGTAGGGAGCACCTGAATGGGCGAGAGAGTCGCCAACATCAACGGCAAGTGAGGCTCTAGGTCCTTCATGGCCCACCGGCTGGCCCGGGCCACATCGTCTACCTTGGGCACTAAGTTCACGGGGCTCAAGGTGCGGGACAGGGGCAGATAGAGGTTGGCGTAGGGCTTATTCTTGACCACGTTGGCCGCAGCGATCTGCTGGATTGGGTAGAGCACCATGGAGCTTGGCTTGGGCACAAAGCAGTCCACTGCCAACACATAGGTGTTCCGGTGCCCCCCAGCGATGCGGCCCTCCATCGCGGAGCGGAAAGCGACCCGCGCGGGCACGTTGTTGACCACACCGCCCTCCGTCAGGCGGGTGATGCCGTAGTCCGCGTAGAGCTGGTCCAACAGGTGCTTCATGCGCTGGTCATCGCGGTGCACATCGTAGTGCAGCAGGCCGGGCACGCTGGCGGAGAATCCTGCTGCATCGATGACATCAGCGTCTAACGTGCCGGGGTCGCGACCAAAGACCACCTCCCGCAAGCCAGCCTGGTTCTGGGAGAGCTCTTGGGCCACGGTGGCCAAAGAAGCGAGCCGCTTTAGAGCCGTGGCCTTGAAGACCATGCCGGGCTTGACCACGTCGTCGAGCAGGTGCTCGTAGTAGTCCAGGTCATGCTTGAGGGCGTCCACGGTCAAGCCTGTGGCCACGATGTGCAACGGAATGGCCATCTCCCCGATGGTCAGCACTCGGCCGTCGGGATGGGACATATAGCCGCCCAGTGCTCGGCGCAGGTGCAAGCGCAGAGTGGCGGGCAAGCCATAGCGACTGGGCTCAGGTCCCAGGGAGAAGACCCTGGACCAGCTCAGGGACTTGTTGACCTCGAGCATGCGTGCCTGGTCATGCTGGCGGGTCCGGGCACGAAACATGCCGATGAGCGCGCCCATGGAGGTGCCGCAGATCAGCTCTGGCTGAACTTGGTTTCGATGCAAAGAGGTTGCAATGCCTGCGTAACCAAAGCCAGCACCGCCACCACCACCCAGGACCAAGGCGAGCTTTCGGTGGGTGACCTCGT
>JBLHMA010000550.1:0-3394 GCA_047621545.1 Cognaticolwellia sp. | reverse complement strand
GACCGCGAACTGAGAGTCGATGGACTGAGTGAGCACCAAGCTGGCCAAGGCGTTGAGGCCCGCCCCCCCGAGGATCAGATCCGGAATCCCATCACCGTCCATGTCGCCCAAGGTCGGGTTGCCGCTCAAGCCCACGAAGCTGCGCTCATTCAGGTTGGACTCTGGGCCATAGGCATCCACAAAGGTGCCCGGCTCAAACAGGATTTCGCCATCTCCGGTGCGGATCTTCGGCTGACCGAGAACCACCATGTCCACGATCTCGTCAGCTCCGTCGCCGTTTAGGTCTCCGAGCGCGTTGGAGGACGGGTGCCCGGTGCCGATGATGGGCAACAGGGCTGCGGTGTTGGAGATGCCAAGGCCGACCACCTGGATGGGCCAGCCAGGCAGAGCCTCCAGGCTGCCGGCGTCCAGAGCGTGGGTCACGCTGTATTTCCCGTCGTCCAGGGTCTCGTTGGTGCCCACAACGATGTCCAGGTCACCATCGCCGTCCACGTCCCCAATGCTGGGGCTCGCCACGATGCGACGGGCGTGGGTGCCACAGTTGTCCGGGTGACAGAGCACGACGGGGGTTCCCGCCAGGTCGCTGCCGTCGTGGTGCCAAGCGTAGAGCTGGGAGTCACCTGCCGCGATGAGGATCTCCAGGTCCCCGTCCCCATCCATGTCGAAGAGGGTGGGCGCGCCGATGATGGCCTCGTCCAGGGTGATGTAGCGATTCAAAACGCTGGGGTCGACGGCGTTGACGCGAACAGGGAATCCCTCTTTCAAGGAACCATCCGCGCCCCAGACATAGACCCGTCCCTCCAAGGTGCCGGCCACCACCTCGAGGCTGCCGTCGCCGTCCAGGTCGGCCACAGCCACCGACGCCAAGATGCCGTCGCCGCTCTGCCCATCCACCGCGCTGGTGGCGTAGGCGGGCGCGTCCTCGTGGCTCACAAAGTCGTCGTCGATGTCCGTGAGCACAGGCCAGCCAGCCAGGATGCTTCCGTCTCCCTGGATGACGTGGACCTCGCCATTGGCGTTGCCCATGATCACCTCGAGGTCACCATCCCCATCCAGATCGGCCAGCACCGGAGAAGACTCTCCGCTCGCGCCGAAGTACAAAGGAAAGCCAGGAAGAAGGTCCGGGTCGTCGTGCACAAAGATTGTGCGGCGTGCCTCGGAGACCTGTCCTATGTCATTGGTGACCTGAAGCAATAGGGTGACGGCGGGGGCGTGCACGCGCTTTGCACGTCGCTCAGCGGCCTCGTTCCCGACAGGATCGGGGATGGCTGCAGTGGGTACATCGCCAAGCGGCATGGAGACGGTCTCCGACGCGGAAGTACCGCTATCAAGCTCGATCCAATCTTTCGGCTCCCAGCCCTGTCCCCAAGCCAACGTCCAGCTCTCGCCCGAGCTCTGAATCTCAAAGCTGGGGTCGCTGTCCCAGTCCGCGTAGAAGACGCTGAACCACTCGGGGCCGTCGATCGTGGCCTCGGCCGGGATTTGCTCGTCCAGGATCAGGCCAACGGCCCGCCCGACGTTGACGCGTCCGTGGCCGTAGAAGGGGTCCCATCCCGGGCTGGAGGGGTAGGTGTCCGCCTCGTCCCGCTCCTCCTCGGTGAGGTAAATGTCGTCGGCGCTGGCCTGGAGCAAGGCCTTGACCTGGGCGGGGGTGAGACGCTCGCCCAGCTCGTCCATGGCGACGGACTGAATCAGGCCCACTGCGCCGGCTGTGTTGGCGACGGCACCGGTAGCGCAGTCCGTGGTTCCCGAGACAAAGTCCAGACGGGGCCCAAAGTTGTTGCAGCCGAAGAAGTTCATGAAGCTGTAGGTCTTCGACTCGTTGCTCCCCTCCTCGCGAACGCTGATGACCACAATGGCGTCGTGGATCATCGCTGGCATGTTGTGGTGGTAGGCGTTCTCGTCGGCGGCCGCGACCACTACGACCACACCCATCTCGGTGGCGTAGGCCATCGCTTCGGTGGTGTGCTGGGCGTGGGTCAGAGCGCCCATGGCCATGGCGATAGAGGCCGAGCCAGAATCCACCGCGAAGGAGATGCCTTGTCCAGCACGGGTGCCGTCGGTGACGAAGCTGTCGCCGGTGCGCACGGGCAGCACCGAGCAGTTGGGACAGATGCCTGCCGTACCGCCGTTGTTCGCCTCGGCCGCAGCGTCTCGGGCCACGCCGGTTCCGTGGGTTCCGTAGCCGTCATCAAAGTCCGAGAAGGGGTTGTTGTCCCCCTGGAAAAAGTCCCAGCCAGCGATGTCGTCGACGTACCCGTTCCCGTCGTCGTCCACGCCGTCGGAGAAGGTCGCGATCAGATCCCCTGGATCCAAGACCGCATCCCCCCGGTCGTTGCCCGAGTCGATAAGAACGCGAGGGTCATCGGCATAGTCCTGGATGTTGACGAACCCGTTGCCGTCCGCGTCGTAGTCCAGGGTTTCCCCGGCCGCGTTCCAAGGCTGCGGCAACTCAGCGATGTTCAGGTACACCTTGTTGCGCAGGTCGCTGTGCTCCCAAAGAATGCCGCTGTCCAGAACTGCGATGGTCTGATCGAAGCGCCCGGTGTGGGTCTGCCAAGCCACATCGGCGCCGATGCCCGCGCCCAGTTCCACCTCGATCGGACGCAGTGTCTCCTCGGAACCCTCAGGCACCCAGGAATACAAGCGCCAGTCCCCAGGCAATTCTTGAATGCAGGCGCTCTGGTTGTCCTGGGCACAATCCGGAGCCGGGGCCACCGGGACCTCGGCCAGGGCGGCAGACAGAAGCAGCATCAGGGACATAGGGACCTCGTGTTCGCAGTGAGGCAGGATAGTCCCAACTCAGCCTGACCGCACGTGCCCCGGAGACCTCATGAAGATGCACATCAGCCATCGCTTCGACTGCAGCGCCCAGCGGCTCTGGGACTTGGTCTTAGATGCGGACTACCAGGCCGCCGTGGATACGCAGTCTGGGTTGAGCCGTGAGCTGATCTCGGAACGGAAGAGCGCACGCGAATTAATCCGGAAAATCCGCTTTACACCCGATAAAACGCTCCCTCCAGCAATGGCGCGAGCCGTGGGGCGGGACAAGATGTCCTACGTACAGGAGCAGCGGTGGAAGCTCAGCGAACTCAAGATGTTCTGGACCGTCGTGCCAGACGTGATGGGCGATCGAGTTCGCTCAAAGGGTGACTTTCAGCTGCGGGCGGTGGGAGCCGAACAGGTGGAGCGAATCGTGAGCGGCGAGATCACGGCAAGCATTCCTCTAATGGGCGGCCGGGTGGAGAAGATGGTCGTAGCGGACATTGAGAAGGGCTACGAGCGCACCGCCGAACTGACCCGAAGCTGGCTGCTCAAGCATTCCTGAAAGCCTGACCCCAAGACCGTCGACAGTTGCGCTAACAGGCCGATAGGGCAAAATTGATTCCTCGGA
>JBLHMA010000549.1:0-3398 GCA_047621545.1 Cognaticolwellia sp. | reverse complement strand
AAAAGCTCCAACTTTTCACCGACTTCTCGGACCAATATCGCCCCGGCGTCGCAGCTCAGTCTCTCAGCACGAACTTCGACCTGTATACTCTTATTGAAGAGTCGGCTGGAACAGCCGGTTTGATTCACTCATGCCGTGACTCCAGATTTGGCCAAAACTGCCTCACAAGGCCCATTGTACCTGACTTTAGAAGCCGATTCTAGCTATTCCTGTGAATACTCCGGGTTGAAATCGGATTCTGTTGTGGGCCGCGAAGAGCCACCCGTGCAGTCTCGCCATGTTCATCCCCATTTCTCAATCGTAGAAATCGGACAATTTCAGTAACCGTAGACTTGAACCTGAACCACGGTGCTGCCGTCGTCCTGAGCGATGACTCGGATTGAGCGGTGCTCGTCGATTGGCTCTGCGTCTGTGATGCACCACACAGTCGGGTACCCGGCTTTCTTGATGTACCAGGCCACCGCGTTGTCTCCAAAAGGGTCTCCGTGGTGCGGTGTTCCCCCCGAGATGGGGGTGCAGCCTATCTCCGCGTAGAGCGGCTCAAGGTCCGTGCCGCTCGGAACCACAAACTGGAGTTCGACGGAGAAGTCAATTCCCTTGTCTCCAAAATAGTGAAGGTCACTACTTTGGGCAGGCAAAGTAACGCGGGCCCACTCTATAGCTTCAGCCTCGGTTCGAGGACCTTGTCCGCCTCCGCCGCACGCGGCCGCAAACACGAAGAGAACTCCAAGACAAACTGAACGAAGAGGCGTTTTCACTCTGTTTCCCCAGACCCGGACTGAAGCTCTACGTCTGCATCATCTATAGCTTTTACATTCATTCTGACCCCTTGATCCACGTCCTTGAGCTGAAATCGAAACTCATCAGTGCGCTCACCGCGAATGTCGTACTCTTGGGCGAGTCCGACCGCATGGAGCCGTCCCAGTGTCGTATCTTGGACGACCAGTTCGCCGATGTGCGTCATCTTTCCTGCGTCCCAGTTGTAGTCGTCCTCCAGCAATACCCTCGTGGTCACGATGAACTCTCCCCCACCCGACCCATCTGGTAGGTAGGTACACCGGCCCCAGATCTGCTGGTCGTTTCCACCAATGGCCAAGTAGAGGTCTTCAGACTCAGAGCGCTCAAAGCTGGATTTGTCCGCCTCAAAGGACTTCCGCGCCATCCTCCACTCGCCTTCTTCAAAGGCCTGCGGGTCCTTGTCCGTTGAGAGGCGCAAGAGCCCTTCGCGAAGGGCCAAATCCTTTACAGACTCAATGTTCCCCATCAGCTTGGGAGACAGCCTCCCAATCTCATCCAGGTCAACATCCAAGCGCTCGCCAGAGTTGCCCAAGAAGTGCCACATGTGGTGGCTCGCGTGCTTGAGTCCCTGCGATTGCGCAGCTCCTGCCGCGGCATACCAGAATGCCCAGTTGGCATAATCAGCTTCCGCTGGAGTGAGCCGCGCATGCTCCCCTGACCCTTCAGAGCCCACGCCGTCCGTGACGGCCTGCCTGGACTCAAGCTGGTCCTCCTGCCAATCGTCCTGAGCAATACGCTTGGGGTTGGCCGTCTTCGCGCCTTGCTCTGCCCCATCCGCCAGGTCTGCAGCGCCATCTCGAACCGTAGAACTCATCCCCATCAACTCCTGGACCATCGCATTCCCGACGATCTCAGCAGCGGCTGACACTGCGGTTGGGTCACCCTTCTTCAGCCCGTCGACAAGGGCTGGGTCCAATCCTGCGGAGATGAGCTCGTTTCCCGCGCCGACCCCCGCTGTCTCTACGGCCCTCTTGTTGTACGACTTCGCCATGCGTCCCTCCCAGGAAAGTCGATTCTACCCTGGGTCGCTCCGAGCTTCAACCCAAAAACCCACTCCCCTTCCCACTCCCCGTCACCACCAACTCATCCCTGGCCCGGGTCGCAGCCACATACAACAGACAGCGCTCCCGCTGGTCCCAGCGCTCCTGACTCTCGGCGTCCATGCTGGCAAAGCCACGAATCCTCAGCGGCATCAGGCCCTCCTCGACGCCGGCCAAGAGCACCTTGGGGAACTCCAGACCCTTGAGCCTGTGGAAGGTGGCCAAGCGCACGCCCTCACCGTGCACAGAGGCGTCGGTCTCGAGCACGGTGCAGTCGATGCCGGCGTCCTCCAGGTAGGAGGAGATGTCGCTGACCAATCGGTTGGTCCGGGCCGCGATACAGATGTGCTCTGCGCGGTCGGTCTCCAGCCAGGCGGCGACGACGCCCAAGATGTGGCCGAGCTCCTGCTGGCGGTCCGACAAGAGGACCTGCCGGGGCTCAATGCCCAGCCGGAGACTGTGATAGCCCTTCAAGGTGTCCAGGCCGCCGTCCATGTCGTCGACGGTGAGGCCCTCCAGGGCCGCAACGGCCCAGTCCTTGACGCGCGCGGTGGTGCGGTAGTTGACTTTAAGGCGCTTGGAGCGGCCGCGGATGTGGATGCCGCACTTGCCCATTCGAACAGGGGCGCCGTAGATGCGCTGGTGGGCGTCCCCGACAAGGAAGAGGTCATCGGGCCCCTCGGCGACAAAGGCGCGCAGGAACTTGAGCTCGGGGGCGCCGAAGTCTTGGACCTCATCGGCGAGGGCGGCGACGACGCTGCGGGGGAGCTCGCCTGAGTCCAGCTTGTGGCGCAGCAGGCGCAGGGCGTCCCCGTGCTCGATCTGACCGTGCTCGGCCAAGTCTTGCCGGTAGGCATGAAACACAGACCAAACCTGCCTGCGCTGGGCGCGGCCCAGAGCCACACCGCGTCCGGGCCGACGGGCGCGGAGGTATTGGATCTCCTCGGTGATGTCCTGACCGAGCACGATCTGCTGGAACTCGTCCTGGTAGAAGGAGGGGACCTTGCCAAGGCGCTCATCAGCCATGGCCCGGGACCAGCCCTGGTCCTGGTGTGACCCCCTCGCGATGTGCCGACCGTCCCCATGCCTGCTCCACAAACGCGCGCTCAGAGCATGGAAGTTGGTGACCGCGATGCGGGCAAAGTCTTCGGGCTCAAGCAAGTGCCTGAGGTGATGCTCCAAGTCACTGGCCAAGTTCTTGGTGTAGGTGGTGACCAAGACCCGGTCCCCCTCCCCCACAAAGCGCTCGGTGAGGAGGAGCTTGACCCGGTGCATCAGGGCGACGGTCTTTCCAGTGCCCGCACCGCCCAGAACACGCACAGGCCCGTTGGCCTTCATGCGCACAAGCTTGAGCTGGTCAGGATGCAGGTACAGGCGCCAGGCCTCGACGCTGCCGCTGAGGACCTGCTCCAGGTCGGCGTCGTCTTCCAGCAGGTGGAAGGAGCGCTGGGAGTCGGGGTGGTGCACGGCGGCGGCGAAGTCCAGGGCGTCGACCTGAAGCTCGGGCTGACCGGTCTCCGGCACGGCGCTGAGCTCGGTCCGGGCCTCCTCCAGGGTGTA
>JBLHMA010000548.1:0-3407 GCA_047621545.1 Cognaticolwellia sp. | reverse complement strand
GCCAGTAGCATCCCATCCCCATGCAAGTCCGCAACTGCAAGGTCACTGCCAAACCCATCCCCCGCCTTGTCGCCTTGCCAGACGTAAAGCTCAGAATACGTCAGTTCCCAAGACTGAACCTGGCACTCCGGCGCATCCCCGCTGCAGTCGTTGTCTACCCCGTCATTGCAGATCTCTACAGCGTCGGGACTGATCTCCGGATCCCGGTCATCGCGGTCTTCACCGAGTTCTTGGCGACCATCCGCGGCCTCACATTGGAGCAACGGGTCGCCCAGGTCGCCGTACCCATCACGGTCGCCGTCGACATACCAGCTGCGCATCTGAACGCTGGGGTCAGTGTCGTCGAAGTCCTGGCCACCAGATTCGAACCGCGGCTCGCCATCGCCGTCCTGGTCGGTGTCGTTGCCATCGCAGTCCTGGTCTACGCCGTCGTACCAGATCTCAAGCAAGTCAGGACTACGGTCGGGATCTGAGTCATCGCAGTCCTCTGCGCTCTCTACCCCATCCAAGTCCAACTCATCGTCCGGGGTGCGCGCATCACATTCGTCGTCCAGACCGTTGCATGCCAACTCCACGGCGCCCGGATTTACCAGGGGGTCGCCATCGTCGCAGTCGTCTCCAAAGGTAAAAGCAGCATCTGTGTACCCATCACCGTCACCATTCCCTGCACTAGCTTGAAGCGCTGAGTACTCCCCGACGCTCATCAGCCAAAACATCCTTACCCCAGCTCATACAAGTTGATGTACCGATTCCCTTGGATGGGAATGCGGCCCAACAGACTGCTTCGTCGGCTCACCTGCCTGCGTCCAACCTCGGTCAACAGCACACGCCCACGATGTGCCGAGAGGTTCATCATCCAGCGGGCCAAGTAAAAGGGTCCCGCCAGCTCCCACCCATCAGCGGGTCGTTTGGAGTCGGGAGAGATACGCGCAACACCTGGCGCCACACCCGCGCTCAAGCGGTAGCCAGCCTGAAGGGTGGCCTGCTGCAGCGCCAACGAGGTCTGTACGGCCCGACTTACGGTCTCGCGTAGCCCACCACGGGCCACCCAAACGACAAGGAGGGAGCCTTCCTCTCGCTCCCAGACCTCGCCACCAGAGTCGTGCACAATAGTGGACCACTCCTGATTCAACGCCTTTAGAGGGGTGCGCGGCGCTGCAATGCTGCGAGGCGGCGGCGCGGCTTCCACGGCAAGAACCACAACCGCGGAGGGCGGCATACTGCGACCCGCCTGCTTACGGACAGGACGCTCTCCGCTCGCCCGGGCCGTAGCGGCCTCGATCGTGGCCTTCATGTAGCTGGCCAGATCGTTGTTGTTGGCCCGATGACCCTCGCGAACGACCAATGCCGAGAGGGCATCCAGCATCTCGCCGGCATCTCGGAAACGGTGCTCTGGACGACGAGCCAAGCTCCGAAGCAGCAGGTCCTCAAGGTCCTCGCTGAGCTCTGGGCGGAACCCTCTGGCACTTGGGACTTCGGCGCGCTTAACCCGGCCCAAAGTCTCGTCTCTGGAGCGGGCCTTGAAGAGCCTTCGTCCTGTGAGCAGCTCGTAGAAGACGATGCCCAGAGAGAACAAGTCGCTGCGTCCATCTAGGACCTTGCCCTCGACCTGTTCTGGGCTCATGTATGCATACTTGCCCCGGATAACGTCGTGCTGCTCCTCGGCCTGGAAGCTGGCCCGCGAGATGCCGAAGTCGGTGATTTTGACCTCGCCCGAGAAGCTGATCAGGATGTTTTGAGGCGAGATATCGCAGTGAACGATGTTCATCGGATCGCCCTCCTTATCCGGTACCTCCTCTCCGTAGACGCGCTCATGGGCGAACTGGAGCGCCTTGAGCGCCTCGATGATTACGAAGCAGGCAATGGGAACAGGGACCGGCCCCACCTTGTTGGCGCGGTTCACCAAACGCGCCAAGTCCAACCCGTGCACGTACTCCATCGCCATATAGTAGGCGCCTTCCACCTCTCCAAGCTCAAAGACCTGCACGATATTCACGTGGATCAGGCGCACAGCAATACGCGCCTCGTCGATGAACAGGGTGACGAACTCCTCGTCCTTTCCCAGGTGGTCCAAGATTCGCTTGATCACGAGGATCTTCTCAAAGCCGGCCATGCCGTAGCTCCGCGCGCGGAACACCTCGGCCATGCCGCCCGTAGCGATCTTCTCGAGCAGATGGTACTTCCCAAACACTTCCGGCGCCTGCGGCACGGACACTCCCAAACAGCCCCTCATTCTATCCCAGGCCCACCCATGACCGGCATGCAACACCTCAGAAGCGTCGTGGCTCGCCTGCGAAAGGATTGCCCTTGGGATGCTGCGCAGACCGCCGACTCGATGCGTCCCTACCTGCTGGAGGAATGTCACGAGACCCTAGAGGCCATAGCAGAGGGTTCTACATCCCACGTGCGAGAGGAGCTGGGCGACCTGCTCTTTCAGATCTTGCTGATCTCGGAAATCTACGGTGAACAGCGACTCTTTGACCTGGACGATGTAGCCCAAGGCATTGCAGATAAGATGGTTCGGAGGCACCCTCACGTCTACGCGCAATGCCCCCCGGCGCATGATGCCAAGTCCACGATCGCACAGTGGGAAAACGACAAGTCCCGGGAGCGGGGCCAAGAGGGGTCTGTCCTGGACGGCGTCCCAAAGTCTCTGCCTGCGCTGCTCAGAGCACACCGTGTGGGCGAAAAAGTTGCGCACATGGGCTTTGATTGGCCCAACATCGATGCCGTCCGCTCAAAGGTAGACGAAGAACTCGCGGAGCTGGACGAGGCACTCCAGGGCCAGGACCGTTCCGCCATCGCACACGAGTACGGCGATGTGCTTCTGGCCCTCTCTTCCTTGGGGCGCTTCTTGGAGCTGGCTCCGGAACAATCCCTTCAAGACGCCAATCGACGCTTTGAGGGACGCTTTCGAGTGCTGGAGGGCTTGGCACGCTCACAGAGCATCGCCATTGAGGAAGCCGATGATTCGACCCTGGATGCTCTTTGGGAAGCAGCCAAGGTGATTCACACCAAGGGTTCCTCCGAGGGCAAGGGTGAATAGAGTTTAGAGGCGCACCCGGAACAGGTCAGACCCCATGTGGAAACTACTCATCGCCTTCACCGTCATCCCAGCCATCGAGCTGTACCTGCTGATCCAGCTGGGGCAGTGGATGGGCCCCGGCGCGACGGTGGCCCTGATTGTGGTGACCGGTACCCTCGGGGCCTGGCTGGCCAAGCGTGAAGGGCTCAGTGTCTTGAAGACCATCAAGGAGGAAGCCTCAAAGGGCTTTCCCTCCGGGGACCGGCTGGTCGAAGGACTGATGGTCCTAATCGGGGGCGCACTGCTACTCACCCCTGGCGTAATGACCGACTTCTTCGGCTTCTCCCTGATCATCCCATTCACCCGCAGAGCCGCCGCTCCC
>JBLHMA010000547.1:0-3414 GCA_047621545.1 Cognaticolwellia sp. | reverse complement strand
GACAAACCCAAGCGAGCAAAGAGCCTGCTGCGGCGTTCGCTCCCTGGACCGCTCTTAGCCCGCCGGCCCACCCGCTCCAGGATCCCGGACCCCAGCGTCTTGCGCTCGGCCATGCCGCCCCGCAGCAGATCCTTCGCTTTGGTGTCGTCGCCCTTGGACATACTGGCAGTCTACCCTTCTCGGCGGAAGGCGACCTGTCGCCGCATCTGTCCGACCATCGTGCCCAACCCCTGATCCGCCGCCAAGCGGTGCACCCGCTCCGGTAGCCACCAGGCCGTCTCCACCCGCACTTGGTAGACCAGCAGGGTCTTAGATGGGTCCTCGGGCCAGGTCTCTACGCGCCACCAGCCGTAGCTCGCCGCCAGAGGCGAATAGCCGGTGGGCCGCATCTCCCAGGCCATGTAGCCCTGCTCGGAGTAGAGCCGGCAGTCCACACGGTAGCGGGTGACGACCCCCTTGGTGGTCAACTCCAGCCCCCAGCGAAGCGCATTCTCCGGGGCGCCACGCTCGGTGGCCTCGGTCCAGGCGGAGGTGATGTAGGGCAGAAAGCGCACGTAGTTGTCAAAGTCCAGGATCGCAGCCCAGCTCTCCTCGATCGTACCGTCCACCATGGCCATCGCCGTACCGACGCTTCCGCGCTCTTCGTGTCCCTGCCTGACCACAACCTCGCCGCTCTCCAGTGAGGCCCGCTCCGTGGCGTCCAAGGTCAGCTCCGCGGGCGCCTGGTCCCAGTCCTGAGCATGGGCAGCGCCAGCCAAGAAAGAGAGCAGCTTCACGAGAGTCCTCCAGCGAAGACCACCACGCTTGGCCCGCTCAGAGTCGAGCTTAGCGCAGCCTGCACCTGCTCTGTACTGCACTCCTGAATTCGCTGGTCTGCCCGGGCCATTCCGCCCACGGGGTGCTCTCCGTAAAGCCAAGCATGACCCCACTCCATTGCCCTGGCCCCGCTGCTCTGCCTGGACATGGCCCGACCGCCCAGCAGAAAGCGCTTGGCCTTGGCCAGCTCTTCATCACTGGGTCCTTCTTCTGCCAACTTGCGCAACACCATCTCCAGTCCATCCCGCGCTCGGGCCGCCAGCTCAGGGGCGACGGCGATGTGCGCAGTGAACACCCCATGGTGCAGGCCTTCATCCGATCCGGCTCCAACTTGGTACGCCCAGCCACGCTTCTCCCGCAGCTCCATGAACAGACGACCACCTTGACCATTCAGGCATGCGCTGGCCAACCCCAGGGCCGCGGACTGCGGGTGGTAGAGAGGAAGCCCCCTCCACCCCATCAATACATGCGCTTGCTCGCGCTGCAGCTCCAAGCGAAGCTCTTGGTGCCCCTGGACCACAGGCGAGGCCACGTTGGGCAGCGGCGCCCTGGCCTTTAGACCGCCAAAGAGCTGCTCAATTCGGGCCACGGCCCGCTCGGGATCCACGCCGCCGGCGATAGACACGACCATGCGCTCCGGGTTCACACAGGTGTTGTGCAGCCGGCGCAGCGTCCTAAGGCCCAGGCGCGCCAAGCTCGCCTTGGAACCGCCAAAAGGCAGGCCCGAAGGGTGCGGGGCCAAGAGGGTCCTGCGCAGGACCTGGGCTGCACATGAGCCTGGATCATCCTGCTGGATGGAGTGCTCATGAACGAGCTCCGCCAACACCCGCCTGACCTCGTCTGGGGGAAACTGCGGCTTGGAGAGCATCCCGGCCATCAGCTCCAAACCCAGGTCCAGCTGCTCCGGGGGGAGCTCACAGCGCAACCCCATAGACTGGCGACCGGCAAAACCACCCAAGGCCCCGCCCGAGAGGTCCAAGCGCTCAGCGAGCTGCAGTGGACTCAATCCAGGTGCGCCCAAAGCTCGGGACCAGAGATCGCTCACACCCGCGCTGGTTGCACTCTCCGCCAGCTGCCCGCCCAAGGCCGCCACGCGCAGGGCGACCACGCCCACATCGCGCGGCTCGACCACCACCCGCAGGCCATTGGACAGAGTGTGGCAGAGCAGCTGGGCACCCTTGGGTCGAGGCGTGTGGGCTGGCTGACGCAGAGCGGCGCGCAGGGCCTTGGCGTCGACCTTGTTGGGAGAGAGCACCCCAAGCGTGGCACCCGAGGGGTGAAGCATGCCGGCCACTGCCCGCAGCTCTTCCAAAGTGCATGCGGCGACGCGCGCTTGGTAGGCCAGAGCTTGGTCCACGTCCCCGCTCATCGCGGCGTACCAGACCTGATCGTGTGCGCGGCCGTCGACAGTCTCCGAGAGGAAGCGACGTTCACTGAGGATCTGGGCCTTGGCCCGCTGCAGCCCAGAGGCGCTCAGGCCATCGCCTGCGATGAGCTCGGCCAAGACCTTCCCGATCTCCGCCACACACGCCGGGCTCTTGCCTTGGAGGGGCGCGCAGCCCAAGAGCAAAAGCCCAGGGTCCCGCTCGGTCTCACAGATGCCCCAAGTGTCCGTGGCCATCCCGGAGAGCTGCAACCGCACGCCCAAAACCGAGGCTGGACTGCCGGCCAGGCAAACCATCAAGAGATCCAAAGCCGGGGCGGCCGGATCCAGAGCATCCACGCCCCGAAAACCGACCTCGATCAGCGGCTCGTCGAAGCGCCCTTCCACCACCACGCTTCGAGCGCGTCCCTGGGCCGGCTCCACAGGCCGGGGCAAACGGGTCGGCTGAGGCTGAGAGGGAACCAGTGCGTCCACGGCAGCTTGGACCTGATCCGCTTGAACTGGCCCACTGACACTGATGAGCAGGTTGCCCGCAGAATAGGCGCGCTCATGGAAGTCCATCAGGGCTTGACGGCTCATCTTGCGCACGCTGGCCGTGCTTCCGATGACGGGTTGGCCGTAGGGATGCGCGGTGAACACTCGCCCTGCGACTTGGTCTGCCAGGGTGCTGGATGGATCGTCGTCCCCACCCCGGATCTCCTCCAGAATGACCTCGCGCTCGCGCTCGATCTCTTCGGGGTCAAAGACCGGGTTCAACGCCATGTCCACCAGAATTTCCAGAGTCTGTTCCCAGAACTCCGAAGGCACCGTCGCGTGCAGCACCGTGCGCTCGTAGGTCGTGTAGGCGTTGATATCACCACCTAAGCCCTCTACAAAACCAGCCAGTCCCTCCAGGGGGCGCTCTGCTGTGCCCTTGAAGAGCATGTGCTCTACAAAGTGGGCAGCCCCGGATTGACCAGGGCCTTCGTCGGCTGAGCCAGCATCCACCCATAGGTAGATGGCGCACACCGGGCTGCCAGGGAAGGTATCGACCAGGACCCGTGGGGGCTGGAGAGGCTGAGCGGGATCGGGGCTCGAATGCAAAGGCGCTGTCCGTTTGTGGAGACCCGCGGCTATAACGCGTCCATGTCTCCCTCCGCCCCCGGCGTTTACGTGCACCTGCCCTGGTGTGCCCACCGCTGTCACTACTGTTCCTTCAACGTGATCGTAGAGCG
>JBLHMA010000546.1:0-3425 GCA_047621545.1 Cognaticolwellia sp. | reverse complement strand
GGATGTACACGCAACATTGGCCGAGGCTCCAAGATCTCCTGGCACAGAGTGCAGGCTCGGATCTCTTGGGCGAGCTGGGACAAGCTCACGCCTTTTGCCGGATTTTGTAGGTTAGAGACATGCAGTACCGTGCCGCCTTCGTTGGGAAGGTCTGCTCCATTGGCAGCCTGGCCGGGCGTGTACTTGCACGCCAGCATTCTCGAACGGGGGGCTTGTAGTCCAGGTCATGGGATTTCATATCGCCTTACCGGCTACTCTGCGTCCCCACGGGCTCCAAGGCCTCGAAGGAGTCCAGGGTGACCGTATACGCCAGCTCCCGGAACCACCGGTGAGCCGGATCTTGCTGGGCCCGCTCATGCCATGTCATGCGCACTTGAATCGGTGGCGGGGACAAGGGGTGCGTGTGGATCTCCAAGTCCAAGAGCTTGGCCATTCGCAGCGCCAAGGACTTGCCCATGCCCATGACCAAGTCGGTCTGTGCGATGGTGAACGGGGCCGGTACCATGTTGCCTGTCCAAGCCGCGATGTCCCGAGACAGCCCTTGGTGGGCCAGGACCTCGTCCAGGGCATTCGCGCCGGCGCCAACGCCGACCACTAGGTGCCTGCACTCAAGCCAACGCTCCAACGTGATGCCTCGGCTCAAGTGTGGGTGCGCCTTGCGTGCGATGACGACCAAGGGCTCGGCGCCGATGATGCGGGTGCGCAAGCCGGGCAGGTCGGGCGGGGATGTGCCGCCCACGATGAGATCCAGGTCTCCGCTCACCAGCTCGTGAAAGGCCCGGTCCTTCAGGCCCAGGTCGCGGAAGCGCAGGCGAATCCCGGGGGCCTGGGCCTCGCAGCGCTGCATCGCTTGGGGCAAGACCAGCAGGTCTCCGATGTCTAGGCTGGCCAGGACGAAAGTGCGCTCGGCCTGAGCCAAGTCGAAGTCCTCGCCGATGCGGGTGGCCGCCTTCAGCGCCTCCAGTGCCTGGCGCAGGGGCCGCTGCATGGACTGGGCCCGGTGGGTCAACACCAGGGCGCCACCAGCTGGAACCAGCAGGGCATCTCCCAGGCCCTCACGTAGTTTTCGGAGTCGCTGACTCATCGCGGACTGGGTCACCCCCAAGGCCGCGGCTGCGGCCGTCACGTTTCGCAGACGCAGCAATGTGTCCAGTGACAGCAGCAGATTGGGGTCGACGGGCAGTTGCATGGAATCGGCCTAACTACTGGAGGTGGGGCTTGGCATTAGTCAGAGCGATAGCTTGCAGTAGGGGAAGTCGTTTCCATCACTGACCTTGGCCGGTGAGATTGAGGGGGCACCGAGTGGCAGATTCCGCTGGCTTTGGTGCCCAAGGTTGGACTGGAGTCGACGATGTTGTGGAGCCTGCTGCTGGCCTGCGGATCTCAGAGCACCGTGTCTCAGGGCACCGTGTCTCAGGGCACCGTGTCTCAGGGCACCGTGTCGGCACCCCCTTTTGAGTTGGGTGAACGTCTCTGTACAGGCGGCCGTGTCACCGAGATTCTGGGCGCTGAGTCCTACACCTACATCGCCTTTGTCTCCCCAGATGGGGTTCCCCACTGGCTGGCGACGCTGAGCTCTTCTACCATCCCAGAAGTCGGCCAGAACGCTAGTTTTGTGGAGGTCGCTCAACAGGAGAACTTCCATTCCGCGCGCCTTGAGCGCGAATTTTTAACGCTCAGCTTTGGCTTTGTTGCCTCCTGCTGAGCCCTTAGGAGACCCCTATGTTTGTGCTTCTTGGCCTTGTTGCCTGCGACTACTACACCGGAAACTGGATCTACAGCCCCCTGGAAGGTCCGGGCATGGAGATCGGCGGCGAACTGCTCATCGAGCCTCAGGACGAGGAACAGTGGGTTGCAGCATCCACCCATCTATATGTCAATGGCGGCAGGGGCATGGACCTCTTCAACGACAACATGGACGCGATGCAGGAGACCTTGGACTCGGAGCCTGATGGCTTGATTGCCTACAGCCTGGGTCAAGAGCTTGTGGGCCGGGAGTACAAGACGCTGACCGTCTGGGAATCGGAGGAGGCGATGTACCAATTCGTGGTGAGCCCAGCCCACCTCCAGGCCATCGTGGATGGTGGGGCCATCGCCAACCCTGATAAGGTGAGCACCACTCTGAGTTGGGAGATCAGCCCGGAGGAGCTGCCTTTGGGCTGGAAGCAGGTCAACGAGATCATGGCCGAGAGCGGCGTGCAGGCGATCTACTGATGTGGTCTCTCTTGCTCATCGCTTGTGCGCCTGGGGATGGACCAGATCCATCCGCGCTCGCCGCGCTCCAAGCCCGTGTGGAGGCACCGACCCAGCCCGCGCGTTTCTAGGGCCCTGACCCCGAGAGCACCGTCGAGGCCATTGAGTCCTTGGCATCGGCTGTAGACGGACACCATGACCTCGTTCGGGCCTGGGTGCGCTACCAAGAGGAGCTACACTGGCTCTTTGCACAGGTAGACGGTGAGGAGTTCGCGTCGGCAGCCATCGTGCCTCCTGCCCCAGAAGGGGAGGTAGAGTCCGAGCCCGCCCGGGCCTACATTCAGTCGTGGAATGTGCCGACAGCAGATCGCCTGGAGCTGCTGGCGCCCGTCTGGGGAGAGGAGGCCCGCCAGGTAGATCCTGGCGCCGAAGCCTTTGGGCCGGATGGACTCAGCCAGGTCATCGATGACTTTGACGACCAGTTCCCGCGCACGGATCTGGCCCCCCTTGTACCGACCTCAAGAAGATCCGACGGCAAGCCAGGTGCTTGGACTTGGTCCAGCTACAGAGACTGCTTGGGGTTGAGCGCCCATGCCATTCGAGACGGGGTGAACGATGCCGAGCGCCTGCACAGCTACGTCAGCTCGGACCCCAGCGTCGGACTGCTGGGGTCAGACCTACCCAGCGGCATCGCGGAGCCTGACCTGGAGCAGCTGCGAGCCGCCGTCTCGGAGTGGCTGCGGGTCCCAATGATCCAGACCACCAAACGCACGAGCGCGCGTCGAATGTGGCTCGGAGCCGCCCGGGCGGTGGTGGCCGCCTCGGACTCCGAGCTGGCCAGACGATGTGGTGTGAACCGCAGCACGGTCTCCCGGACCCGAGCCCTGAGCCGCGCTGAGCTGGCCCCCCTGCTGCAGATCGCCGGAGATTCTCGCTTTCCTGGGCTGCTCTGAGGGGCATCGAAGGGCCAACGCAACAACGGCCGAGGCATCGAAGGGCCAACGCAACAACGGCCGAGGCATCGAAGGGCCAACGCAACAAACGCGCCCTTCGACGACCGGATCTGTTGCGTTCAACCCCCGATGCCCCCTGATCTGTTGCGTTCAACCCCCAATGCTTCGAGAGATGTTGCGTTCAACCCTCGATGCTTCCCCGGATGTTGCGTTCAACCCCCGATGCCCAGGGTTCAGCAGGATCAGCCAGCAACAAACCAGACCTGGCCCCCACCACCA
>JBLHMA010000545.1:0-3435 GCA_047621545.1 Cognaticolwellia sp. | reverse complement strand
TGGCCTTTTTTCACTACTCTACCGCCGCCTGCCGCTAAAAATCTGACTCCGAGCGGAACGTGAGAGGGGCCCCGCTGTAGGGGTGGGCCAGCTCCAACACCGCCGCATGCAGACAGAGCCGATCGGCCGCCGCCAGAGCCTGCGGGTGGGCGTAGAAGCGGTCCCCCAAGATGGGATGCCCAATCGCCCCAAGGTGTAGTCGAAGCTGGTGGGAGCGACCGGTTCTGGGGTGTAGAGAGAGCCTGCTGTGCCCGTCCGAATCCAGGCGCATCACATGCCAATCGGTCTGGGCCGACTTGCCGTCTGCATCCACCCGCGAACGAGGCCGCCCGGTCTCTCGACTCAAGGCCAGACGAATGCTTCCACCCGTCTGGCTGGGGTGCCCGAACACCCGGGCGATGTAGGTCTTGGAGATCTGCCGCTCCTGGAACTGCTGCATCAGTGCGCGCTCAGCCTTCCGACGCAGGGCCAAGACGAACAACCCGGAGGTGTCCATGTCCAAGCGGTGCACTGGGTAGAGCACCCCAAACTGCTCTTTCAATCTGGACACAACACAGTCCGGATGCATCCGGCCAGGCACGCTGAGCAGGCCGCTGGGCTTGTTGACGACCACCAGATCACGGTCTTGGTACACCACTTCCAGGGGGCCGATTGGCGGGTCATAGACCCAGCCGTCTGCGGCTCCAGCGCCATCCCCACCGCTCACTCCACCACCCGCTCTACCGCTCACTGGACCCGCCCTATGCAGTGCAGGCCCAAGCCTTGAAGGGTGGGCTGGGTGTGAACTTGGGTAAAGCCTACCTGCGCAAAGAGCTCGGCCACGCTGGTGTCACAGAGCATGCCATTGGCGTTTCCGAACACCCGCCAGAGGGCCATCGAGGTGCAAAAGCGAGCGGTATCCAAGGGGTGCTGCAGGAGCAGGCCAAGCTGGCCTCGTGCTTGCCAAGCGGCGCTGTACAGGGTTCCCGCAGCATGGGGCTCCATCAGCACCAGACTCCCTCCTGGCTTAAGAACCCGACGAATCTCCCGGAGGACCGCCTGACGGTCGTGGACCAAGTACAAAAAGCTGTGGCCGGTGACCAAGTCCACGCTGTGGTCGGGCAGCTCCAGGGCCGCGGCGTCCCCGTGCTGAAAAGTCAGTCGCTCCAAGTGAGAAAACTCACGACGGTGGCGCGCCTGGGCCAGCTCAATCATGCGCTCGGAGAAGTCCAAACCAACAACCTGGGCGCCGCTTCGCTCGGCCAGCTCAAAGCTGCTCACCCCTGGACCACAGCCCAGATCCAAGACGCTCTCGGGTGGGCTGGGAACGTGGTCCAGCAGGAGCGCTATCTGACTCCGCCAGAGGTCTTGGGCGGTCATCCAGTCGTAGCCGCTGGCGGCGAACTTGAAGACCCAAGTATTGGTGCTGTCCATCGTGGCCTCTCGCAGGAGACTAATCTCTTGGGCCCGGGACTGCCTATCGCTAGAGCGACCCGGGACCAGCGACCAGCGACCATGAGGGTGCAGCCCAACTTCGTCCATCCCGAACAATGCCCTTCGATTCTTCCGCATAGACGAAGGCAAGGCCTGCCTCTACCTTGAGAGCAACCGGAGCCCACCATGACCACCCTGTTCACCCTCCTCGCCGCCTGTGCGGGCCCAGCAGTTCAAGTCCAGCTGCCCTCGGACACCGGGAGCTACACGCCGACCGGCCCCTTCGACAGCGTGTACTTGGTAGAGCAGGACAGTCAGGTGCTCACCGGCACCGCCAGCTTCCTGCAAGGGGGGGATGTGGATGGCGACGGTCTGGCCGATGTGGGCTTGGTTCAGGACAACCGGAGTCTGGGCTGGGCTCAGGGGGGAGGTGAAGGGGCCCTGAGCCCGCAGAGCGTGATCCCCGACAGCCTGCTCATCACCCGCATAGGAGAAACGCTGGGCACCGATGACGTAGACCCGGACAGCGTGTTCGTCCAAGACCTCCAGCTCGTCGATCTGGACGGCGACGGGCGCAGCGAGTGGCTGATCACGGCATCGGTCCAGGTGGACGAGATCTACAGCCTGCTCACAATGGTGCTCAGTGACCCCTTGGGAGAGGCGGATCTGGCGTTGGTGGGCCCAGGCGAACACCAGGCCCAAGCGGTCTCGGACCTGGACGGAGACGGCCTGCCGGAGCTAGTGCTGTTTGGAGAAGACTCCGCGGTGTACACCTCGGGGGGCAGCGTCTGGCCTCTGAGCGATGCCGTGGACTGGAACTACTACCCCCAGGTCGCGGCGATGAACCTAGATGGGAGCGGGGGGCGAGACCTGGTGGTGTTCTTGAATGGGGGCTTTGGGATCTCAGAGATTCACCCCTTCTACCAAGAGAACGACGCGCTCTCCCCGGGACCAACCAATCACGAGGTCTTCGCCAACGAGGCCAGCATCAGCTTGCCCTCGGGTGCGGAACAAGAGGCCCTGCTGTTGACTGGGGAGCAGGTCTTGCGCATGAACCGAGACGGTCTGATCGAAGAGATCGGCGCCATCAACGGCTTCTACTGGGCTGTGCACGGAGACCTGGACGCAGACGGCGAGATGGACCTGTTGCAGTTGACTGGCCAAGCGCCTGTGCTCTACGCCTCGGGCCCACAGGGGCCGCTCAAGTCCATCCCCTTCCAAGGCCCCGAGCAGGCTCTGGACAGCGCAGTGGTGCTGGACTTGAACGGCGACGGCCGCAAGGACCTGGTGGGCACCCGTTGGGACAGCCAGAACAGCACGGCGCTGCTGGAGAGCTGGCTGAACGTCAGCGGTGACTAGCCCGGGTCGGCTAAGCCCCGGGTCGGCTCCGCCCCGGATCGGCTCAGCCCCGGATCGGCTCAGCCCCGAACATGCGATCTACAACGTCGTGCAGCACCTTGGGGTCGAGCACCACAAGGTAGAGCGCCGCCATGGACAAGGAGAAGGTGCCCACGGGCAGCGTCACGTAGATCACGCCGTGCAAGAGCAAGCCCAGGGGCAGCACCCAGCGGTGCCAGCGCGTCACGAACACTCCAACGGCCAGCAGCCCCTCGATGCAGATGGCGCACACGGAGAGAAGGACCATCAGCGCGTGAAAGCCCGGCCAGGTCGGGTAGTCCGAGCCCAGGTACAGGTACATGGCGAAGTGCTCCATGCGCTCCCCGCTCAGGTGCCCCCACTCCAGCTTGGCCCAGGTAGAAAAGGCGTAGATGGCCGCGACCTGAATCACGATGAGCGTGCGCCCCCAGTCGGGTCCTTCCTCCAGCGGAGCCGGCTCACCCTTGGCTTTTGCGCGCTTTATGGCGAGCCAACGATCGACGGAGAGGCTTCCACCACAAGGGGTCAATGCCAGGAGCAATGGCAGCATGAACAGCAAGTAGGTGTGGTGGTGGGTGTAGGGCTCCACGTCCATGCCATGGCCCATACCGTAGAAGAAGAAGGCGCCGAGCAGCCCGGTCACAA
>JBLHMA010000544.1:0-3478 GCA_047621545.1 Cognaticolwellia sp. | reverse complement strand
AGGAGTTCCTCCAGGGTGGACGGGGTGTGCTGGGAGACGAAGAGTTGGCTGGGTTGGCGGAAGAGGGAATCAACCAGTAGAATACTGGTTGGTGGAGCTTGTTACTGCCGTGCTGTAATCTCAGGTCCAAGTTCAAATGCCCTCTTCACTCCTCGCGTGTGCCCCGTCTGCTGGGTACCCTGACTCCAAGCTGGAGACCATCCCTTGGGTCGAGCAGGAGTCCTTTGCGATCTGCGAGACCTTGGATGACTGTTGCTCCGATGAGTTCTGCCACGAAGGCGACTGCCTGCCTCACTCGGCGCGGAGCTTCGGCATTGAGGTTCTGGCTGCTTCAGTGGGGTGGGTCAGGCCCGACGGCGGAGACTGGGAGACCTCTCAATTTGCCACGACCATTGAGCCCGATCTGGTCGGCGGTGCGTACTGGAAGGATCTCTCCACGGGCCAGGGGACCGGCTGCGAGACCTGGGAGGCCTCCAACTTCTACGACGTGACCTGGAACGAGGCCCCCTGCTGGTTCACGGTGGTGGCTGACCAATCCAGCATGGGCCTCGGGCCTACGGGCATCGCGAACGCATTCTTGGAGGTCACCCTCTGGGACATTGACAGCTTTGACAGGGACCATGTCGCGACCTGGAGTCGGAGTGGATGGGGCGGAGCAGCTATCGGCGATGGATGGCCAAGATCTCCGCTTAGAACAGTCCGCCCAAAGCGGTGGGGAGTCGCTCTGGATGGACATCGGAATCTCGGTGGAGGTGAGCCCATGAAGCGTGTGGTCTCGCTTGTCGTTCTCAGTGGGTTGGTCGCTTGCAGCGGCCCAGAGGCAGCCGGCGACATTAGTGAGTGGGAGGGAACTTGTCGGTTTGATGACAGGGATTGGGAGGTCGAAGTGGGCATTGTTGATGTTGTACAGCCGGCATTGATACAGGCGCGAGGCGAGGAAGAAAGCGTGGTCGGTTGGGGGGCGCTGCTGTTGGGCGAGGAGCAGGCTTACCGCGTGAGCCTGAGGGCGTTCCGCGTGGGCGGTGGAATCCTCGAAGGGTACTGTGAGCTCGAGGGCGAGGACGATTCCAGATTAGGCGACCTCGTGCTTACCCGCTCGGATTGAGCGCCCGTGCCTTGTCCACCTCCAGCCCCTGATTGCGCGAGTGCGTATGTGGCGATGGCTGAGCTGGACTGTTTGGCGGAGCTCGGGCTCCTTCAGAGCGCTCCCAGTTCCTTTGTGGAAGGGGAGCGGGACTCTTTCGGCACCGAGAACTCGACCGAGTCTGAGCACTTGATTCTGCGCTGGGACGGCTCTCTGGACCCGGCACTTAGCCAGGTCATACTGGCCTCGGGGGAGGAGAGCTGGCAGAGCCTGGTGGTCGAGCTGGGCATGGCTGAACCCTACGGAAGCTCGTCGTACAAGCTGAACATTTACCTCGGAGACTCCGGCGCAAACGCGCCGCGTGCCTTGGGAGAGGCCTACGCGACGGTCGACGGCGATGGCTACCCAATGGTGGTGCTGAGTCCCGAGGCGGTGAGCGACTGGGAGCGTGGCCAGGTGGTGCTGGCCCATGAGTTCTTCCATACCCTCCAGGACAACAGCGCAGCGCCCTTTGACTACGCCCAAGAAAGCCCCGGAGCTTGGCTCTTTGAGGCCACAGCCGTTTGGGCGGAAGCCCAGGTATACCCAGGGAATGCGGACACGGCGCGGTGGACCTATGGCTGGAGTCTCAGGCCCCAGGACTCGGTGGACCGCTTTGCATTTCCCAGCTCCGGCAGCCTGGAGGAGTACCGTCAATACGGGGCGTTTCTGTGGGTGCGCTTCCTGAGTGATCAGGAGGGGCAAGCTTTGATTCCGGCGTTGTGGGGTCAGGGGGCAGACGACCCGCGGCTGGCCTTGGATCACGCCTTGGACTTGGAGTCGGCTTGGCATGACTTTGCCCTGCGGGGTGCCTCTTGGGATTTCTTGGAGGGTGCGCGCTACGCAGCGGTGCATGCACAGGCTGCTGAGCGTTGGCCGGACTGGGACGAGCGTCTGAGTGCGCTGCAGGCAGGGAATTGGCAAGAGCTCCCGGTGCCTGACAGCATGGGGGTGCGCTACTTGGGGCTAGATGCAGACAGTCAGCGCCTGCGTGTTCGTGCGCCGGATGGGGGAGCACTCAGAGTGCAGCTCTCCCTGACCGATGGAGACCAAGACCTGGGCTGGGCACCCGTCGACCACCGGTTTGACACGGCTCTCCCGGCCCAGGCCATCTTGGTTCTGAGCAGCGGCTGGGAACAACCCGCACAAGGTCTGGTCTCGGTTCGCACTGATAGCCCTGGTGGCTGTGGCGGCTGTAAGAGTGGGGGCTCGGGCGGCGTCTTGGGGGCGCTGCTGGCTGTGGTGCTGGTGCTTACTCGGGAGAGAGAATGGAGTTGCTGAGCTGGTTGGCCCTGGTGGCCCAAGACCCAGAGACTGCGCTGGCTGCGCTGCCTCAGATTCCCGAAGCGAATGCACCGGACGCAGATGGGCTCACGGCTCTGCACGTCGCCATTCTGTGGGGGCATGAGGCGCTGGCGCTGGCGCTCTTGGACGCGGGCTCAGACCCCAAGGCCGCCGCCAGGGCCAAGACCAAAGCCTGGGTCAACAACCTGTCGGGGCGTGGCAACATCTATCGTCCGGATGGTGGGTGGTTCCATCGGCCCAAGACGAGCGCGCTGCTCCCTGTGGGCGGCGCTTTTGACAAGGGCGGGACCCCGTTGCACGCGGCCGCCGCAGTGGGAAGTACAGCGCTGATTCAAGCCCTGTTGGCGCGCAAGGCCCGGGCAGTCAAAGATGGAGTGGGGGCCACCCCCCTGCACCTGGCGGCTGTGGGTGGGCACGTGCAGGCCGCACGGCTGCTGCTCAACGCCAAGAGTGCGTGTGCATCGGGCACCAAGGTCCGCAAGAGCCTGCGCTTCTATGATGTCGGTGTCACGCCGCTGATGGCGGCGCTGGAGGCCGGTCAGTGGGGCTTGGCCCAGGAGATGCTGGCCTTGGGCGCCGATCCCTTGGCCCGCACCAAGTTTGGTTGTAGCGCTGTCTTCTTTGCTGCTCGTGGGGGCTCTTTGGCGGCGCTGGAGGCGAGCATTGCGCTGGGCATTGACCCCAAAGAAACCGGGGACTCGGGCAACTTTCCCATGGTCGAGGCCACCCGCAATGGCCACTATGACGTGGTCGCACGACTGCTGGCGCTTGGCGCGAACACCGTACAGCCCTCGGGCATGCACGCCCCGCTCCTCAAGGCCTTTGAGCTGGGAGACCGGCGCATGGTTCAGGTGCTCATAGACGGTGGCGCAGGGCCTCTTCCAGACCACGGTCCGGGCTTCTTTGCAGGCGTGAACGACTGGGTGAGCCTGGGCAACTACTTGGAGAACGGGGGCGACCCCAACGTGCTGAGGCGGGGAGACACCCCGCTCATGTCGGCGGCCTCCTCCGGGCATGTGGAGGTGACCGAGCTGCTGTTGGCACACGGGG
>JBLHMA010000543.1:0-3485 GCA_047621545.1 Cognaticolwellia sp. | reverse complement strand
CTTCTTGGGGGAGGAGCGTGCTGCGCGCAGTCTGCTCAAGGCAGCCAGACCTCGGGTAGGGAAGGGGGGCTGGGGTGTGGATGGGGAGCGCCTGTTGGCGGACACCGAGAACTTTCTGGAGGGGGGACCATGGCCGCTGATCTGATGGATGCCGCTCTGATCGACGCCCGAGGTCAGGCGCTCCTCCTTCCGCGTCCGCCTCAGCGGATCGTCTCCCTGGTCCCCAGCACCACCGAGACCCTGTTTGCGCTGGGACTGGGGGATCGCGTGGTGGGCGTGACCCGCTTCTGCGAGAGTCCGGCGCAGGTGAAGGGGCTGTCCAAGGTGGGCGGCACCAAGGATGTGGAGCTGGACCGGCTGCTGGCACTCCAACCGGACCTGGTCATCGGGAATGTGGAGGAGAACAGCCTGCAGATCGCCGAGCAGGTTGGGGCGCACTTTCCCCTGTGGATGGCCTTCCCAAAGTCGGTGGACGACGCGCTGCAGGACCTGCGGGACCTGGGTGAGATCTGTGGTGTCAGCCCTGCTGCTGAGCGGTGGGTGGCGCGCATTCAAGCGGCTCGGGCATCTCTAAAGCCGGTGCCCTTTACCTACCTGTACTTGATCTGGCGCAAGCCTTGGATGGCGGCGGGGCAGGACTGCTTTATCTCGGCCTTGCTCGAGGAGTTTGGCGGAGAGAACTTGGTGCCTGGACGCTATCCGGAGCTGGACCTGCAGCAGATGCGGGACCTGGATCCGGAGCGCGTGCTGCTCTCCAGCGAGCCTTTCCCATTCGCTGAGAAGCACCGGGCGGAGTTGGAAGGCCTGGAGACGCACCTGGTGGACGGGGCGCTGTGCTCCTGGCATGGGGTGCGCCTGGAGCGGGCCTTTTTAGAGCTTGGCGGCCAGCTTCAGCGGTGAAAGACCACTGAGAACACGCCGTCATCCGAGAGTTCCACGAAGTGTAGAACTTCCGGAGGCACGGCCCAGCTCTGCTCCGTCTGGAGGGTGGCCAGAGGCTGGGTCTCGCCCGCCAAGAAGTAGCGCAGCTCTCCGGCGTGTACCTGGATGAGCCCCCAGGTCCCGGCCTTGAGGCTGTGGTCCTTGAGCAGGCCCCTGGGCACGGTCTCCGCAGTGAAGCGCGGGGTGGTGTTGTAGGGAGCGACCCCATCAGGGAGGCTCACCGTCCGATTTCTTCTTCGCCCGAGCAGATCTTGGAGAGACTCTCGCTGGCGCCCAAGGACTTGTTTACGGCGTAGCTGAGAACCGCAGGGTCGTCCGGCTCTAGGCCTACGCCATAGGGCTCAGCCCATACCGCCAGCATGCGCAGGGTCTTCTCGTTCTCTTGCTGCACATTGAGCTCGATGGAGAAGGCCTGGATCAGCCCGTTCTTGCCATCCTCATCCCAGACCGCGTCTGTGTTGAAGGTCAGGATGGCCATCGCGCCGATGTCTTCGCCATCGATGTCGTAGATGCCATGGCGCAGGTCTAGGCGCAGCTCGTAGGACTCCAAGTCTGCAAAGAGCACCTTGGAGGGGTCGGCTTGGTTCTTGGTGAACAGGATGGACTTCTCGTACAGGCTGGCATCGAAGCCGTCTGCGAAGGGATCCAGTGCGGCTTCGATCGGGTCGAATTCTGCGTTAGCCGAGGCCCCTTGGAAGGCGTCCTTGTCCGTGAGGTACTCCCGGTCGTAGGCGTCCCAGTCACCACTTAAGATGGCGTCTTGGTCCGGACGGATCAGGTAGGCCTCGGTCTCGATCCAGTCACAGTCCATCTCGGCGAGGGAGACAACACCCTTTGCACGCGACATGTCACGGGGACCGGTGATGTTGTCTTCGCCATTGAGGAGAAGCTCCGGGCTCAAGGGCAGGTTGGCCACGTTGACATCGGAGAGCTCACCCACCGTGTAGGAGTCGGTGTTGGAGCCGTCTGCGCCTTGACCGACCAGGAGGTAGCCCTCGGCGTTGTACCAAGCCATGAAGCCCTGAACGCCGGCTTGGAAGAGGGGGTCGGACTCGTAAAAGTTCTCGACCATGTAGCTGGTGCTGGCGTCCAGACCCTCGGGGGCGGGGGGCGGTGGCTTGCAGCCGAGCAGAGTGCCGGTCAGGGCCAGGGTCAGCATCATCATGGGTCTCTCCAGAGGTGGACCACGATAGCCGCTGCCCACGGGCCTAGTCCACAGCGGCGTTCAAGGGGTGTCTTATGGGGCAGCAGGCAAGCGGTGACGCACGCGCAGGGTGTGTGGGCGCACCACCACCCCGATCAGGCCTTGTACGGGGCGCTGGGCTTGGCACACCAGCCAGGGATCCTGTGGCCAGACCTCCACGTTTGTGGCCGCATCGGGGAAGGCGTCTTCGAGATCCAAGTCGGGAGCGCTGTAGGCGGGCGGGGTGGCCTGGTTGGCGGAGCGGGCTTGCATACAGGCTTGGGCCAGCTGCCCTTTTAGGAGCGCGCGCTCCAATGTTAGACCGGCCAGATCCACACCCACAACCAACACAAAAAGCAGGCAGGGCAAGGCAGCAACGAGTTCTAGTGTGCTGAGTGCGCGGCGCGACATGTATGCAGCGTACCCCGGCGAGGTGCGCTGAGGTCGGCTAAGGACTGGGTCTGAACGGAGAGATGCCATGCTGTTCCTGCTCTGCGCTGCCGCGAGTGCCGCCCCCAACATCAGCTTGATTTTGGGTCCAAACACCGCTGATGACATCCCAGTGGGCGACTTTAACCCAACGGGAGACGCGGCATTTAACGCCACATATTCCTTCTACGAGGACATCGAGGTGGACGAGGTTGTCCAGGACTTCATCCTTCGCAATGACGGGGACGAGGCGCTCACTATTTCCAGCAGCCAGGTCTGGGATGACGTGGAGCTGCCCCTGACGATGGGGACTTGCGGGGGCAACATTGAGCTGGCTCCCGAAGAGAGCTGCGTTTTTGGCTTGGGTGTTCTTGCTCAGGCTGCAACCGCTGGGAACTACGAGGCCCGGGTGGAGTTCCTGAGCAACGACCCCAATGCGTCGACTTGGTCCTTCGAAGGCACGTGGTCCAAGCCGATGTCGGACCAGGGCTGTAGCAGCACGGGATCTGCACTGGCGCCCTGGGCTCTCTTGGGGGCCTTTGCGCTGCTCTTCCGTCGCAGGGGGCAGAGCGAGGCCTAAGCTAGCTCTGACTCCGGCTCTGACTCCGGCTCTGACGCCGGCTCTGACTCCGGCTCTGACTCCGGCTCTGACTCCGGCTCAGGCCTGGGCGGCTTTTGCTTGGCTGTAGGCCTGCAGGTAGTCCGCGATGTCCGAGGACTCGAAGAGAGGCTTGTCGTCGATGAACAGGCAAGGCACTTGGGTGCGTCCGGTGCGCTCTTGCAACATGGCTCTGGCTTTGGGGTCCTGGCGGGTGTCTTGCAACTCGATGTTGGCGCTCAGGCCCAGCGGCTCGATCTGCCGGAGTATGCGCTGGCAGTAAGGGCAGGAGTCGAACTTGTAGAGCACCAAGCTCTCGCTGCCGGTTGGCTG
>JBLHMA010000542.1:0-3523 GCA_047621545.1 Cognaticolwellia sp. | reverse complement strand
GGAGGCATGGCCGCCACCACAAAACGGGCCTGCGCGACCGAGGCCATGTTGGTCGGAAAACCCTGGAACGACGAGAACTTGGAGCGTGCAATCGCCGCCTTGGACTTCACCCCAATGAGCGACCACCGAGGCAGCGCCTGGTACCGCACCCAGGTCGCCGGCAACCTGCTGCGCGGCTTTTACGCGGAGACACGAGACACCCCGGTTCCGATGCTTCATGACGGCCACGTCGGCACCGTTCAAGTGGAGGGTCAGCCATGAAGCCCACCCCGCACGAGTCCGCGCACCTTCACGTCACCGGCCGAGCAGTCTACGTGGACGACGCCCCCAGCCCCCACGGCTGCCTGTGGGTGCACCCGGTCACCAGCCCAGTTGCCAAGGGTACCCTGCGCTATGCCGATGCCAGCGCCGCCCGAGCTCTGCCCGGTGTGCACGCCGTACTCTTTGATCACGACATCCCCGGCGACGGCCTGATCGGCCCCATTGTGCACGACGAACCCCTACTCTCTCGGGGTCCTTTGCTCTTCGTCGGCCAGCCCATCGCCATCGTTGTGGCCGAGACGCGGGAGCTGGCTAAAAAGGCCGCCGAGCTGGTCACCCTGGAGATCGATGAGGAGCCCCCCACCCTCACCATCGAAGCCGCCATCGACGCGCAGGACTTTTTGGGCACCCCCCACACCATCGCCCGCGGGGACATCGAGAAAGGACTCGCAGAAGCTGAGCATGTCATACACGGCGAGATGCGCTGCGGAGGCCAAGACCACTTCTACCTGGAGACCCAGGCTGCGCTGGTCACCCCCCAAGAAGACAACAGCTTCCACATTCTCAGCTCCACCCAGCACCCCACCGAGATCCAGAAAATGGCCGCACTGGTCCTGGGTTTGCCAGCCAGTCAAGTGGTCTGCGAGGTCCCCAGAATGGGCGGCGGATTTGGCGGCAAGGAGTCCCAAGCCACTCAGCCAGCATGCTGGGCCGCGCTGGGTGCCTGGGCCACCGGACGGGCTTGCCGGGTGCGCTTCTCCCGCCATCAAGACATGGCCTGGACCGGAAAGCGCCACCCCTTCTTAGGCCGCTACAGCGCCGGATTTACCAACGGCAAGCTGGTCGCTCTCAAGACCGACATCTACTGCAACGGCGGCTGGAGCGAGGACTTGAGCATCCCCATCCTGGACCGGGCGATGTTCCACACAGACAACGCCTACTTCATCAAAGACGTGCACTTCCGGGGCCGGGCTTGCCGCACGAACCTCCCTAGTAACACTGCTTTTCGTGGATTCGGCGGTCCCCAGGGCGTCCTGGTGGTCGAAGACGCTATCAACCGCTTCGCAGAGTCTCAGGGCGTAGATCCGGCCCAGGTGCGCGCCGACTCCTTCTACCAGGAGCAGCAACCCACCCCCTATGGGCAGGTCTTGACGGACGTTCGCCTGCAGCGGATCTGGTCGGAGCTCAGCCTGTCCTCGGGCTACAGAGAGCGCCGAGACGCTGCCCATCAGCAAGGCTGGATCCGCACCGGAGTCGGTTTTCAACCGGTCAAGTTCGGCATCTCCTTCACCGCCTCCCTGCTCAACCAGGCCGGGGCTCTGGTGCTGGTCTACGCCGACGGCAGCGTGCAGCTCAACCATGGCGGCACCGAGATGGGCCAGGGTCTGCACTCCAAGATGCTCAAGGTCTGTGCAGTCGAGCTCGGCGTGCCCCAGTCCAAGATCCGGGTCATGCGCACCGCCACCGACAAGGTGCCCAACACCAGCGCCACCGCGGCCAGCTCCGGCACCGATCTGAACGGGGCAGCGGTACGCGACGCCTGCCACCAGATCAGGGACCGAATGGCGGGAATACGCAAAAACATGCCCGGAGAACCCAGCTTCGCCCAAGTGGCCCTTCAGTGCTGGATCAACCAAGTCTCTCTGGCTGCGAGCGGATTCTATGCCACCCCAGGAATCAGCTACGACCGCCCGGCAGGCCGTGGCACGCCCTTCTTTTACTACGCCTACGGCGCCTCCGTCTGCGAGGTCAAACTAAACGCCCTGACCGGCGAATATCGCCTGGTGCGGGCCGACATCCTGCACGATGTAGGGGACTCCATCTTGCCCGGAGTCGACAAAGGCCAAGTCGAAGGCGGATTCGTCCAGGGCCTGGGCTGGCTCACCCAAGAAGAGCTCATCAACCGCCCCGACGGCAGCGCAGTCACCCTGGGCCCCAGCACCTACAAGATCCCCAGCATCGGCGATATCCCCAGGGACTTCCACGTCAACCTGCTGGACAAGGCCCCCCAGCACGGGGTCATCCATGGTTCCAAGGCGGTGGGCGAACCCCCTTTCATGTTGGCTATTGCAGCTCTGACCGCCTTGCGTCACGCCATCTCCAGCTTTGGACCGGGGCCCGTGCAGCTCGCCGTGCCCGCGACCCCCGAGGCTGTGCTTCGGGCAATCGCAGTTCAGAGAGGGGAGCTGCCGCGCGCCTCGCCCACAGCGAGCTCTGCCTGACCGCTCAAGCGCCCCACTGACCTATCTTCGGGGGTCGCTTTCACCGGTCCGAGCGGGCCACGGGATTACATTCTTCGTGTGGCCCGAACCCACTCGGGCGACCTTCAACCGTCGGAGAACAAGACCGGGTGAGGGAGGGGATTGAAGGTGAAGTGCGAGACTGGCAGCAGGCCACCCAGGCCCAAGCTCTCGTAGAGCGGCAGCTCGAGTCCCGAAACACCTGCGTTCGCACGTGGGAGGGCGAAGGGGACGCTGTGGCCCGCCGAGAAGCCTTGGCAGCCCTCTGGCTCAACACCTCGGACACCCCCGAGGGGGCCACCGTGCGCAGCGTGGTGATCACCTATATCGACGACGTCGTTCAGGACTCGGAGAGCCCCTTCCAGCCAGAAGAGCTGGAGGCAATCAACGCGGCCCATTCCTTTGAGCAGCCCTTCATGCCCATCGAACACTGAGAGCCCGGGCCGCCGAGCTGGCCTGCCACCTGGCCGCTCAGCCCCGGCCCCGCCCAGGCCATACTGTGACCATGCCAAGCCTATCCCCCTTCCTACTGCTGACCTTCCTCACCGCCTGCAAGGGGGGCTCGACCGGAGACAGCGGGCTGCTCGACGCCGACGGGGACGGCTTCGCGGCCTCTGATGACTGCGATGACGACAACGTCACCATCTTCCCTGGCGCCGAAGAGCTGTGCGACGGCCTGGACAACGACTGCGATGCACAGACCGACAACGGCGCCACCGACGCCACTCTCTGGTATCTGGACGCCGACGCAGATGGTCACGGAGACGCAGCCGGAGAGGTGCGAGCCTGCCAGCCCCCACAGAGCTACGTCGCGGACGCCACGGATTGCAACGACCAGAACGCCGACATGAACCCTTCCGCAACCGAGGAGTGCAACGGCCAAGACGATGACTGCGATGGCCTGGCCGACGACGAGGACGACAACGTCGACCAGAGCACTGGCGTGACCTGGTGGACCGACGCCGACGGGGACGGCTACGGCGCCGGCGAGCCCACCCAAAGCTGCGCGGTCCCCCCCGGCA
>JBLHMA010000541.1:0-3526 GCA_047621545.1 Cognaticolwellia sp. | reverse complement strand
CTTGGTGCAATCGGACTGGGAGGCGTGGAAGACATGGCGCGGAGGGGACAAGTTGGATCCTCCGCCGCCGGGCACAGACCGCGGGCGCTACCTCTTCGTGCGTTTGCGGATCCTGGGCCAGCTGCGGCGGCCGACGGACGCAGTGGCCTTGGCGACACCGAGTATCTCGGGGCTCTATACGCGTTTTCCGCGTCCGAGCATGCTAGCCCACCTTCCGGCCCGTTGGTCTCGGCGTGAAGAGACCCGCGATCCAGCCGGCGCGCTCTTTGTGGAGCGCTACCTGGCCATGTTTGAGCGTGTGCTCACCGACATGGAGGTCCAGCTCGAGGACCTGCCTAGGCTGCTCAACCCCCGCACGGCGCCCGGTCCCTGGTTGGACTGGATCGCAACATGGCTGAACCTTGCATTCGACCCGTCATGGGATGTGGACCGGCGCCGGGCCCTGGTCCGCGAGGCCGTGAGCCTGTACCGAATGCGCGGGACCCCCAAGGGCTTGGCCCGCTACGTCGAGATCTACACCGGCCTGCCGCCCACCCTTGTCGAGGGCTTCACAACCCGCCCGATGGGTCAAGCATTGACCTTGAACCAGGGCGCGCTGGGCACCCTGCCGCTGGGGCCCGCAGAAGAGGTGGACCCCGACCAGGGTGCCCACAGCTTCGAGATTTTCGCCACGCTTGGCCGCCCGGAGGATCTGGAGCTGACCCAGGCCGTGGTGCGCCGCATTGTGGAGTCGGAAAAGCCCGCTCACACTGACTACACGCTGCACATGGTCTTGCCGGATGCTCGCGTAGGCTGCCAGTCCACCGTCGGCGTGGACCTGGTTTTGGGACACGGCGTGGCCTCGTCATTGCCGATCTGCGGCGACCTGTCTCAGGGGCCGACCCAGCCCATTCTTGGCAGCACCCTCGTCCTGGGCCAACCCAGCTCTTCGTCCTCCCCCAGCCCGACCTTGGACCAGGCCGGCGTTGTGGTGGATGACACCTTCCTTTTGACTTGAACCGGAGCCCGCAATGAGCACTGACAGCGGCGCTTGTCCGCCATTCCCCGACGCTTTCGTGCGGCTGCGCTACTTCTTTGGAAAGCGCCTTGGGGTGGCCGACCTACGAGATGAGCAGGCCTATCACCACGGCAAGATGCGATTTCACAACCGCCATCTTCACGGCAGCGGGGTGGTCTGTGGCTTAAGGATCGCCCCTTTCGACAGCTTGGACGTAGACAACACAGTGCTTCGGGTGGGGCGCGGTGCTGCGTTGGACAGCTGCGGTAACGAGGTACTGGTCAGCCACGATCAATGCATCGACCTGAGCGCTTGGTTTCGTCGGGCGGCCGAGGAGCTGGAAGGAAGCGGAGAGGCCTTTCCGCCCACCGGTGCTGTCGTGGATGGCGTTTTGCCTGTGTGCATCGCGCTGCGGTATCGGGAGTGCCCCACCACCCCAGAGGCGGCGCCCCGGGACCCCTGCAACACCTGCGACACGGGTGGGCTTGAGTATGGCCGGGTACAGGAAGGCTTTGAGCTAAGGGTGCTGCTGCCCGAGGAGTCTGTCGGCTTAGACGCTGCGCTGGTCCATCCGTCGCCAGAGCTGCTAGATCAGGCTTTGAGCGAGTCCAGCACAGCAGAAGAGCTGCACGCCGCTCTGGGCCATGCGGTGTCCGAGGGCTGTGCAGAGGCCAGGGAGCCTGATTGGATTTTGCTTGGATGCTTGGGACTTGTGCTGGACGAAGAAGGCCTGCCTAGGGCACTGACGGAAGCAGGGACTTGGAGTGGACCGTCTTCCTTTTTGTTGTCCACCGCGGCCCTACAACGTCTTCTATTGCAGCGGCTTGTAGAGGGTTCCGCAGTCGAGGTCAGTGCTGCCGCCGCGTCCGAGGCCTCGGAACTTCCCCTCAGCTTGCTGACCGATGAGACTCCCAGCCTGCGCATGGACTTGGCCGAGCCCATCGAGGCTGCAACCCTAAACGCAGGGGCCGTAGAGCTTCGGCGACTGGGTGGTCGCAGTGCTTGGGTCGAGGCTCGCCTTGGGGTGACCCAGTCGGAGGATGAGCGTGGGCCTTTCCTAACGGTGGAGGTCAACTCCCCCAGAGCCTTCCTGAAGGAGGGCCGGTTTCAGCTTCGCGTAGGGCACCAGCGCACGGTGGTCACTGAAGGCTTTGCCCTGGTGCACCGGGACATCTTCTTCGAGCTGGGGTCGGGCCCTGAGGGCTTGATTTTGACCCGAGCGGTCGACCACGGGAGGTCCGCGTGAAAGAAGAAAAGCAACGCCCAACCATTAGCACCCGAGCCGTTCGTGGCCTGTTGTTGCCGTTGGCGACCTTTTACACCCGTGTTTCCTCGAAGGGACAGGACGGAGAAGAGGAGTCCGTCGAGCTGCGCGACAAGGAGCGGGAGGTGATGGCCGATGCGGCTGGCAAGTTCGTCGCGGAGACTCAAGGCGCCCTGAGAGCTTGGCGCATTTCGGGCGATACGCGACCGGAGAAGGAGCTGGTGCGTGACCCAAAGAGCGGTCTCTGGCCCGAGCCCTCGGTGTCCTTTGTGGGCGAGCTGATGTCGGCCTTTGGTGTTGTGGATCAAGAGTCCGCAGAAACCCGGCGGCACCTTGAAATCGCACGGATGGAGACCGAATTGGAGAAGGAGCGCATGTCCCTGGAGCGGGCGCGCCTGGAGTACATGTCGGCCCGTATGCACTCGGGGCTCGTCGTGGATGAAGTGGATCTGAGGAGTATCTCGGTTCCTGCGGCGACCACGCCAACTCTCAAGCGCTTGGCGATGTATGGCGAAGCTGCGCCAGTGCCGCTGAACCGGCAGGGCGGTCCGGAGCCTCAAATGCAGGTCCTGGCCCTCAGTGCACCCGACAAGCAGCAATCCGAGATGAGCGAGATTGCCAAAGAAGAGCCCCTCCAGGCTGCAAAGCCTGAGACCCTGATGGACCGCATCCTGGACTGCGTCCGTGTGGCCTTTTGCGACCTGGTCTGGTGTGTGCTCGGCTTGGTCTGCGTGGATGGCAAGTTCGATCGCTCCATCTTTGAGAACCAGCAGATCATGGACGAACTCCTGGACTGCCTGATGGAATTCGTTTGCTCCCTGTTGCGCTGCATCGCTGTGGCGCTCTGCCCGCCAGAGGCCCCGAACTGTCTCCCTGAGACCGCCAACTGTGACTTTGCTGTAGAGGTGTCCTGATGGCCTGCCGAAGCTGTGGTGGCACCAAGACCACCCAATCCAGAGGGTCCCACTCCGCTTGCTCTTGCAACGCGGGGGGCGCGATCCAGTGGCCATGCACCGAAGGATTTGACGGGGGCCTGGAGCGCACCCGTTTTTACGACGGCATGGTGCTCACCCAGAGCGACTTGTTCACGGAACAGGCCTTCTGGCAGAGCAAGCGCCAACTCACCAACCGGGCCCTTGGGGAGGGCGTGGTCTGGGGTCTGCGAGCGGACTGGGATGCGCGTTCGCAGAACTTTAGCGTCGCCCCTGGCTATGCTCTTGACTGCTGTGGACACGACTTGGTGGTCACCGAATGCCAAGTGGTCG
>JBLHMA010000540.1:0-3527 GCA_047621545.1 Cognaticolwellia sp. | reverse complement strand
CGCCGACGACGTCCAAGGCCTTTGCGAGTCCACAGTATTGTTGGTAGCGCTTCACTTTACTTTTAGATAGCAGGTGGTGGAGATTCTAATCACGCTGTTCTGAATTTAGGGAGAGTTAGCATGCCGTCCATTGCTTTGCCCGCGTCCTTTGTCGTGCTCTGTCTCGTGATGCTTTGCTTCTGGGCGCTCTCCCTTCGCAAAGTCGGCGCGCCGGCTGCCGCTCCCATCGTAGTTGGCGCCACTCTGGCTCTTGTGACCGCCGGTCTCGCATCGCGGGGCGTCTTCATGGTCTTCGACCCCTTTCCCCGCGCGCTTCCAGTCTTCCTCTTCGGAATCGTGGCGGTGTTTGTCTGGGGGTTCAACGGCCAAGGTCGGCAGCTCACGCGCTTGCCTATTGCTTGGTTGATCGGCTTTCAGAGCTTCAGAATCCTGGTTGAGTTGGCGATTCACGAAGCGGTGGCTCAGGGGATTGCTCCCCCGCAGATGACCTGGACCGGCATGAACTGGGATGTCTTGGTGGGACTGAGCGCCATTCCGGTCGCGCTGCTCTCTTCCCAGCTTCCCAAGTGGGCTCTCTTGGTCTGGAACGGCCTGTCGCTGGGCTTGCTGCTCAACGTGGTCATCGTGGCCGCGCTCAGCATGCCAACCCCCTTCCAGCAGATCACCCCTGACAACGTCTGGATCGGCGCCTTCCCCTACATCTGGCTGCCCCAGGTTCTGGTGACCAGCGCACTCTTGGGCCACGTCCTGCTCTTTCTCAAGCTGCTCCGTCCTCTGCCTGAAGGGGAGGCGGGCTCGAAAAAAGCGGGTTGAACCTACTCCAGGTACCCCAAGGCGCGGAGGGCCTCTACCGTTTGTTGGGTGGGCTGCCAGGGGCGGAAGGCGGGGGCCTGGGCATCCCATGCGGTGATCTGGGCGTTCATACTGTTCATGCGCTGGGCATCTTCGATGAGGCGCACGGGGGCTGCCAGGGCAAAGAGCTCGTGGGAGTAGAGGTAGGGCGTGCGTACGTAGCTAAAGCCGCTGTGGGTGACGGAACGCTGGAAGAGAAGGTTGTTCCAGCCTTTAGTGTGCTGGAGTTCGGCGGGTTGAGTGGCTTCGGCGAAGCTTGGAGGTGCCTCCCATGTGGTCTCCCCTCGCAGAATCGGACTGGTGTCCTCGCCGTCGCCCAGAGTATGTGGCCACTGGAGCAGGCCCAGAATGGTCGGACCCAGATCCATGAGACGGATCTGTCGATCCAGTCGCCCCCGCAGTCCCTTGAATCGCCCCGTCCCAGCGAAGATCAGCGGAACATGGATGATGTCTGGATCCACGTCGGGACCATGTCCGAAGGGTGAGCCGTTTGGACTGCCCATGTGCTCCCCGTGATCGGAGAAGACGATGATCAGGGCATCTTTGAGGCGTCCACGCTCTTCCAGGCCATCCAAGAGCAAGCCGATCTGTTGGTCGGTCCATTCGATCTCCGCCTCGTATAGACACCAGGCGGCCTGCACATCGTTGGCCTTTAGCTGTCCCAAAAAGTTCGGGTCGCTGAGGTTCAATGCGGTCTGTTGGTCGCCGCCGACCAGGGCACTGGGGCGGCTTTCGCAGCGTTCGGCTTGGCGCTCGGCAGGACCGGAATTCCAAGGCGTGTGTGGGTCGTAGTAGTGCACGAAGAGCAGAGTAGGCTGTGGCTTGTCTTGGGCATCCAGGTGCTTCAATGCTGCCTGGGTGACTTGGTCTGCACCCACCTCGTAGCGCTTGTCGACCGCCCGTAGGCCGTGGTCCTCGTAGACTCGAAAGCCACGCTTTAAGCCCATGTCTGGCTCCAGCGCCGTGCTGCCTACAACGGCGATGCTGTCCCAGCCTTTGTCTTGAAAGCGCTCCTGAAGCAGTGGATAGCCCTCCGCCAAGGGGTAGCCGTTGCGCACAATGCCGGACCGGTGCGGGTCCAGGCCCGAGAAGACCGCCGTATGCGAGGCCAGTGTGGTCGCGCTTTGGCTCAGCCCCCACTCCGCCACCAGCCCTCGGTCCGCCAGACGCTGAAGTGCGGGTGTCTGCGCCGGCCCGCCGTAAACACTCAGGGCATCCGCCCGTGTGGTGTCCATGCTGATCAGCACGACGGTTGGCGATTTAGGGGTACAGGCGAGAAGCAATGGCAGCAGGGTCAACATGGGCGAAGGATACTGCAGGCATGGAATTCGACCCTGTGACGACCTCTGAGCTGCCCAGTCGGGTGGTCACTGAACTGCACCTCTTTCGCCACGGGGCAGTGGATACGGGTGGGGTGCGCCAAGCCTATGGACATCTTGACCTGCCGCTGAGCCCCTTGGGCCGAGCCCAGCACTTGGCTCAGGCTGCATTGGCGGCGACGCTTCCTGCGCCCCACGGCGTTCTCAGCTCCGACCTTGTGCGCTGCGTGGCGTTGGGGCAGACCTTGGCCCAAGCGCGGGGCTTGGATCTCCAGACCTTTCCGGCTTTGCGCGAGCAGTCGATGGGTCGTTGGGAGGGCCGTGCCTGGGGGGCCCTCTCCCAGGAGCAGCCACAGGCCATCCAAGATTATTGGGACGACTACGTTGGCGCCCGCCCGCCGGGCGGGGAGAGCCTGCAGGACCTCTCGGAGCGCGTAGAGGCCTGGTGGCAGGCCCAGTGGCCGACGCTTCAAGGGGGACAATGGTGGATCGCGGGCCACGCCGGTGTGATTCGCGTTCTTCTCTGCAAGCTGCTCAACCACCCCTTGGACCAGGCCCTGCGCTTTGCCCCCGCCCGTGGCAGCTATACCCACCTGCTGTTGGCGGACAGCGGCGCGGTGGTGAACGTCTTGGGGGAGAGGGCAGCCAGACCTCGGCTGCGAGAGAAGGCCCAGGGGCTGCAGGTGGCGCTCTCTGGATCGGCGGGCGTTGGGAAGAGCACCTTGGGTGCGGCCCTGGCCAAGGACTTAGGCCTTCCCTTCATCCCCGAGGGCATGCGCAAGCGCTTGGAGGATGGCTTGATGCTGCACCGTCTGAGCCGAGAGGAGCTCCGCGCCCTGGTTCACTGTCTTTGGGAAGAGCAGCTGGAGCTAGAGGCCGGCGCAGTGCAGAGTCATGGCGGCTTTGTCTCGGACCGGGGTGCGATGGACTACGCTTCCTTTTACCTGCACTATGGCTTTACTGGGCCCCAAGATGAGACCGCAGAGTTTCTTCAGGACTGCATCGCACATGCGCGACGCTACACGCGCACAGTGGTCCTTCCCTGGGGGGCGCTGCCCTTGGTAGAGGATGGAATTCGTAGTCCGAATTCATGGATGCAGCGTGGTTTTCAGGCACTGGTCGAAGGCATGGTTCATCGGGAGTTGCCTGCGCACAAGGTTCTCTGGCTCCCGCCCCTGGTGGCTGGACTTGAGGAGCGGGTCGCTTGGATACGTGGGGATCTTGGCCTCTGAGCTAAAGTTGGGGCCGCTGTGACCGATGCGGGGGCTCTGGAGGCCTCCATGCCGAGTCTGAGTCTTTGCATCATTGCCAAGGATGAAGAGCAGTTTTTATTGGATTGCTTGTCGTCGGTCCGCG
>JBLHMA010000539.1:0-3549 GCA_047621545.1 Cognaticolwellia sp. | reverse complement strand
ACGCAACCGGTATGAACTTCAGCTTTGTGTCAGCGACACGTACTGAAAACCCATTGGCTTTCGCAAAGTCAGAGATGAACTTTAGATCTTCTTGGCCCTCTTGGAAGATGGGCTTCTCGGTCGCTTGGAAATCCACCAATTCGACGCCACCCTTGAACCCAGCATCTTTGGCCATTTTATCCAAGGCCGCTTCGAGAGTCTCCCATCCCTCAGCCTGGGGTAGCCGGGCGTTCCTGAGCTTGACGAGTTCATCGACTCCTGTCAGCGTGATCTTCAGCATTGCGTCCCGGCTCAAGCTGTAGCTCACAGTCATGATTACGCCGGTGTACTCCTTGGACTCCTTGCCCGCGGAGCCACACTTGAAGCTGTAGTTTTTACCGGGAACGGCTTTCATCAGGTCGATTAGGGTGTACCGGGCAGCAGTCATCGGGACAGAGAATTCGATGGTGATCGAATCCAATGTTGAGACGGCTTCGCTCATTTCTACGCGGTTCAGGTGAGGAAGGACGACGGCAGTAAGTGCCTCATCGGCCAATTTCAGCTCGAACCACGGGGGAACTGCAGATGTAGGCATGGGAAACTCCTACTTCAGCAGGTCAGCGAGAATACCCTCGCGATCGCCAGCGGTGGCAGCGGAGATTCCGCCTCCGGCCGTCTCGACAGGAGCCGTGTAGGTCGCGTCCATAAGGTCGTCGATAGTCTCAGCTCGACCCATGGCATGTCCCTGAAACTTCAGAGTGCTCTTGACTCGACGGGCTCCACCTGCCTCGTCAAAGAGAAGGACCTCGTTGGACAAGCTGGTGATGAACCCTTGGAACTCGAACTTGCCCCAAACGAATGCCACAGCCGGAGGGCGAATTTGGGGCTTAGCTGCGTCGCCGAAGTTGACCGGGAGGGTGAGGTTGTGGAGCATGCCGACCAATTTCAGGGCGTCATCCTTGGTTGGCTCCGCCTGCATCGACGCGGGCAGGGCGCCTTGCATGGACGGCGGAGCAAGGGCTGCCAAGTTCGGAATAAAGTCGCCTGCGGTTGTCGCGCTGGTATCCTCGCTCTCATCAAAGAGAAGCGTGACGTCCAGCTCGTCGATCTTGCCGGTCTTGAAGGCCATACGCTGCCAGGCGTGGCTGAAACCAATGCTCTGCTCCAGGGTCCACTCAGTGGCCCTGGTGTACTTGAAACTGGTCGGATTGAATTGTGCCGCGACGCTCCAATCAGCGTTGTCCAGACAATGGATCGTTGCCTTGACTGATGCGGTTCCGCCGCCGAAGATACCCATGTTTGACTCCTAAAACAATGCGCCGATGGGCGGCACTGGAATGGTTGTGAGGGACTCAAAGCTGAAGGTCAGCTCGTCGACGGAGACAGCACTGCTCATACTGTCCATGTTGGGAGCCTTCCAGCTCACTGGCACAGCGCCTCCCATTCGGTAGATCCGAATAGGAATGTGCTCCCGGTCCAAGTGGATGACCGTCACGGTCTTCTTGAACTTTGTGCCGGGCTTGAAGGAGTTCATCCACATGGAGAACTGGACATCCCAGATCAGGCCGGACTTGAGCGTGACCTTTCCGTAGCCATGCTTGTCCATCAGCATGTGAGGACCATCGTTTTTGCCCCCTTCTTGGTACTCGAAGGGGGTGTGGGTAACCTCGATGCCTGAGACGGCAGAGAACTCCCCGATTGGGTTGATGCCCAGAAGAACGTGGAAGTTGTACCCTGGATGGATCGGAAAGATCTTGGCCAGGAAATCCGTCACGCCAACACTTCCGCGCGCCCTTGGCGTCAGCGGAGTTGCCTCTGCTTCGGTCACCTCGCCGGCTTCGGCTAGGGTGGCGAGTTCAGTGTCGACCGCACCCCAATCGGTCGTACCAATGGCGCGCGCTTCGAGCTCCGCTGTTTCTGCCTCTTCGATGGCACCCATCACTGCGGAGGTTTCGAGCTCCTGTGCATGGGGCAGCATCGCATTCACGATGTCTGCTACTCGCTGTTTCTCTTCATCGGTCATCTCCCGCTTCTCACTGCCTACTTGGTCACCGACCAAGGCTTCAATGAGCTCGTTAACGGAGGACCACTCCGGGTTGGACATATCGGCCATCAGGACACCTCTACATCGGGCGATTCGCCCGGCTTGAGTGAGACGTTCACCTTTACTGCTCGCTGCCACGGCACCAAGCGTAGGCTAATCTTTGCGCCTAAACTCGGGGACAGTGGGTTTGCGTCGGCTTGGGCTTCGATCTCGGGAGGACCTCCTCCTGGACCAGGCTCGATGATGCCGCTGCGCACAAAGGGCAACAGGGCTTCTTGAAGAGCGGTCTGGAGGGCGATGGCATGGGTCGCGTCCGCACTTCGGAAGACCAGTTGCTCCGCCGACTGCTGCACACGCTGGTTGATTGTCTTTACGGTTCGGAGGCAGGGCAAGGGCCACTCACCGAGGGGGCGGCGGAAGCTGCCCTCGCTCTCGATGTTGGCGTGTTCGCTGCCGCGACGGATCGAAAGACGAACCTGAAAATCTTGTAGGGGGTCGCGCTGCTGCTGTTCACGCGTCAGCCGCAACTGAACCATGCGCTCTGCCACCTGGACCCTGCGGCCTCCAGGCAGAGCGAGGCGGCGCCCCATGAGGGGGGCGCTCATCTGATTGCGGCTAGCCGCTAAGGCGCTGCCGACCAGCGCGGCGCCAGAACGCCATCCATGAGCCTGAAGTCTATGTGGAGCTCCTTCCCAAGCCACCAGGGCTGCATCGATTCCGATGAGTCGGGTCATAGCGGCTCGAAGCTCGTCCGGGGGAGCTTGGGGCAGGTCAATGCATGCCACTTGATATCGTTCCGGCCAACTGGCGGAGAGCTTCCGGGTGGCTAGCACCATGCGCTTGAGCCGCGTCACGATGCCCTGGTCCGTGCCAGGACCAACGGAGCACGGACCGCCCAGGTCAGGGAAGACCAACACTGCGCCAGGCTGGTGGTAGAGCATGCTGTCGATGGTCGACTGGAAGTCGTCGTCGTCCATCTCCCAAGGCATAAGCCCCGGAATACGAGCAAGAAGGACGTCGACCTGGGGAGCGCCACCAGCCAGCGCAAGCTGAACGCTGTCCTTGATTCTTGAAGGCGCAGAACCGTCCAATCCAGGGAGGAATCGGGCGCTGCTGGCTGTGCCAAGCCGAATGTGCTCGGCACCAAGGCGGGTTCCCGCCTTGGTCGCACGAAGTAGATTCTGCGGGTACAACTGGGCCAAAGAAGGGTAGTCCGGCGGGGCAATCCCAACCAAAAGCAGGGGGGCTGCACCGGGGTTGTGTTGCCCCGAGTGCACACTACCGACCGCTACGCTGACCCGTTGGGGGATCGCTGGCAGTTGGGGAGTCACGCTGTTCTACCTCTCCGAATTCAAAACACGCCGATTTATTGTACTGACTTGACCTACCCACTCAACGCGTTCCCGGTGTGGTAATTCCAGGATTTCGGCCAAGCTCCAGTGGAGGTGGTAGGCGATAAAAGCCACCTCGCTCCGTACTTGGTCACTGGGGTAGGCCACAGTCATCCCGATGGGTCTGATTCGTCC
>JBLHMA010000538.1:0-3563 GCA_047621545.1 Cognaticolwellia sp. | reverse complement strand
CAGCTCACCGTTCTCTGCGTGGATGGTGCAGAGCGCGCCCAGATCCTTGGCCGTACGGAAGCTGTTCACCAGCGTCTCGTCGTCGCACATGATGGCGTTCTTGTAGGCCATGAAGTGTTTGAAGCTGTTGACTCCGTGTTCGGTCGCCAGGGTCTTCATGTCCTGCTGAACGGAGTCATCCCACCAGGTCACGGCGACGTGGAAGGAGTAGTCGCACGCCGCCTTCTCCGCCCAGCCCTTCCAGTTTTGGAAAGCCTCCATCATGGACTGCTGGGGGCCTGGAATGACAAAGTCGATGCAGGTGGTGGTTCCGCCTGCCGCCGCTGCGCTGGTTCCGGTGAAGAAGTCCTCGCTGGCCACCGTGCCCATAAAAGGCAACTCGAAGTGGGTGTGCGGGTCGATGCCGCCGGGGATGACATAGGAGCCGGTGGCGTCGATGACGCGTGCTCCTTCTGGCGCCTGCAGGTCGGGGCCCACCGCGGCGATGGTCTCGCCTTCGATGAGTACGTCGGCCCGGTATTCGGCTTCAGCTGTGACGACAGTGCCGCCACGGATCAAGATGGACATTACTCACCCTCTGTGCGGGCTTGGGCCCGCCGAATCTGTTTGGCTTGGGACCGGCCTACTCGCCCGTGTCCTTGATGATCTGCGGCTTGAAGTCGGGCTGCGCGGCGCGGTTCAGCGCCGCGGCGTACTCCGGGATTCGCCCGGTCATCCGGAAGCCCCACTTGTCCTTGACCTGGCGGCCGTGGTTCAAGTCGATCTCGGTGACCAGAAGGCCGTCGCGGACGCGGGATAGTCCGGGGGTGCGACCGCCGTTGGGCGCGGCCACGTAGGAGGAGCCGTAGAAATGGCCGAACTCGCTCTTGGGGGCCTTGCCGTCGCCGCTGGTGAACGCGTTTGGGAAGGCCTCGGTGCCCACGCGGTTGATGCCGGCGACGAAGTAGTTGTTCGCGATGGCCGCGCAGCGCGCCTCTACCGGCCAGAGCGGCTCGGAGAGCGCCCCGACGGTGGCGGAGGGGTTGAACACGATCTCGGCGCCGTTCATGCCGAACATCAGCCAGTTCAGCGGGTGGTGCCGGCCGTAGCAGATGTTTATGGCGACCCGTCCGAACTCGGTCTCGAACACCGGATGTCCGGTGTCCCCCTCCATGTAGTAGGTGGACTCATTAAAGTCGCCGACCCGGGGGATGTGGTTCTTACGGTGGCTGCCCACGATGTTGCCGCGGTTGCCAATGACCACTGCGGTGTTGTGCAGGGTGCCGCCATGGGTCTCGTCGCGCTCTAGGATGGGGCTGACAATCACCATGTTGTGGCGCTTGGCCAGCTTTTGCAGGAGCTGGGTGCTGGGGCCGTCGATGGGCTCCGCGAACTCCAACCAAGGCTGCTTCTCACGTGTGCAGAAGGCGAAGGGCATGGTCCATGCTTCTTGCAACCCCAGCACATTCACGCCCATCTGAGCGGCCGCCTCGATGATGATCTCTATGCGGTCCGCCAGAGCTTGGTACTGCGCCTCCACGGGGTCGGTGGTTGGCAGCACGATCTGGTTCTGGATGACCCCCACCCGAACAATCCGGGCGGCGCGGCGCTGCTCAACGTCCGCGTGGAACTTGTAAGCCTGCAGCTCAAAGTCGTGGTGGTCGCAGTAGGCCCGCAGCTCCGCGGTGACAGCAAGTGTGTCTGGCTGCTCGCCGTACAGGATGCGGAAGGCCTGGGCTTGGTCTTCTGGCGAGAGCTTGCGGAGCAGGCCCTCCAGACTGTCCAGCTCGCGTGGCCTGGACTGCAGCAGCGCGTCGACTGCCTCGTCCATGGAGGTCTTGGTCAAGGTCTTGGGGTCCGCCACGTTCACCTCAGCATATAGGGCTGGGTAGTGTAGATCACGTAGACCCCACCGTGGTCTGCTTGCTCGGCAGTTAGGCGGCGAGCACTGCGGAGTCTATGCCCGTGAACAGGTTCCCAAGAGCCTCATCGCGGCTCATCGCTGTGATGACCGTTCGCTTTGGGACTCCGACGATGAGGGCGGTCTCATCAAGAAGTACCAGGGACTCCTTGGCCCCCTTGAGCTCCAGCTGGTCCACCGCTTTCGAGATGCGCTCCAGATCGCTGTCCTGGAGCTCAATGCCCCTGGACTGCAGGCGTGCTTTTGCATGCTTGCTGAAGTGCACCGGCGCGCTGGCGGTAGTCGGAGCCGTGGCCTCGGGGGTGGCCAGGAGCTTGTCCAGTTCACTGGCAAAGTCCGTGCTGCTCGCCGGCCGACGCAGTGGATCAGCGGCCCGCGCCGGACTGGGCCCCTGAATCAGCTGGCTATACAGGGCATCAAGGCTCACGCTCCCTCCTCACCTGCCGTCAGGCGGATCAGGTCCGAGAGGCTCACGGCCACGCCGTTTACCGTGGGCTGGGGGCTGCCCGTGCTGTAGTCCATGGAGTCGACCATGCCGGAGACACGTTCACTGATCTCGATATTATTGCCGCTGCTGTCCGTGGCAGTCAGCTCAAAGCGGTAGTCGCCCGGCTCGACGAGTTGCCCGGACAGATCCTTCCCGTCCCATTTTAGGGTCTCCTCGCCGGCCTGGAGGCTGACGGGCTCGGACCAGACGACTTTGCCGTCCTCGTCGTAGATGTTCAGCGTAGCGGAGGCGGCCTGGGGCGAGTCGTAGTGCAGTACGGTGTCGCCCGTCTCGCCTTCCGCTCTGGGGAAGGTGTCTCCGATGGCTACGACGTGCTTGCCGACCAGGCTGGCCATGGTCGTGTTGCTCAGGTTGGCCATGCTCAGGGTGTTGGCCTTCATGGCGTCCCCGATGTCCATCAACTGCTCCAGGCTGGAGAAGGTGGCCAGCTGTGCAATGAAGTCCTCGTTCGCCATCGGCGAGAGGGGGTCCTGGTTCTGCATCTGTGTGGTGAGCAGGTTCAGGAAGGTCTCCTGGCCCATCGCTGAGCTGCCCGAGGTGGTCACACCGGACGCGTCCAATGCGCTCTGGTCGGCCAAGCCGCTGATTCCGCTGAGGGACATGGATTCTCCTGGTCCTGGGCCTCTCGGATCAGAGGCTCGGAAACTTTAGGGGGCGATCAAGCCACCCGATTGATGTGTGCGCCCCGAGGGACAGGTCGGGCTCTGGGAGCGCTCTTTGCGGCTTGGCTGGGCTTGGTGCGCTTGGGCTGGGTGGGGTCTTGGCGCTGTCCCTGACTGAGACCCTGGCGGCTGCGCTCCCGGGTGCTGAACTCACGCAGGGTCCAGCCGTTGCGGTTCAAGCTCTCCCGCAGCTCCTTTTCCATGTCCTCCAGGGGCGCCAAGGCCTCCGCACTCCCGTCCAGGCTCAGCTCCATCTCACGTCCTTTGGCGGTCATAGAGAGGCTGAGTTCCGCGTCGATCTCAAGCTCCAGGTGCTTGGGAATCGGGACCCACTCCTCCGGTGTCTCCAGTGGCACATTCGAGGTCAGCTTGGTCGCACCAGAGGCCTGTGGCAGATCAGGCTCAGGCTGAGAAGGGGACTCAAGCTGGGCACCAGCGGTGGGCTGGGCATCGAGAGCCAGGGTGCTCAGGGTGGACTTTTTACTCTTGTGGG
>JBLHMA010000537.1:0-3577 GCA_047621545.1 Cognaticolwellia sp. | reverse complement strand
AGGCGATGGTTCAGGTGGCGCTGCAGGGGCACCCCAAGTCGATCTTGGAGGGCCAGGACATCAACGCTTTTTCTGTCCGCAGCTGAACTACAAATCCGCCCGATCAAAGTTGCAATTCAACAGGTTGCAGCTGCGCTCACAGCGGCTCACTTCCCACCGTCGCCGCAGCGTCTTGGGCGCATCCCAGACCACGGCCAGAGGGCTCATGTCGAACACCGTCGCGACCGGCTCCAGGAAGTAGCAGAGCCGCACATTCCCTTGGGGGTCAAAGCTAATGTCGCTGTGGCCGGCCTTGCAGGTCAGGCCGTTGAAGGTCACCGGGTCGCGGAAGTAGCCGCGCATCGTCTCGAGCTGGCCGACTGCGTTGCACACCGGGCCACCGCGGCGGCGCTCTTCGATGAGCAGATCCAGGGCGGCGTCGATGGGGCCCAGCTCGGTGGGCCAGAGCACGCTGCTCTTGTACCAGTCCGGGTCATATTTGTTGTTGCCGAAGTTCTGGTACAGCGGCTGCACCACCAGCTGGTAGCCACGCTCTTGAACGAAGCGCAGAAGGGCCGGGATCTCTGCGGCGTTTTCCTTGTTCAGGATGCAGGTCACCACCACCCGCGGGGAGGCGTGCCGGTCGATCAGATCAAAGGCCTCCATGCACTTCTTGTGCGAGCCAACGCGGCCTCGGCTGTGGTCCACGGTCTTGGCCGTGAAACCGTCCATGCTGATGTAGCAGACGGATGCTCCTGTCTGGGCAATCGCGGCTGCCCTCTTCTCCGTCAACAGCCAGGCGTTGGTGTTGAAGGTGACCTCGTTCCCCAGGCGCACGGCGTGGGACATGAGCAGCTCCAGGTCTTTGCGCAGCAGGGGCTCTCCGCCTACGAAGTTCACGCTGGCCGGTCCAACCCATTCGGCCATCCGGTCCAGGGTGGTGGTCCAGATGTGTGTGGGCAGGTCCTTGTCGGTGTTCTTCCAGATGTCGCAGTGCAGGCACGGAAGGAAGCAGCGGTCGGTGACCGAGAGGTGGATCTGGGTGGGCCGGCCAGGGGCGCGACGCAGCTTGAGCTCGTCCAAGCCGCGGTTGATGATTCGGCTTGCACCGGGACGCAGCGCACTCATGGCTTCCTCGCGTTGAAGGCCGCAATTTCTCCGGCGTTGATGTCGCTGTGGTTGCTGCTTTTGGGGATAAAACAGGTCGTACAGAGAGGGGTCAGGCTGTAGTCCCCCTGGGCCACACGCTCCCGGCGCTCCTGCAGCTTCTCGCCGTACCAGAGCTCTCCGAAGCTGCTCTCAGCCAAGGTCCCCACGCTGTTGTCCAGTCGGTTGTCCCGGGTGCAGACGGTGAGCTGGCCATCCCATCCGATCACAGGCGACTTCCAGTAGCCGGAGCATGGCGAGAGGTTCTCGGCGGCCACCTGTACGGGGGCCTTGTCTTGGCGGGGGAGCGGCAAGCCCTGATCGGCCATGGCCTGGCGAAACACGGCGTTCTCTCTGGCCTGCATCTCGGCGGTGGGGCAGTCCAGCTGCCGGAAGAACACCACGGCATCGGTGCCGGGAGGCACATGCTGGGCGGCGGCGCGCACGGGAACTCCGGCTTGGTTGCAGACCTGCTCCCAGTGCGCTCTAAAGGCACCGACCTCGTGCACGTTGTTGGAGCCCACGATGAACTGGAAGACCGGGCGCGGGAAGGGGGCGCCGAGCTGTGCCCGGGCCACGATGAAGTCGGCCACGTTGGCTTGGACCAACTCAAAACGGTCCCGGCCCTTGATGGGCGTGTAGGTCTCCTGAGAGGCCGCATCCAAGGAGAAGTGCCACACTTGGGGCACCGTGCTGGCGTTCAATGCGCCCCGGATTCGGCGCGCGTCCAAATGCGTGGCGTTGGTGTGCACCTCCACCTTGTTGAATGTGCCGTGTTGTTGGGCGGCGCGCAGAGCGGCCCGGTAGATCGGCCCGAAGTGGGGGTGCAGCAGGGGCTCCCCCAGCCAGAACAGGATCAACGTGTCAAAGCAGGTTCCTGTCTCCGCCAGGTCATCGAACAGGGCGTAAGCCAGCTCCGGATCCAAGCGGCCCGTGACTTTGTGGTGGGGATGCGCCGTTCCCTCGGCGACAGAGCAGTGCACGCAGGCCAGCGAGCAACGGTTGCTGAGCTCTAGGACCAAGTAGCTGCCGGAGAGCGCGGCGTGAAGCCGGTCTGGAGGCACCGCGTTCACGGGGCTGCGCAGCCCATGTCTACGCAGGCTCGGAGGGTCTTGCCAGCCTGGACCGAGAAATCGAACTCCTTGGCGCAGTAGTAGCTGGACTGGTAGCCGCCCAGCTTGATGCGCCAGTTGCCGCTTCCAAGGCGCTCTGTGAAGTTGCCGTCCACATCGGAGCGCCCGCGCTGTGCAGCGCCGCCCACGTCTCGGTTCTCGATCAGGTAGTCCACAAAGCCGACGAACTGGGGGTCGTTGACGTTGGTGACCACGCCGGTTTGCAGGCGACCCAAGACCACGCCTGAGCTGGCGTCGCCATCGCCGTCTTCCACCTGGACCGTGTCCGCTTGCACGGGTTTGTCGCAGTAGGTGGACACTTCCAGGGAACCGGAGTCCCCGTTGAGGGCGTCGTCGTTGCAGGCCATGAGGAGAATCAGGGTGAGCATGCGCCCATGGTACCAGCATGTGCCTGCTTGATCGATGGTGTACTCTCTCTTGCATGGCTGACCCCGCCGCGATCGCCGCCCGCATCCGGGAATGGGCGCACCAGGGGCCCCAGGGACCCATGACCCTGGAGCTCTACCCAACGCTCAAGTGCAACTTGGACTGCCGCTTCTGCGACACGACCGAGCGGCACCAGCCACGCCAGGATGAGCTCCCTCTCCAGCGCCACCTTGACCTTGTCGCTGAAGCTGCGCAAATGGGGGTTCAGCGGGTGTTTATCTTGGGTGGTGGGGAGCCACTGGTGGCCCGGGACCTGACTCCTGCCATCATGAAACGCGTCAAAGAGCTGGGCATGGAGGGGGTGCTCACCACCAACGGGACCATCCTCCCGGCTTCTCTGCTCACCCAGGTCATCGAGAGCGGGTGGGATGAGATTCACGTCTCCATCGATGGCGCAACGGCCGAAGTGCACGACGACTTGCGTGGCCAGGCTGGGGCTTTCAGAAAGTCGGTGCACAACCTCTGCCGGCTCCGGGTCGCGCGCGAACAGGCCGGTCAGAGCACCCCCCGTTTGGCCATCCACACCGTGCTCACCAAGCTCAACTTTCGCCAGCTGCCCGAGCTGGTGGAGCTCGCCCACGCCCTGGGCTGCTTCCGCTTGGATGTGGACGGCTTGATCGCCTACCGGCCCGAACAAAAAGAGCTGGAGCTGGACCCCCAGGAGCAGGCGGAGCTGGTTCAGGTGGCCAGGATCGCTCTGGCACGGGCAGAGTCCCTGGGGCTCGCCAGCACCCTCTCGCACTACACCCAAGCAGCGCTCCCTCAGCGAGGCCAAGTTGCCCCGGCTGCCGGTCCAGAGCCGGGTCTCAAGGGCGCGCCCTGCCTAAAGGCGTGGCATTACCTGGTCGTCCAGGCCGACGGGAAGACCAGCCCCTGTTGTGTGCTGGCCGGGG
>JBLHMA010000536.1:0-3592 GCA_047621545.1 Cognaticolwellia sp. | reverse complement strand
CTGAGCCGGTGGAAGAAGCAGAGCAGGCTCCAGAGTTGGCGCTTGTTCCAGAGCCCGAAGTAGCGGCCGCGCCGATCGCCGAAGCGGTCGCCGAAGCGGTCCCCGAGCCCATCGATTTCAGTGCTTGGACCGTCAAGAAGCTGCGTGCCGAGCTGGAGTCCCAGGGCGTTGAGCTGGCCTCTCGCGTGCGTAAGGCTGAGCTGATTGAGATGATGGAGGGCCTTGCTGAGCCCACCGACGATGTCCAGTCGGGTCCTGCGCTTGACCCCGTCGTGATTCAGGAGCTGCTCGACGACATGGTTCGCCCCGCTCTTCAGTCCGACGGCGGTGACATCAGCCTCATCAAGGTGGACGGCATGGACATTCATGTCCGCCTGGTCGGCGCCTGCTCGACCTGCCCCAGCTCGATTATGACCATGAAGATGGGCGTCGAGGCACTCTTCCGTGAGGAGTTTGAGGGCTTTGGAGAGCTGATACAGGTCGATTGAGGTTAGAAGCGCCGCTTGCGGCGCTGCAACCTCAGTTTCTTTTGGGGGAGGTTCCCCCCAGCCCTTCGGCCCCCCCTCTCGTGGCTGGGTGTGGGTTGGTGGGTCTGCTTGGACTGAAGACCAGCGGCCTCCTCAACGATTCCGCTCGTTGCGATTGGCTATTCCAGGCTTGAGAGTGCGGCGCTGAGACGCTGCATCCGCTGAAGCGCTTCGATTCCGCCAGGGCCGGAGAGTAGAGATGCGAGCTCAGATGAACCGGGATTGCACACGACTTTTAGGGCAACAGCTGCGCTTGCGGCCATGTCTTCCGGGTCCTTGATGGCCCGTGCGGCGCGCGCGACCTGTTCGGGAACGGGTGTCTCGGTGGGGAAGCCAAGAGCGATGGCAAGCATCTCTGCGGCAGCCCAGGCCCAGACCCCATCGTCGACATCGATGTAGGCGGCGGATGAGGGGCCGAGCATCTTCCGATAGGCCTCTGGCATTCGAGCCGCGACTCCCCCAGCGGCTACGTCGCTGAATGCACCAACGATGGCGATTCGTAGTTCGGCGGGAACGTCGAGAAGTCCATTTATGTAGTTGTAGGCGGCATCCCCATCAAAGGGTCCAGGTCCATCGAATGCAGTCACGTGTTCACCTCAGGGGACTGAGGTATCCGTCCTGATCGAGGGAGCAAGCTTGACCCAGCTGAGTGCCAGTTGGCTGGCCGGCTCCGGCAGTGACCCCTGGGGAGCTGCGCAGCGACATCCTGTGCTCGTTCAGGATTGAGTACCAACTGGTGGGCGTGGGTTCACCCTGGCCATGGCCAAAGAACTCAAGGCCGCCGGCATGTCGGCCATCGGGGTCAGCGTGGATGGTCCGGCAGACGCCCACAACACCCTGCGCAACGCGCCCGGCTCTCAGCAGGCGGCGCTCCAGGCCCTGGGCAACGCCCGCCAGGCTGGGATGATCATCACCGCAAACTCCCAGGTCAATGAGCTCAATGCCGCCCTGCTCTGGGAGACCCCAGCGGTGCTCGAGGAGCACGGGGTGCGGATCTGGCGCTGTCAGATGACGGTTCCCATGGGCCGCGCTGCAGACCGTCCCGAGTGGATCCTGCGGCCCTGGCGCATGCTCCAGGTCATCGACACGTTGGCCGAGATCCAGGTGCACTACGCCAAGCAGGCCCAGGCCGCGGGCCAGAAGCCCAGCGAGATCTTCAACGTCTTGATCTCTAACAACCTGGGCTACTACGGCCCCCACGAGGTCCTGCTGCGCTCGAACCCCGGCGGCAACGCCCGCTGGTGGCAGGGCTGTCAGGCGGGCAACTTCACCTTGGGGATCGAGTCCGACGGCACCATCAAGGGCTGTCCAAGCTTGCCCACGGCTCCCTATGTGGTTGGAAATGTTCGGGACTTGAGCATCGATGAGATCTGGCAGAACGCGCCTGAGCTTCAGTTTGTGCGCTCTCGGACCACGGAGGAGCTCTGGGGCTTCTGCAAGACCTGTGAGTACGCCGAGACCTGCATGGCGGGCTGCAGCTTCACCACCCACTGCACCCTGGGCAAGCGCGGGAACAATCCTTTCTGCTACCACCGGGCACACACCCTCACGCAGCAGGGAAAGCGGGAGACCATCGTGCGGGTGGAGAAGGCCGCGGGGGACCCCTACGACTTTGGGCGTTTTGAGATTCGTGAGGGGCCCTGGGTGGACCCAGGCGAGCCAGTCGACCGAAAAACGGCCGACCTCTAGTCCAACCTGAACTCCAACCTCAGCACAAAGCTCGCCGCATGCTTGGCACCAGAGCTGTCTTTGTAGGGGTAGAAAGTCCACTTCTGCGCTGCCGTGAGTGCCGCACTCTGAAAGGCGGTCGGACAGCTCACCACGTTCACCGAGCTCACTCGGCCCTTGGCGTCCACCTGAAAGCGCAGGCTGCAGCTCCCTTCCAGCCCAAGCTCCTTGGCCGCCGCAGGGTAGACCGGGGCCACCTGCCGCCGGGCCCTCACCTGACTGGCCGACACCGTCTTTACGCCTGTGCCACCAGGCACCGTTGACGCTCCGGTTCCACCGATCTGGCCGCCCGGTTTGCCCTTGATCGAATCACCGCCCTCTACACCCAGTTCGTGGCCGTCCGGGTCACCGGCGGGACCTGTCAGGTCCGCTACGACGGGCGCTGGATCGGGCTCCGGGTCAGGGTCAACCTCCGGATCCGGCTCAGCCTGAGGTTCCGGTTCCGGCTCAACCTGAGTCTCCGGCTCGGTCTCCTGCGCGGCGCCATTCTCAACCCCCTTGGGTGGAGGCGGCGGGGCCATGTCGTCGAACTCCGTGAACACCAGGCTCACGTGCTCTGCGTCCAGCTCTTCCACCAGCTGGCCCCCGCTCAGCAGCGACACCCCAGCCAAGCTGACCAGCCCCAGAAAGGACAGCATCGCAGCCCCTGCCTGCCGCCGATGGTTGATGGTCCTGTCTTCTCGAATCGCCTGAAACACTGCAGCCTCCTGTCAGGAAGGCAACGCTGCTCAACCCGGTTGGCTTTCAGTGCATCTGGAGACGCGTTCTGTTCACCAGGGAAGCTCTTGCCCGTCGGCGTGCCAAAAACTGCCGCTCTTCTCCAGGGTCAGCGCGTCCATCCGCTCGATCAGGCCCTTGGCGGACGCCGCTGGGCTCACGTTCCCGCGCCGATCGGTCATGTCTGTCTGCACGTAGCCGGGGTGTAGCAGCGCTACGGCGATCTTCTGAGGGAGCAGGTCCCGCGCCAGGCTCACGCCTGCGGCGTTCACCGCAGCCTTGCTCATGCGGTAGCCGTACTGGCCGCCGGAGGTGTTGTCGGAGATCGATCCCATGCGTGAGGTCACTATGCCCACCTTGGAGCCCGCTTTGAGCTGGGGAAGCATGGCCTCGGTCACGCGCAGCGGCCCCAGAGCGTTGACCGTGAACTGCCGCATTGCGCTCTCGAAGTTCATGTTGCCCAGGAACGTTCGCTCCATCGTCCCGGCGTTGTTGAGCAGCCAGTCCAGCTTCACGCCATTGAGGGACTCCAGCAGGCCTTCGATGCTGTCCGCGTCAGCTACATCCAGACCGACCTGGACTTGAACGCCCAAGGCGTCCAGCTCCGGCGAGCTGTTGCG
>JBLHMA010000535.1:0-3594 GCA_047621545.1 Cognaticolwellia sp. | reverse complement strand
CGGAGCGGTAGTAGTCGGCGATCCAGCGGAAGAAGGACAGCTGGGTCGCATCGAATGCCGGCTGCGGATCCAACAGCCGCTCTACCGGACGCGCCTTTCCTTTCGGAGGAGGCGGCACCGATGGGCCGGTAGCCAGCACGTAGCCGGTGATCTTGCGTGGACCGAAGGGCACCAGGACGGCGTGGCCCATGCCCAGAACACCCAGCAGAGCAGGGGGAACCGAGTAGGTGAAGGGCTCGTGTACCGGAAGGGCCACGGCCACCTGGCAGTAGGTGGTCACAGCCGGGGGCTTATCGCGCTGGGCTCTGGCGGGAGCTTTAGCTGAACTCAGACAGGATTCCGCGCATGCCATCGGCGAGCTCCGGCCGCTTGAGCGCGAAGTGGATGCTGGCCCGCATCAGGCCCAAGGTGTTGCCCGTGTCAAAGCGGGCGCCCTCGAACTCCAGTCCCCACGCCTGTCCGCGTCCGGCCAGCACCGCCAAGGCGTCCGTGAGCTGGATCTCACCACCGCGGCCGCGCGGGGTGGTCTCCAGGATCTTGAGGATCTCGCCGGGCAGCACGTAGCGGCCAACGATGGAGTAGGTGCTGGGCGCTTCCGCTGGCTCGGGCTTCTCGATCATGCCGGAGACGTGCATCAGGCCGGGGGAGACCATCTTGCCATCACAGATGCCGTAGCGGTCGGTCTGCTCCCGGGGCACATCCATCAGAGCCACGCAGCAGCCACCACGCTCGGCCTGCACGGCCATGAGCTGCCCGATGGCGGGGGTCTTGGAGTCGATGACGTCGTCGCCGAGAAGCACCGCAAAGTCCTCGTTTGGGGAGACAATGCCGGTTGCTTGGTACACGGCATGCCCAAGCCCCAGGCGCTCCTGTTGGCGCACTGAGATCACCTTGGCCAGCTTCCCGACCCGCTGTACTTCCTTGAGGTAGTCGGCCTTGCCGGCGGCCTCGAGCTGAGACTCCAGGAAATAGTCGCGGTGAAAGTAGTCCTCGATCGCGCCCTTTCCAGCACCGGTGACGAAGATCAGCTCCGTGAGTCCGGCGTCCACTGCCTCGGCCACGATGTACTCCAGACCCGGTCGGTCCACGACGGGCAGCATCTCCTTGGGCACGCTCTTGGTGATTGGGAGGAAGCGGGTCCCCAGACCAGCAACTGGAAGGACGGCTTTGGTGATCATGTGACCTCACAAGTTACGAAAGTGTAGCCTGCGAGGTCAGCATGCGCAGCTCAAGGCTCCTCCGCGACCAGCTCCAACACCAGGGACTCCCCGATGACATGGCACGCATCGCTGTCCACAAAGACTGTCTCACTGGCGTCTTGAAAGCCTTCGGCCTGCGCGCGAACCAGCAGATCGCCGCCTACCTCAAAGCCGCAGGCATAGCCACCGTCGCCCCACTCCTCACAGGGCTGCTCGCCGTCTCCAGCGTCATAGAAGACCTCGGCGGCGATGTCTTCACTCGCCTCGTCGAGCACCTCCACTGTCACCGAGACCCGTGCATCCGCAGTGCAGTCGATCTCGCCAGGCAGGTCCTCCGAGCAGGCGCACAGGGCCAGCAGCGCGACCGGCAACAGGCGTCTCATGGGGCCAGCTGCAGCAGGTCGACAACCAAATCCTGGCTGATCACGTGGCAGGCGTCTCTCTCCACGATCACGGAGACGATTTGGTCCTCAAAGTCGGGAGCGCTCACAAGGATGTCGAGCTCGCCATCGATCTCCATGCCACATGAATGCACGCCGTCGTAGCTCTGGCAGTCCTCGGGGCCGCTGCCCGCGTCGAACTGGACCACAGCATCCAACACGTCGGCTCCAGCCTCGTCGACGACCTCTACGCTCACAGAGACGCGCAGATCGTCGGTACAGGCCTGCTCGATTGGCTCGCATGCGGTCAATGGAATGGTCAGGGCTAACAGGGTGATGAGCTTCTTCATGACTTAATCTCCGACTTTGGGTGTAGCTGGGTATCCAGCTTTTTAGTGGTCACAGAGGGTTAGAAAGGGCGAAAAGGAGCAGTGGGATCGGCTCCTCCTTGGCCTACTCCTGCACTTCAGGTACGAGCTCGATGTCCAGCTCTTGGGTGATGACGTGGCATACGTCGCTGTCAATGGTCACGGTCTCTATGTGGTTCTGGTAGCCCTCTGCGGAGACCAGGATGTCCAGATCCCCCCCGATTTCGTAGGCGCAAGAGTAGTCCCCGATGATGCTGCCGATTTGGTAGCAGTCTACGAGTCCGTCCCCGGCGTCGAACTGGACTTGGCCTTCCATGGGCTCGCCGTCCGCGTCGCTGATGTGGACCCGAGCGGAGAGGCGAGCCTCCATGGTGCAGGCCTCCTCACAGGCGGTGAGTGACAGAATGGAAACGGCGGATAGCAGAGTGGCGATGGTCTTGTTCATGGGGCCTCCTTGGGTCTGTTCTCTCAGAATGCACTCCCTGTGCCAAAGTGTGAGGATTCCGACCAGGAGGGCGTACTCGTCCCGGATTCGCCGACTCGAATTCTTGATGATCGCGGTATGAAACCTGCCCAGAATCGCGTATTATGTGGAAGGTTTTCGCACGGCGTTGGGTTGTGGTCGGGAACCAGAATGGTCGGCCCAAGCGCTCGAACAGGAAGGAGCATGCGGATGACTCAGCTCGGTTTGTTTTTCATGCTGGCAGCATGTAACAGAGGTATCCACACCCATACCGTACAGCAGGTGGTGGATGGTGTGACCGTAGATCGAACGTACACGGTGCACGAGCCGCCGAACTGGGACGTCTCGAGCCCGCTTCCGCTGGTGTTCGCATTCCACGGTGGTGGTGGTCAGGGGGAGTTCTTCACGGAAGACCTCGAAGAGTCGATTCAGTCGGGACGCTTCATCGGGGTGTACCCGGACGGCATCCAGAATTCGTGGAACATGGGCCGAGAAGAGTCCACGGCAGACGACGTGGCATTCACGCATTTGGTCCTGGACGACCTCGCAGGAACGCCCGGGATGGACACCGAAAATCCAGTAGCACTCGGCTACTCGAATGGGGCTGGGTTCATTCACATGCTCGCGGTGCAGTCCGATCGGTTTGCCGCCATCGCGCCCATGGCGTCCCAGCTGTTGGTCGACCAAGAGCCCCAGCAGGGCGATGCACAGGTCTCGGTTTTGCAGCTGCACGGGACGAATGACGATGTGATTCCATACGAGGGAGGCACGGCAGAGATGGACCACTCCTTCTTGGCGGCCGAGGACAGTGCGGCGAGCTGGGCGGCCCACAATGGGTGTGACACGACGCCAACGGAGACGCCATCGGGGGCGTACCTGCGGATGGAGTGGTTGGGGTGTACCTCTGGCACACGAGTGGTCCACTACCGGCTCGAGGGCGTGGGGCATGACATCCCATGGGATGTCGAAGGCGACACGATGGGCACCCTGGTGGACTTCCTCGTGCAAAACCGTCCGTAGAGATCGAGGCGGGCTACGGTCGGACCTTCGAGGCGATGCCAAGTGGTCTTGGCGCTGTCGGGGGCGACATCCCTGACGCCAGCCCCCCCTTGCGCAGGACATGATTCGCCCCCGGTGGCGTCACCAGCGCGACCAGCCGTTCTATCCCCATCGGAGTATCTATG
>JBLHMA010000534.1:0-3612 GCA_047621545.1 Cognaticolwellia sp. | reverse complement strand
CGCTTGCCCGGATGGCTCGTGAACGTGGACCATGTGCGCTCCATGCTCGCGCCGGTGCTGTGTCGGCCGCTCAAGCGAGGAGGAGGACTGCGCACCTGGCGCAACAGTCTGGCTCGGTGCCAGACCCCACTTCCCCAGGACCGGGAGGTGAAGGAGATCCTCAGTCAAACGGACTTTCAGCACGGCAGCGATGCCCGCGCGCGCAGCGCCAACAACCGCGCGCTGTTGGCGCTTGAAGGGCACCCCCGGCTTGTCTCGGATCAGGGCCAGCTGATCACCGTGCGGCGAGCTCAGCTGCTCATGGTCTGGGTGCCCACCCAAGACGGAGGAGTGCGCGTTGAGCCAACTCTGTGGGGCCGCGCGTTGAGCGGGGGTGAGCTCTCAGCTCTGGTGAATCGTTGGGGAGCTGAGCTGAGCCCTCTCCTGGAGAGTAAGACGGGGCGCTGCGCGGTCGTCCAGCTTCCGCCGGTTCAACTCGCCCTGCTACAGACGCTGCGCAAGCGCGGCGCTGTGTTCCCAGCGGCGTCTCGGGATGCCCTGATGCAGCGCTTCGGCACCATGAGCTCCTTGATCCCGATGGAGCTGCGTGGTGAACTGCGCGGTGAGCAGGTCCCCGGCGATGCCCGACCACTGCTTCGTCTGAGCTTGGCGGCCGACGGCGCCCTGGATCTCCAGGCCCTGAGCCGACCCTTGGAAGATGTCCGGGCCTGGCCGCCTGGGCATGGGCCCGCGGAGCTGTCCACCATACGGGAGGGCCACCGAGTGTACTGCGTGCGGGAGTTGGACAAAGAGCCCCGCCGGATTGAGCAAGCTCTGGCGCCGCTAGATCTGCCGGCGTCAGAGGAGTTCAGCTGGACCTTGGATGAGCCAGACCAGGGCCTGAGCACGGTGCAGACCCTGCGCGAACTGGATGATGCTTTTCACCTTGAGTGGGCCCGCCCGCAGCCGATCATCAGCCGCGGGGCGACAGCCGAGGATCTCAAGGTCCGAGGGGCCAAGCAGCGGGACTGGTTCGGCCTGACAGGCTCGCTGGAGGTAGAGGGCCAGGTGGTCCCCCTGGCTGATCTGCTCGACGCGGTGCGGAACAATCGGCGCTTTGTGCGGGTCGGAGAGCGCGGCTGGGTCGCCCTGACCAGCACCCTCAGAGCCAGCTTAGAGGCCACGGCGACCTTGGCACGCGACAGCAAGAAGGGGGTGGAGCTGCCACCCATGGCCAGCGCCGCTCTGCTGGCCCTGGAGGAGGCGGGCGCGACCGTGGAGCTGCCGCGCAGCCTTAGAGTGCAGCAGAAGCGACTGCGCGAGGCGGCCACCCTCCGGACTCAGGTCCCGGAGAACCTCAACGCGGAGCTGCGGCCCTACCAGCGGGAGGGCTTTGAGTGGCTCGCACGTCTGGCCCACTGGGCACCTGGGGCAGTGCTCGCCGACGACATGGGGCTGGGCAAGACGGTCCAGGCTCTGGCCCTGCTGCTGCGCCGCGCTGAGGATGGCTCGGCTCTGGTCGTCGCGCCGGCCTCTGTAGGGATCAACTGGCTGCGCGAGGCCCAGCGTTTTGCACCGTCGCTGCGGGTGCGCAGCTACCGTGGGCCAGACCGCGGCTCGCTGCTGGATGACCTAAACCCCGGGGATGTGTTGGTGACCAGCTGGGAGCTGATGACCCGCGACGCGGTGGCGCTCAAGGAGGCTGGCTTTCACACGGCGGTGTTGGATGAGGCACAGGCCATCAAGAACGCCAGCACCCGTCGCTCCCGGGCCTCGGCCGATCTGGGGGCTGCCTTCACGTTGGCGCTGACCGGTACGCCAGTGGAGAACCGGGTGGGCGAGCTGTGGAGCTTGATGCGCACGGTCGTGCCAGGCTTGTTGGGCTCGGCCCAGCGCTTTCGTGAGCGTGTGGTGCTGCCCATCGAACGTGATGGTGCCCAGCAGCCTCGCCGGGCGCTCTCCCAGCTGCTGCGTCCCTTCTTGCTGCGTCGGGTCAAGTCCCAAGTCGCCCAAGACCTCCCACCGCGCACAGACTCCATCGTGCGCGTGGAGCTCTCCCCAGCCGAGCGCGCTCTCTACGACACCTTCCGTGTCTCCACCATCGCTGAGCTGCAGGGCGGTGCTGAGTCCTCCAAGGGAGGGGCCAAGCGCTTCCGCATTCTGGCGGCCTTGACCCGACTCCGCCAGCTCGCCTGCCACCCGGCCCTGGTCTTTCCAGACGACCCCACGCGGTCCACCAAGCTGGACCGTCTGGTGGAGACCCTGGTGGACCTAAAGGCAGAGGGGCACCGCGCTCTTGTGTTCAGCCAGTTCACCACCCTCTTGGGCTTTGCCCGGCAGGCCCTGGAGCAGGTGGGGCTGGAGGTGCGCTACTTGGACGGCTCCACGTCTCTGAAGAAGCGGCAGGCCCAGGTCGATGCCTTTCAAGCGGGAGGCGGTGATGCCTTCCTCATCTCCCTCAAGGCCGGCGGGACCGGGCTCAACCTGACCGCGGCAAGCTATGTCTTTCACCTCGATCCCTGGTGGAATCCTTCAGTAGAGGATCAGGCCACGGACCGCGCGCACCGCATTGGGCAGACCCAGCCCGTGACCGTGATCCGCTTGGTGGCCGCGGACACCATCGAGGAGGTAGTGCTGGCCATGCACGCCGAGAAGCGGGCCTTGGTCTCGGACCTGCTGGAGGGCACGGGCAAGGTGTCTTTGGAGGCGGGCGAGCCTGTGCCTGCCAAGGCCAAGAAGCCGCCCGTAGAGGTGGCCGCGCCGCCCGCAGCGGTGAAGGCCGCCCCAACAGAGCCAGGTGACCTGCTCACCCGCTACCAGGCTCTGCTTGACCAGGAGATCGCTCTAGGGACGCTTCGGTCAATGCCCACGGTGCGCAACTACTATCGCGCGGTGCGCAATCTCCTTGCCTGGACCCAGACCCAAGCAGGAAGTATCACAGACCTGGAGTCTGTAGAGCTCTGGACGAGTCGCTATCTCAAAGCGCTGCGAGCAGGCGAGCTGACCTCGGGCAAGTCTGACCTGTATTTCCATGGTCCTTCATTCTCAAGGCTCAGGCGGCTGGTCGCTTCTGAGTCTGTCTAGTGTCGTCGATCAGCTCATTCGACGCTGATATCTGCTAGACATCCGAGGTGTCGTCGCGGCTGGCTCAGCGGGCCTCCACATCCACCCGAATCCAGGACTGCGCGCCATAAGGGTCCCTGGCCACGACGATAAGCTCGCCAATCCCAGCTGTGGGGGTACACCCTCGATCAGGCAGACTGACTACATGCGAGGCTTGCGCTCGCACGGATTCGGAGCTGGGCGTGGCGACCTTGAACGGCCAGATCTCTGACGATTGGGAGCCGGGGTTCTGGGTCGACTCCGGGGCCATTCTCTCGTCGAGGTATTGCCGTCCTTCTACCGCCCTGTGGAGATTCGACTCGGCCCCCGAGTCGGTGGAGCTTGAGCTTGGTGAGCTGGGCGCCTACACGCTGGACCTACCGCTGATGAGCCTTGAGAGACTCGAGCCAGCCTTGGACAGCATCGCCCGGGACGAGCCCATCCGCCTTTCGGTGACGCCACCCTTGGACGATGCTGTTGAGTTGTCGACCTTCGGGGAAGGGTACTAGTGGCAGTATGCATCCATGAACC
>JBLHMA010000533.1:0-3621 GCA_047621545.1 Cognaticolwellia sp. | reverse complement strand
GGATTGACCGCGCAGCCCAGGAACATGATCAGGACGCCGATGCCCCCACAACCCAGAACCTAAGGAATACGTTCGCCAGTCCCCACTGCCGGTTCGCCGTCTGTCATTCACACCCTCGCCAATGCCGAAAGTCACCCAAAAAGCAGGTGTATCCCCGCCGATAGTACACGTCTGGGCCCGCCACACACTCTCCTGTCTGCAAACGGCGCTTAGCCCAGGTACTCTCTGTCCTCCCCTTGGAGCCCGCCCCTTGCTGCCACTACTCCTGCTCGCCTGCGCCCCCGGTGAGGCCCCTTACAGCGACTGTGACCCCCTGGTCCCAGAGGTCTGCGGTCTGCCTTGGCCCTCGGCCCAGCACATCGAAGAAGTAGACGGCGGCTGGCGCCTGGACCTGGGCCCCGAGACCCTGCCGCCCCACGAAGAGGGCCCCACTGTGGACCCCAGTGCGTGGAATCAGCGGGACGGCTTCTCCATCCAAGCCCCGATGCTGGCCTGGTTCGAGGACCTGAGCGGGGAGGGGCTGCCGGTGGACGGCGGGGCCTCGCTTGCGGATGGATCGACGGTCGTGGTGGTGGATTTAGGCACCGGCGAGCGGGTCCCTGTGCGCGCGGAGCTCTCCGTTGACGACAACCCCACCTTGCTCATCCACCCCACCTCTGGGCTGGCCCCGGGCACTTGGTATGCGGTGGGTCTGCAGGGCCTGAAGAAGGAGGATGGAAGCACCATTGACCCCAGCGAATCCTTCCTGCAGCTTCGGGATGACACCCGCAGCGACTCCTGGGACATCGAAGGTAGGCGAGGCCAGTACGAGGACGAGATCTTCCCGGCCTTGGAGGCCGCCGGCGCCCCAAGGGGCAACCTCCAGCTGGCGTGGCACTTCCGCACCGCATCCACCGAGAACACCACCGGCACGGCGCTGGCCATGCGGGACCTGGCCCAAGCCTGGCAGGACGAAGAGGGCGCATCGTGGACTTGGACGACAATCGAGACCCTGGACTGCGAGACCGGCACCATCGGCAAGCACCTGGAAGGCACCCTGAGTGTGCCGCGCTTTGTCGACTCCGAGGAGGCCCCAGCCTTTCTGGTCTTGGAAGACGGGCAGCCAGCCATCCAAGCCACCCAAGAGATTCCCTTCGTGGTGCGCGTTCCTTGCAGCCTGCTGGAAGACCCCAGCGATGGAATGCTGGTGCAGTACGGCCACGGGCTCTTTCAGGACCGCTACGAGGTAGAGAAGCACTACCTGGGCGAGCTGGCCAACCAATACGGCTGGGTGCTCATCGCCGCCGACTGGCAGGGCATGAGCCGCAATGACACGGTGCCCATCGTTCAGATGATGGGCGGCGACATGGGGGACTTCGGCAGCATCCCCCAGCGCACCCTCCAGTCGTGGGTAAACAAGGATCTGCTGCTGCGCGCGGCCGTTGGCCCAATGCGCCAGGACCCCGAGCTGCTGGTGGACGGCATCCCATTGACCACCGGCGAACCACGCTTCCTGGGGATCTCCATGGGGGCAGTCCTGGGCGGCGGCTACGTGGCCTTCTCCGATCAGCTGGACCGCGCCGTTCTAAATGTCGGCGGCACCCCCTTCTCCATGCTGCTTCCCCGCAGCACCAACTTCCCGGCCTTCGACAACATCCTGAACGCGGAGCTGGGCGACCCCCGCGCGGTTCAGCTGGCTCTCTCCGCCTTTCAGACCCTCTGGGATCCTGCCGAGAGCGCGGGGTGGACACCTATTCTTAGGGAGTCCGACACTCTCCTACTCCAGCACAACCTGGGCGATGCGCAGGTCACCACCCTCTCCGGCCAGCGCTTGGCGCGGGCTGTCGGCGCAGATCTCTTGGCACCGGAGACCCGCTCCGTCTGGGGACTGGACAGCGTGACCTCGCCGACGGGATCGGCCTATGTCGAGTGGGCCTACAGCGATGCCTCCCCAGAGCCCACCACCGCTGTCCCGGCCGATTCAGAGACGGACACCCACTACTGCAGCCGTCAGGAGCCCGACGCCTGGGCGCAGATGGACACCTTCTTTCGCAGCGGCGAGATCCAGGATACCTGCCAAGGACCCTGTGAAGGAATACGCGGTGGCTTTTGTGATGACCGACCCAATTAAGGCGGGTACACTCGCCTCCATGGAGCGCCCGTGAACCTTAGAAAGGCTCTATTGCTGGCCCCCCTCCTCTTGCTGGCCACGCCTGCGATGGGACGCGGGGGAAAAGAGGTCGAGTTGGTCGGCAGCAATGTCGACGAGGAGACCTACAGCATCTCCGCCCGAAGGGGAACATCCGGGGTGGCGGAGCGAGGACACCTTGAGCTCCGCATACAGTCTAAGCAGGGCTACACCCTAGACAATGAGTACGACATCGCCGTCAAGATGAAGGGGCCTGCCAAGCACCTGGAGTGGGGCCAGAAGAAGCTGGACCGAGACGACGGGCAGCTCTTCTCCGACGGCACGGAGTTCCGGGTCAAGATTCCCTTCCGAGGCGCGCGCATCGGCGAGTACCCCGCCAAGGGCAAGGTCAGCTTCCGCGTGTGCCGCGAAGATGGCTGCAAGCGGGTTCGGCGCAGCTTTGAGACGGCCGTGGTGGTGCACTGAAACCATGCTGATACAGTCCCATCGCCCCGACAGAATCCTGCCCAGCGAGCTGGACCAACGTCTCGCCCAGGGCTGGTTCCGGATTGGCGACTCCTTGTTCACCTGCAAGGCCGTCTGGTTTGAAGGGGTGCCTCGTAGCGCCCTTTGGCTCCGGCTGGACCTGGGAACCTACGCTTGGCGGAAGAGCCAGAGAAAGCTGCTCAACCGCATCTACCGCCGCTACCGGGTGGAGCGGGGCCACCTGGAGCTCAACGCCGAGAAGCGAGACCTCTACGCCCGCTATCGGACCCAAGCCAGCGGCACCCGAGCCGAGCGACTGGAGGCGGTGCTGGGCGGCACCCGAGGGCAAGCCCTCTTCGACACCCGAGAGATCCGCATCTACGACGGCGAACGCTTGGTGGCCTTCTCCTGGTTCGACGTGGGCGACCACAGCGCCGAGAGCATCCTGGGCGTCTACGACCCGGAGTGTGCCGCCGACAGCCTGGGCTACGTCTCCATGCTGCTCGAGGTCGAGGCCCTCCAAGAGATGGGCTTTGCCTTTTACTACCCCGGCTACGTTCTGCCCGGCGCGCCAGAGATGGACTACAAGCTGCGTCTTGGGGACGTCGAATACTGGGACCCCGACAAGTGGACCTGGCGGCCCAAAGAGGAATCGGGCCGCATCCTGCACGTCGTGGAGCACTCTCAGCGCCTCTTGTTAGAAGTGGCCGGCTGGCTGAGCGGCGCCAACATCCAGGCCCGCATGGTCTCCTACCCCGGCTTTGAGCTGCCCAGCATGCAGCCCAGCTTGAGCGATGGCCTGGCCGTGCCCGTGTTGCTGCACGTGCCCAGTGATCTGGACCCTGGCAGCCCTCTGGTCGTGACCTGGAGTCCAGAGGTTGGCTACCAAGTGCAGCGATGCCAGGCCATGGTGCTCATCGCACGCCGTCCCAATGGGGAAGAGGTGCCCGAGGCGCGACGCAGCTTCCTGCAGTCTGAGACTGTAGAAGGCGTGGCCCAGGACCCGGCACAGGCAGCGGCGATCGCGT
>JBLHMA010000532.1:0-3628 GCA_047621545.1 Cognaticolwellia sp. | reverse complement strand
GTGTGACCTGGCTCGAGGTCAGCGACGCCCAGCTTCAGCTGGACCAGGCCCGCATCGGTCTGCTCAGCGAGCGCATGTCCCGTGACATGGCGGCGCTGGACTTGGCTGTGGCGACCGGTCAGTACTGACAGGTCAGAGAAGCGCCACGTCTTCTTTGGACGGTCATTGGCCCGACTTGAATCAGGCGCGACCCCTTCGGGTGTCGCACCTTTTTTTTATGGCACGCGCTCAATCGTCGCGGTCTTGACCAGGCCTTCGCCGTCCGCGTACCACTCTTGGCTCAGGGTGCCGTCGGCGTCCCGCTGTACTTTCAGGGCCTGGTAGGTGCCTGCAGGCACCGTGACCGACTCCTCGCCCATGGGCGTGTAGGTGTAGATGCGGGCATCGGGGACCACGTTCCCGTTGTTGTCGCTGAAGGTGCCGCTCCAGTCTGCGGTCCAGGGTCCCGAGGAATCCATGGGGAAGTACAGGTAGCCCTCGAACTCAACCTCCAGCCAGCCCGACCTGGACGTGCTTCCCTCTGGGGTGCCACTCCAGTCTCGGCGCAGGCCTTCGTAGTAGGCGCCGGTTGCATCGCAGCGGTAGCTTAGGGTCTCGGTCGCATTGTACTGGGCCCAGCCGCCGCCGACCTGGGTGGAGATCTGGGTCACCTCGATCAAGGTCTCGTTGTCGTCTGAGACCGTGGGGGTGGCCACCGTGGCGGTGTAGGAGAAGTCGTAGTCCACGCCGTCCACGGACTGAAAGCTGCGGGTAGACCCGTCTACAAAGCCCAGCAGGCTGGGGCAGTCGAAGGGCTCCTGCGGGCCTGTGTCGCCTGTGTCATCCGTGCTTTCTGTATCGGCGGTGTCACCCGGGTTGGAGTCTATGATGGGAGGCTGGCATGCGAGCAGGAAGAGAATCATGGAACAGGTTTATCAGGATTTGGGGGGAGTTGCTGGGGTTGATTGGTGTTGGTGGAATCAATGGTGCTATTGGTGAAGGCTCATGGAATGGGGCCAGAGATGCCTGTCTTTTTGAGCGTTTTTGTCTTTGCTGGCTGTAGCCCTTGTGGACCATGGAGCGAGATCCCTATCGACGCAAGCACGTCTGCCGAGCCGGCCCTTTCAGCGACCTTGGTACGCGACGGAATGGAGCAACTGGCCGCTTGGACAGAGCGAGAATCCTCCTGTGTCTCGGAGGTCCGCTTTGTAGACGATCTGCGGGACGGGTCGCAGAAGCTGAATGGTCGGTATTTGGAGAATCCTGGAAGGGTATTTGTGGAGTCCACTCTGGTTTCCAGCAAGATTTCGTCGATAACGATTCATGAGTTCTGCCACGCGATCGACTTCGAAGGCCAGATTGTCGACAAAGAGAGCACTGCCCTCGAGTCTGTCGCTGAGGGGCTTCCGGCCTACTACGCGAGTGAGACGGACCAACTACACGAAGCCTTCGCCCGCGTCTGCACACAAGGTCCTCAAGGGGTCGCTGTGCTGCATGGCATCTCCCAGGTCTGTGGGCTGGACTTGGAGCTCGACGCCCACCGTTTCGTAGAAGAGCAGATCTTCCATATCGACGATTCTCCCCCCATCGACCGTGTGTCGGCGGTGACCGAATCCAGCGATTCGGATCTTCGTGAGGGCGCGTTCCTGGCTGGAGCAGTCTCGCCAGTCGCGGCTTGGGAGGACCTGTTCGTGGTCGACTGGTCCGTGACGGATGGGGGCTGGATCGAGCCTATGGCGCTCTTGCTGGACCCCAAGGGAGACGTGCTCGCCGCCGGGGAAATGGACGCCTTTGAGCAGGGGAGGGACAGCAACGGCAACCCCAGCATCACCTCCGGGTCCGTGATCGGCTCCGATTCTGGGCCGCTCTTCCTGCATAGGGAAACCCAGCGCGCCTTTCGCTTCGAGCGGACGGACACCGCCTTGAGTCTGGTGGAGGTCGACCCGCCAGCGCTGCCTCAGGAGCCTTGGGGCTTTGAGTTGAATGGGGACTACTTTGTCGCCGGTTATCTCGACCGTGCCCTGGTCGCGGAGCTCATCCAAGACGGGCGGAGCACGCAGCTGTCCCACACATCTCCCCACGGCGACCCCTCGACGCTCTCGGCCTTTCACGCCGACGCCCATGGCGCGCTCCTCGCCTGGGAGACGGGCACGGGCTTGGCGCTTCAGGAGCGAAGCTGGCAGGGAGAGCTGCTCTGGGAAGAGGCCCTCACCATTCCAGGGGGCCGGGTCAGCAGTGTGGTGCGGGATCCCGTCGGTGGGGTGCTCTTCGATCTGCAGCTGAGCTCGGTAGACGCTTCGGTGGCGATTCTCTTTGAGCCAAGCACCCAGGGTTGGCAGGTGTTGGAGGCCGATGGCTGCACGATCATCGGTTCCGCCTGGGTTCCTGTTCAAGGGCAGCTTGCCCAAGCCACGTGGGAAGCCCGAGAGGGTGGGCGCGCGATTGTCTTGGGCCAGCTCAGGGTCGAGTAAGGCCACAGCACAAGCCTGGCCGGCAGGGTTAGCTTTCACCAGCGCTCCCCACCCCCGGACTCCAATGCCTCTGCACCCCGAAATCGAGCCCTTCCACACCGAGCACCTGGACGTGGGAGACGGACACAGCCTGTACCTTGAGCAGGTAGGGAACCCCGATGGCGAGGCTGTGATCGTCCTGCACGGCGGACCCGGCGGGGGCTGCAACCCCAGCTACCGGCGCTACTTTGAGCCGGAGCGCTACCGGGTGGTGCTCTTTGACCAGCGCGGTGCCGGCCGCAGCACCCCCAACGCCTCGGTGGAGCACAACACCACCTGGGATCTGGTAGACGACATCGAGCGCATCCGCACCCATCTGGGCATCGACTCTTGGGTGGTGTTTGGTGGAAGCTGGGGCTCGACGCTGGCCTTGGCTTACGCCATCACCCACCCGGCTCGTGCCCGTGCGCTCATGCTGCGCGGCATCTTCCTGGCCCGCGTGCACGAGTACGCGTGGCTCTACGGTCCCGAGGGCGTCGCTCGCATCTTCCCCGAGCGCTACGCCGAGTTTCTGGCGCCGATTCCATTTGCAGAGCGCCACGAGATCTTGGCGGCCTACCACCGCAGGCTGATGGGCCCCGACCAAGCGGTCGCTGAGCGCTGCGCCCTGGCCTGGTCGGTCTGGGAGGGCGCCATCTCGCGCTTGCTGCCCCAGGACGACGTGGAAGAAATGATGGGCCCCATCGCCTTGGCTTTTGCCCGCATTGAGTGCCACTACTTCATCCACGGCTGCTGGCTGAGCCCCAACCAGCTCTTGGAAGGCGCCCGCGCCAAACTCCAGGACATTCCTGTGGTCATTGCCCAGGGCCGCTACGATGTGATCTGTCCCGTCAGCTCCGCCTACGAGCTGGCCCAGGTCCTGCCCCAGGCCGAGCTGCACATCGCACCCAGCTCTGGGCACTCGGTCTCCGAGCCGGAGATCACCGAGATCCTGCTCCACGCGATGGACGCCCTGTGATGCGGCCTTCGTGAGACGGGTCCTGCCCTGGGTGTGCGCTCTGGCCGCCTTGTTGCTCAGCTTCCAAGGCCTGACTCTGGGCTTTGGCGAGAGTGACCAGGGCTGGTCTGGCGCTTTCTATGGCCAGGCCGTACGGGCGCTGTCTTGGCAGGACTGGGGTGCGATGCGCCCGGAGGCTGGG
>JBLHMA010000531.1:0-3641 GCA_047621545.1 Cognaticolwellia sp. | reverse complement strand
ACGTCCACTGCATCTCCGATAGATTCATGGGCGCAGACTTCCATGAGCACCTGGAGGTTCTCATTCAAGCCAAGAGATTCGATGCTGACCTGGAAGGGCTGGGTGGTGGCCAGCTGAAAGCTCCCATCGGCGTTGTGGGTCAGGGTGGCTGGAATCTCCACGGCGGTCTTGCCGGCGTACAAAGACAGCTCGCCCTTTAGGGTCGTCGTGCTGCTCTCGCCCACTGCAATGTCGGTCTTGAGTCCCTCTGCGCTGGCCAGGGTGAAGGTGGCAGTCGGGTTCTCAGGCGCCTTAAAGAACAGCTCTTGGACGCGGGTGTCGCGCAACTCAAGCGCGCTGTTCCAGGAGCTTAGGTCGATCTCAAAGCTGCCCGTTCCGTCCGCGTTCAGTGTGCCCTTGGGGGTCGCGAAGACGGCTGGGACTTCGGCTGTGCCGTTCTTGAGCTGAACCAGAGCGATCTCACCGGACTCCAGGGCCATTCCGGTGGGCGCAGCAGGAGCTTCAGGAACAGGGGCCTTGGCTTGGGGAAGGGGGGCTTCGACGGGCTCGGTAGAGCAAGCAAAAAGGGTGATGGCGAGCAGCATGGGTCAACTCCGGTATCCGAATGGCTTATCTTGTGTGCTCTAAGTAGCTCGCCCAGGAGGTGTGTATGGATCTGCGTGTTGTGATGCAGACCGATCTGGTCTCGGTGCTCCCGCACCTTCCAGCGGTCAAAGCCATCGAGGTAATGGAGGAGCTCGGGTTCCGGCACTTCCCCGTGGTGGACGACGAGAACCTCTTGGTTGGGGTCGTCTCTCAGGTGGATCTCCTGCGCCATCGAGGCCAGCTTGAGTCCATGACCATCCAAGATCTGATGACGCGTACGCCGCTGGTGATGGGGCCCGGTGACAGCGTGGCTGATGCGGCTGGGCTGATGATCACCCACAAGATTAGCTGCATTCCGCTGATGGAAGACGGCAAGCTGGTGGGCATCGTGACCACCATCGATCTGCTCAGTCTGCTGGCCCGGATGTAGGTCGTTTCGGGGCGATGAGTCCAATGCAGTCTTGCGTAAGCCTGGAGCCAGGGGTGGCCGTACACGACGGCCATGATGGCGGAGAAAGCGGCCTGCATCTTCGATGAGGCGGTGGAGCGACTCCTCGAGCGCCTCGGCTGGTAGCATTCCTCCATGCACACTCTGCTCTTCCTGGCCTGCCAGGTCTCCGGCGGCTCCGAGCCGACTCTGCCTGCCCATTCTCCGACCACCGATGCGGCGCCGCCAAGCGCCGCGCCGGACGAGGTGTTTGTGCCGCCCCTGAGTCCGTCGGGTCCTTTCATCACGTGGCTCTCCCAGCAAGAGTCCACCCTGCTGCTGCCCTTCGAGATCGGGCTCAACCCGCTGGGGATTCAGTCGGTCACGCTGATGGGGGAACCGGCGGTGCCGTTCTCTCTGGACACTGGGGCCATGGGCATCACGCTGGAGACCCGGCTGCAGGATCCCTGTCCCGGTGAGAGCGTCTGCAAGGTCTGGCTACAGGGGCGATACGGGCCCCTGGTGGCTGCAGGCTTGGCACCCTCCGGTCACAGCTTCACGGTCTTCGACGTGGGCGAAGCAGTAGACGGCGCCCCCTCCCAAGCCCGTCGCGAGTAGCCCCGGGGGCAAAGCTGGGCTACCCGCCCGCCATGCGCGTTGTAATCACAGAGAAGCCTTCGGTGGCACGGGACCTGGCCAAGGTGCTGGGCATCCGCGGAAAGTCCCAGGGCTATCTGCATGGCGAGGGGCTCGTCATCGCATGGTGCTTCGGTCACATGGCCGAGCTGGTCGATCCGGCCCACTACAATCCCGAGTGGAAACGCTGGGATCCCGAGCGCCTGCCGATGCTGGTGGAAGACTTCCAGATCCAGGTGCGATCTGGGGCCGCCGAGCAGGTGGGCATCCTGAAGAAGCTGCTCTCAGACAAGCGCGTGGAGTCTGTGGTCAATGGCTGCGACGCAGGGCGAGAAGGCGAGCTCATCTTCCGCTATGTGATGCAGCTGAGCGACTGCAAGGCCCCGGTTCAGCGCCTCTGGGTCAGCTCGATGACCGAGCGGGCTATCAACGCGGCTTGGGCCAAGCTGCGCCCCGGGCATGAGTACGATTCTCTGGCTGATGCAGCGCGATCCCGAGCAGAGGCCGACTGGCTCGTCGGTCTCAACGCCACCCGGGCGATGACCTGTCTGGCGCGAAAGGGCGGCGGCGGTCAACTGCTCAGCGTCGGACGTGTGCAGACCCCGACCTTGGCCATGATCATCTCTCGAGATGCCCAGATCGCCGCGTTCGTGCCCGAGGACTACTGGCAAGTCAAAGCCAAGGTCCAGGGTGCCCCTGTAGAGGGCGCAGACGAGACCCTCTTCCCGGCGACCTGGTTCCAGAAGGGCGGACTGGATGGACAGGCCAAGGAAGACGACCCGGACTCGCGCGAGGACAAGTCGAACAAGCCCAGTGGGGCCTCGGCTGACACCCGCTTGCCCAGCCTGTCTGCCGCAGAGACGGTGGTTCAGGCCGCAGCGCAGCAGCCCGGCAAGATCACGGAGTCGACTCGCTCCAGAAAGACCGAACGCCCTCCGCTTCTCTACGATCTGACCGCCCTACAGCGTCGTGCCAACCAACGTTATTCGATGAGCGCGGCCAAGACCCTGGAGATCGCCCAGGCCTTGTATGAGCGCCACAAGCTGATCACCTACCCACGAAGTGATGCCCGCTTTCTGACCCCAGATCAGCTGGAAGAGCTGCCCATCATCGTGCAGGCGGTGGGTCAGCTGGCTCCCTATGCGGCCCACGCTCAGGCCATCCTGGGTCGCGGTCCGATCAACCCGGGCAAGCGCGTCATCAACGCTGACGAGGTCGGGGATCACCACGCCATCCTACCCACAGACCGGGTGCCCAACAGCCACAGCCTAAACCCTGAAGAGAAGCGGATCTACGACTTGGTCGCTCGCCGTTTCTTGGCTGCGCTCTCCGAGAATGCGCTCTTCGATGTAGCCAAGCTGGTGCTCCAGATCACACCCAAAGAGGGCGTGGAGCTACCCGATGGTGTGCATGCGCCGCTGAGCTTTCGGGCACGTGGACGCATGTGTGTTCAAGCGGGTTGGCAGGCGGTGGACCCTCCCAAGAAGCGGGCGGACACCGAGCTGCCGCTGCTCAATGATGGGGACGGGGTCCTGTGCGCAGAGGTCGAGCACAAGGCGGGCCAGACCAAACCTCCAGCGCCTCACAACGACGCCAGCATCCTGAAGGGCATGGAGGGGGCGGGCAAAGACCTAGACGATGCTGCCGCCAAGCGTGCCATGCGTCAGTCCGGGCTGGGCACGCCGGCTACCCGCGCCAACATCTTGGGGACCCTGGAGCGCCGCGGCTTTGTGGAGCGAAAGGGCAAGTTCCTACTGGGGACGGACCGTGGCCGCGCTCTGATTGCAGCCGTGCCCATTGAAGAGCTCAAGAGTGCGGAGCTTACCGGACGCTGGGAGGCCCGCCTCTCCAAAGTGGCCGACGGCAAGGAGACGCGAGAGCGCTTCATGGCCGACGTGCGCATCCGAACTGGCGAGATCGTACAGGCTATCTTGGAGGCGGAGCCGCCCCCGCCGGAAGAGATCGACGACGACCGGCCTGTCATCGGCGAGTG
>JBLHMA010000530.1:0-3645 GCA_047621545.1 Cognaticolwellia sp. | reverse complement strand
GTTGTGCCCCTTGCTACGCCGAATTCGCAAAGGGCAGTGGCCGAGAGCATAAGCTGGCCAACGCCGCAGGCCGCTTGGGGCAGGTTGTGGATCCCGAGCACCTACAGGCGCTCTGGAAGCGGGTCCCAGCGCGGCTGCGAGCCCGAGCCAGGGGCAGCGCGCGCAGCCTGACCTCGGAAGAGGACGTGAAGAGAAGGCAGATGGCCGTAAAGGCAGCGTTTCAGCGCATGGATCTACGTGTCGCGCCGAGCCGGTTTCTTGCCTCCATCGCCGAGGAACAGGACATGGGGACGGTACTGCACCTCCCCCACGGCGTGCCTCTGACCAACCTCCCCGAGTGGCCAAGAGATGGCCTGCTGTTCTTGGGCACACTGGCCCCTCACAAGGGACCCGACCTAGTGGTCCAAGCCTGTGAGCGGCTGGGCTTGCGTAGCTCCCTGCGCTTGGTCGGCCCGGCGGTAGATCCCAGCTTTCAAGCCACACTACCTGCCGAGCTGATCGAGCCCCCTCTGACCCCTGACCAAGTCCCTGAACGACTGCGACGCAGCCGATTGTTGATCCTGGGGAGCCGCTGGCCGGAGAACGCCCCGTTGGTGATCCTGGAAGCCCGTGCTCAGGGCACCCCCATCGTCGCTCCACGTATTGGGGGAATCCCGGAGTTGCTCCAGGAGGGCGTAGATGGGCTGCTCTACAAGGTAGGAGACGCTGAAGACTGCGCGCGCGCCATCCACCAGGCGCTGGACTTGGACCTGTCACCACGGCTCCCCGACAGCCAAAAGACCCACCTGGACCGCCTGGAATGCCACTACCGCGGGCTCTTGGTGTAGCGTTCGCCGCATCCGGAGGATGAGATGGCTCAGCAGCCCACAACCGACCTTCACGACCTGCTCGAAGGTTACTTGGCTCGCATGGAGATGCCCGCCAAGGCCACCGACGATGGGGTCTACATGCTGCGCTACGGCTCCACCGCCGTGGTCATGCGTCTAATTCAGGACACCGTCACCGAGAAGCGCTTCCTTCGCTTCTCCGCCGCCACCTTGAGCGACTTTGACGTAACCAACGTGCTGTTGCGCGAGGTGATTCGGCTGAACAACGAGGTTCTCTTCGGCTCGTTCCGCCTGTTCGAGGACCACACTCTGAGTTTCTCGACCACGATCCTGGCGGACCACCTGGACTACGAGGAGTTTGAGACCGCGCTGACCTATGTGCTGCGCATCTCCGATGAGTACGACGACATCCTCCAGGCCCTGGTGGGTGGCAACCGAGCCACGGACCTGTTGGGCGGCTGATGCGACTGCACTTGGCGCATGGGTCTCCAGCGCTGGGTGACCGAGGGGGGACGGAGCTCTACGCAGACGCCTTGGTGCGCTCACAACCCGGGGCGCAGCTTCTGGCGCCTGACCGAGGCGGCCCAGCGGGACTTCGGAGGATTAACGACCACACCTGGGCGGTCGGCGTTTCGACTGCTACGCGTTTTCGGGACACTTGGTCCAGACCCGAGGTGGCCTCGGCGGTGGCACAGCTTGCCCCTGAACTGGTGCATGCCCACCACTTCGCGCACGTCGGCCTAGATGCCTTGGCGGGTGTTGACTGCCCTCTGGTCTTGAGCCTGCACGACTACCACCTGATCTGCGTTCGCGGCCAGCTCATGGACCGCGATGTACTGCCCTGCAGCGGGCCCTCACTCAAGAAGTGCGGCGCGTGTGTGGCTGAACACCTGGCCCTGGTTCCTGCCATGGGCCCTTTGGGGAAGCTGAGCCGAGCGCTTGGTGTGCACGAGCTTGCCAAAGGACTCGTGGCCCGAGCCGGTCCCTCTCCAGCGGGCCTGGACGACTTGAGCGGGCGCATGGAGGCGGGAAGACAGATTCTGGCGCGCGCTCAAGTGCTGCTCTCGCCGAGCCGGGACCTGGCCCAACGCGTCAATCACCTGGGCCCAAACAAGGCCATTGAAGTCCTGGATCTCCCCCTGGTCGCCCCGCTGAGTCCAGCACCGCCCCCCGGAAGCGGCCCTCTTCGCGTGCTGTTTATGGGCGCCTTGATCCCAAGCAAGGGCCTGCATCTGCTCATTCAGGCCGCCGATGCTCTTCCAGCGCTCGAGCTTCAGGTCTGGGGCCCAACGCCGGTCTACGACGCCGACCCCGACTATGGCCAGCGCTGCACCAAAGCCCTGGGCGCGCGCTACGGCGGTGTATTTGACACCGAGCGGCGCCAGGAGATCCTGGATGGCTCGGACCTGTTGGTGGTGCCCAGTATCTGGGAGGAGAACAGCCCCTTGGTGGTGCGCGAGGCGCTCGCTGCTGGTGTGCGCGTAGTGGCCTCGGACCGGGGAGGGATCGCAGAGATCGATACACGAATTCAGTGCTTCCCCGGGGGAGACCTGGGTGCGCTTCGAGACCTGCTCAGAGAACAGATCGCCCAAGGTCGAGGCCGCTGGAGCCCACGTGACTTCTCGATGAGTGCGCACCTGCTGGCCTTAGAAGATGTGTACCAAAGGGCACGGGCAGCGTGGCTGCGGTAGCATGCCAACCGAGGGTTATAGATGGCCAACACGCTGCACATTCCCGAAGGGCTCACCCTGGCCGTAGAACACGGCAAGGTCGCACTCATCGCCCAAGGCGACGTGGTGGTGGAAGGGCCCCTCAATGGGAGCATTTCCCGCATCGAGAGCACCCAAGGCACCATAACCTTGCGTGGTCCGGTCTCCGCCGACCGCGTGATTGCCCAAGGGGTGCGCATAGAAGGACACCTGCAGTGCCAAGAGCTGCTTGCGCACAGCGGTGCCATCCAGATGCGCGGTCGACTGGACGCTGAGTCCGTCGTGGCCACCCAGGGCGACATTGTGGTTCGCGGCCCTACACAGGTGGGCACCCTTCGTGCCGGCGGAACCCTCCGGGTGGACGGCCCCCGCATCGAAGCGCGGCTGCTACAGGGCGACGTGGTTCGCTTCCGCGGCGGCACGATCAAGGCCAGGGCCATCGAAGCCCAAAGCCGGGTCAGCCTGGGACCCTGCGCCTTCACGGTGGAAGTGTGCATCGCTCCCAACGCAGAGGTCGATTCCAAAGCCGCAGGTCGAATCAACGTTCTGGAGTGCTCGAACGAACTGGGCAACAACAACCTGAAGGGCCGCTTTCGTCTTCAAGAATACGCCGAGTTTACGGGCGTAGATCCCGAAGCGTTCCTGCGTGAGCGCGAAGTCCGGCCTCTGGGTGAACTCGGTGCTGCTCAGCTCTCAGCGGCGGATGGCGAGGCGGCCGGTCTGGGAGAGCTGGACCTGCGAACCGCGGACGAGCCAACCGATCACGGCTTGGCCGGCTTGAGTGAGCCTCAGCCAGCTCCGGCCCCTGCTCTATCTCCAGCTCCGGTAGACCAGTCCACGGATCCCACCGAGGAAGAGCCTACCCAAGAGACTCCGGACGCAGTGGCCCTGCCAGCTCCAGCTCAACGGCCAGCGCAGCCTGCGCTTCCACCCGCAGCCGCACCACGGCAGCGCGAACCCGAGGCTATCGAGGTCTTCCAGGCAATGGACGAGATCGAGCCCTTTGAGGAGCTGGAGCCCCTCGATCTCCTCGAAGAGATCGAGAAGGTCGAACCAGTCGATGAGCTGCCGGCTCCTACATTGGCTGTGCCCCGCCCCAGGGAAGACGA
>JBLHMA010000529.1:0-3649 GCA_047621545.1 Cognaticolwellia sp. | reverse complement strand
CCCGTGCTGTCCGGAGGGTGTCCAAGTTTTCTCCCTGGACATAAAAAATGGACATGCTAAAAAGTTGGACACGGAGCACCGATGCTTGAGGCAAGTCTGCTGATCGAGAGGGCCTTGAAGGCGCTTGTGGACGCCACTGGAATAGGTGGTGAGCTGTTGTCGACTGGTAGGAGTCAGGGAGCTGAGCGTCTGGCGTTGCACTGGGACACAGGTTCGGCTGTTCTGGAGGTGACAGCCCGACCCATGCTGTCCCTGGAGCACCTTCTCTTGTTGGAGGAGGGTATGCAGCGCTCGGGGCTCCTTGTCACTCAACATGTGGCAGCCCACACAGCAACGGCCTTGCGTGAGAGGGGCATCAACTTCATCGATTCCGCCGGGAATGCCTTCCTGAACTTGGATGGCTGCTATGTCTTCGTCTCGGGGAGGAGCGCAAAGCGGAGAGGACGGAAGACGGCGAGTTTGAGCACAGCTGTCTGGCAGGTGGCCTACGTGCTTCTCCGTGACCCCGCTGCCATCGCGCTCTCGGTGCGTGTGTTGGGCAGGCGGGCCGGCGTGGCCCACGGGACGGTGTCCAACAGCCTACGGGCCCTTGCTGATCGGGCTTGGGTGACGAACTTGGGAAAGGGCCGCTGGGTTTTGGGAGACCTCCCAGGCTTGCTTCAGGCCTTTGAGTTTGGGTACGTGGACCGGCTGGCCAACAAGCACTTCCTGTCCAAGGCTGTTCCAGTCGGAGAGTCCCTTGAGACCTGGTCAGGCCGTGTCAGGGAGCGTTTCGAGGGCCAGGGCTTGCTCCTAGGGGGCGGCTTGGCTGCCTCTGAGCTTGGACTCGATCTGGTGGACAGCTCGGCGACCCTGCATGTGAAAGCGTGGGACGCCCAGACCATGCGAGCGCTGCGTTTGGCACCCTCGCAGACCGGCCCGTTGGTGATTCGCCGCACCTTTGGCTCAGACAATCACTGGGCGGGGGAGAGTGGGTTTACGGACCCGCTGCTCATTCGGGCGGAGCTCTCGCTCCTTCAGGATGAGCGCGTACAGCGGGCAAGAGAACAGCTGCTGGCAACGGTCATGGGCAGATGGGCGTGATGGACGCGCTTCCAACAGAGACGGTGGCCGAAGCGTTGGCCGTGGCAGAAGCGCTCGCAATACGAGTCCTTTTGGTCGGGGCCTTTGCGCGGGACCTATGTCTCCCGGAGGCCGTGAGAACCAAACCGCGTCAAACCCGTGACGCCGACTTGGCGCTCATGCTCGATGGTTGGGCTGAGGTGGATGCCTTCTTTGACGCCTGCGCTGGGTCGTTCGAGGTGGACCGCGAAGAGTTGATCATGCGCCACATCGAGACTTTCGAGACAGCTAGGCCAATACAAGTCATGGGCCGGGAGCTGCTCGTCCCTACGCCACAAGCGTTCGTCCTGATCAAGCTGTTATCGTTTGTGGAACGACGGGCTCCGCGTGATCTGAAGGATCTGGCCTTCCTGCAAGCCTTGCAGGCGCTGCAGAATGAACCAGCGGCCATTCGCATCAACTTGGTGCAGGGTGGACTCAGTGGCCATGACGATCCTGATGAGCCGCTTCGCGCTGCCGATCGACTCCTTCGAGTGCTGGTCGCGGCCTGCAAGCCTGACTAGGAACCTAGATCCACACCCCAGGAGTCGACCATGAGCAAAGGCATCCAAGACCTCAACGGAAAGCTCGCCGTCATCACCGGCGCCGCCAGCGGAATCGGCCGCGCTCTCTCCCTGGGGCTCGCCGCCAAAGGCTGCAACCTGGCCCTGGTCGACATGGACCAAGACGGCCTGGAGGCGCTCAAAGCCCAGATCGAAGGCGTTCAGGTCACCACGCACGTCGCGGACGTGGGGGATCGGGAGCGAATGAAGGCCCTGGCTGACCAAGTCGCCGCCGCTCACAACGGCATCCACCTGCTGATCAACAACGCCGGTATCGGCTACGAGGCCGCGTTTCCGCAGACAAGCCTGGAGGCCTGGGACAAGGTCCTGGGGGTGAACCTCTGGGGGGTGATTCACGGCTGCCACTTCTTCATGCCGCACCTGGCCAAGGTGCCCCGCGCCCACATCGTGAACCTCTCGAGCCTGTTTGGGGTGGTGGGGATGGCGGGTCAGACGGCCTACTGCACCTCCAAGTTCGCGGTCCGGGGGCTCTCGGAGTCGCTGTGGGAGGAGCTCAGAGACACGAACATCGGGCTGACAGTGGTGCACCCCGGCGGTGTGGCGACGAACATCATGAAGCGCTCGGAGGGGGATGACCCCGAGCTGCTGGAGCGCATCAGCTCCTGGTTCGAGCGCCACGCCATCCCACCCGAGAAGGCAGCCGCACAGATCATCGGGGCCATCCAGTCCGGCCAGCCCCGCCTGATGATCACCAAGGAGGCGGTCCTGGGCGATCTGGTCAAGCGCCTGCTCCCGGTCTTCGGCAACAAGCTGATGGGCGATGCGGTCATCAAGTCCATCGGGCTCGAAGACATGCGTGCAAAGCGCCTGACCCAGTGGCAGGAGACGATGGTCGACCCATGCGACTAGACCCGCTGGCAGACCCGGTCATCCAATCCAAGGATGGCGCGGTCGACATCGAGACGCTCATCGTGGGCGCCGGCATCAGCGGTATCTGTATGGGCATTGGGCTGCTGCGGGAAAGTCAGACCTCGTTCGTGCTGCTGGAGGCCAAAGACGAGCTGGGGGGCACTTGGCGCGAGAACACCTACCCAGGTGTCGCAGTGGACATCCCCTCCATCTCCTACAGCTTCTCCTTCGAGACGGACTACCCGTGGAGCCGCCACTACGCGCCCGGTCAGGAGATTCAGGCCTACGTCAAGCACTGCGTGCAGAAGTATGGGGTAGAGAAACACATCCGCTACGGATCCCGTGTCCTGCGCTCGGACTTTGATACACAAACGTGCACCTGGAGTACACACCTGAGCACCGGCGAGGTCATTGTCTCCCGCTACCTGGTCGCGGCGACAGGCCTGCTGAGTCAGCCCAAGCTGCCCAAGATTCCAGGCCTTGAGAGCTTCGCGGGGGTGTCGATGCACACGGCGCGTTGGGACCATGACACCGAGCTCGAGGGGAAGCGGGTGGCCATTATTGGGACAGGCGCATCCGCAGTACAGATCATCCCGTGCATCGCGCCCAAGGTGGCCCACCTGAGCGTGTTCCAACGGACCCCAGTCTGGGTTGCGCCCCGGCACGATTTTGAGCTGAGTCCGGGCTCACCATTGGCGCCTCGCAGACTGTGGATCATCCGCGCCCTCCTCCGCTTCTACTCGGAGCTGAGCCTGGAGCTACTGACCCTGTCCATCGTGAACTACAAGCGCTTTCCCTTCTTGGTGCGCCTGATCGGGGAGCGGGTGCGTGGCCGAATGAGGAAGCAGCTGGACGACAAGCAACTCGCCGAAAGACTGGTCCCAGCCTACGGTCTGGGTTGTAAGCGTCCCGCCACGTCAAACACATATTTGCCCACCTTCAATCGCCAGAACGTGCGCCTCGTGACCGACAAAATCCAAGCCATCACCCCCACCGGAGTCCAGACCGACGACGGGGAGCTCCACGAGGTGGACCTGCTGATTCTTGCGACGGGCTTCCTGACCACCGAGCAAGGCAACGGTCCCAGCTTCCAGGTGCACGGCCTGGAGGGCGTC
>JBLHMA010000528.1:0-3651 GCA_047621545.1 Cognaticolwellia sp. | reverse complement strand
CTGCAAGGAGTGCCTAGCGGCGGTACTCGCAACGTAGACCAAGTAACTCTCACGTTCTTGGAGCAGAGTGCGCCGAATTAGGGCGTTGTTCTTGATAAGCCAGAGAGCCTCAGCTCGGAACTTAGGGTTGGCCTGTTGGCCTTGGGCCCAAGACCGCCGCTTCTTGATGGCCGCTTCTACGCCTGCATCCGGCGACTCGTGCCGGATGTCGTAGTAAACGAAGAGGCTGGGCTTACCAACCATCCCCAAGAACGACTCGATCTGTTCCAGATCGCGTGAATCCATGACGCTCCAGCGGCCGCGTGCGTGCGGCAATCAACGGCTGTCAGTCTACCGCGTTTGTCTTGGAGGCGGTGTACGGCCTGACGCTCGGTCAGTTGATTTGGGCTTGCGACATGGTACTTCGGGCTCTCTCCAAGCGTCGCCGATCCAAACTGCCCTTGAGGTTCAGGCGCGCTCTCCGGCGTGCCCGAGTCTCCACGTCCACTACGTGAATCTCGAGAAGCTGGTTCTCGGTGTAGCGATACAGGACATCGATCGGAGTCCCCCTAGGACGCGGTGGAAGGTTCTCCAACACCACCTCGCCGATGACAGTGACCTCGGAGCGCGTCGATCCTTGACCCTCGGTTACTTCGACGCGAACGGCCGTCATATTGTCGTAGGCGTAGGCGAAGCGCGCGCTCTTCTCGGCTGGCAGCGGGGTCGCCTCCGAGATTAAGTTCACGATGCGTTCGCGATGGTTGGCATCCAAGACCACAATCCCCATGGCGTGGGTGGCCGCGTCAGTCACCTGGAGGGTCTGTAGACCCTGTTCTCGCTGTGGAGCGGCTGCGCGGGGGTTTTTCTTGGCGGTCCGTGCGCGGCTGCGTGCCAGAGCGGCACGGTGGGCACGAAGCGCTGGGTGATTGGGCTGATGCCGGAAGACCGCAGCTAGTGCTGCACCCAGTGCTACGCCCTCGTCGGGGTTCACACCTTTGGCCAGGGGCTTTCCAGTCATCTTGTCCAGGGCCTCGCGGATCATCGGCATACGTGTGGAACCACCGACGAGCAGGTTCTCGTCAATGTCATCCCAGGTCATGTTCGCCTTCTCCAGAACGATCTGGCAGGTGTCCATGCATTGGTCAACCAAGTCCTTGCAGAGCTCGTCGAACTGCTGTCGCGTGACGGAGACCACCATGCGGTGTCCACGGAAGTTGACCGGAATGACCGCGCGCGGCTTGGTACTCAAGCTGAGCTTGGCGTGCAGGCAGCGCTCGTAGAGCTCTTGATAGGGCAGGGCATCGTCGCGAGGGTCCAGACCAAAGCGGGCCTCGAACTGCTCGGCGACGTAGCTGAGGAGTCGGTCGTCCCAGTCCTTTCCACCCAGCTCAGCGTTTCCATCTGAGGCAAGTGTTCGCAGTGTCGTGCCTCGGATTTCCATGATGGTCACGTCAAAGGTACCGCCGCCCAAGTCAAAAACCAGAAGCTTCTTGTGCTTGCCCAGGTGCTCTAGGCCCAAGGCGATGGCAGCGGCGGTGGGCTCGTTGATGATGCTGAGCACATTGAAGCCGGCGATCTGGCCGGCCTCGGCCGTAGCGCCGCGCTGAGCTGCGTTGAAGTATGCCGGGACCGTGATCACACAGTCCTTGATCTCGCGGCCAAGTGCTTCTTCTGCATCGTTCTTCATCTTGCGAAGCAGGAAGGCTGAGAGTTCTTGCGGGGTGTAGGACTCTCCGAAGAAGTCGAGCTGGAAGTCTCGGTCGCCCATGGAGCGCTTGATGAACCGGACGACGTTGGTTGGATCCACAACGACCATCTTCACGGCTTCTTCGCCAACAACGCAGGCGTTCCGGTCATAGAAATGGATCACGGATGCCGTGGTCGAGTGTCCGTCGGCGTTGGGGATGATGTTGGGCTTCCCGAAGCGGTCCACGTAGGACATCGCCGAGAAGGTCGTTCCCAGGTCAATCCCCAGGATGATGTCGTTGTCGCCAGCCAAAACCTAGTGCACCTTTGTCAGGACGAGAGAGGAGAGCAGCCCTTCGGTCTAACTGCCGGACTTTCCTGAATCTCGGTAGATGACGACCTCTTCGGATCGCAGAACGCGCTCGGCGCGGTTGAAGCCACGCTTTAGCACCTGCGCGACCTTTTGGTCCTGCCCTGGCCCTTCAGCTGGGATCACCTTGACCACTTTTTGGGTCTTGGGATCAAAGTTTGGTCGGGACTCCATGGGGAGCACATCTCGTCGGTACAGCACTTCCAGGAATTCATCGATCAGGTACTGGAAGGAGTCTGAGATGACATCCATGGACATCTCGCGCTTCACCAGTGATTCCTGGAACCAGTTCAGGGAATCGTAGAAGAGCAGCAGGTCCAGCAGCAGCGGCTTCTCAGCCTGGAAGATGAAGTCTTCCTTGTACTGCTTGAGTTCCTCGTACAAGGCGTCAAAGGCCTTGGACTGGGTCTGGTCGTTGATTGCGCTCTCTTCCAGTTGTGCCCGCAGGGCCGCGATCTCTTCGCGGAGTGCCTCGCTCTCAGACATAGGGTCTCCGATCAGCTCTGAGCCAGTTCAGTGGCCAGATTGATGAATGTGCCTTGCAACTCCACGGAGTCGCTGCAGAAATGGAAGTCCGAAGGGCTAGATGCCAGGGACTGCAGGTAAGCCTGCTGAACTTGTGGGCCAACGCCCACGGTCACGATGCGTCCGCCACTGGAGCGGATGCGGTGCACTTCGGCCGAAACGCCTTCCGGGTTGTCCGGGTGCCCGTCGGTCATGACCACAAAGACACGCTGTATGCCTGCCCGAGGACGAAGCAGGTCGCGGGCGTTCTTTAGGCCGGCTGCCATGGGGGTGGAGCCGATTGGAGTCAGCTCGTCGATGGCTTGGGACAGGCGACGGGGGTCGGATGTCGGTGGGGTCATGACGCCACCTGGAAACGCGACCAAGGCGATCTGCCGCCCAGGCTGGAGGGAGCGGTCCACGAATGCATGTGCTGCTATCTTGGCGTCATCCAGACTTTGGCCGTACATCGAGCCGGAGCAGTCCATGATCAGCGCGAGTTGCATGGGGATTCGGTTCTTGGCCAAGTCTTCCAGCGTCACGTGTCCGGCTGCCAAGCGGTGAGCCAAGGTCTGGCCGGAGCGCAGGTCCATGGCCTCGACCTCGACGATGCCGTTGGCGTTGTACCGGTAGGTGACTGCCAAGCGGGACTCTCCTGCTGGTCGCGGAGGGATCCCGTAAAACTCGAAGCGCCCGAGCACATTGCACTCCAAGGGGTCTTCGTTTTCACCCTGAACCAGCCAGAGGTCCATGGTGGTCTGACCGTCATGGGTAGTCACATACTCATCTCGGGTCTGCTCGCAGGGGATGCGGGTGTTCTTCGAGATGATGCGGCTGTTGTGCAGGGCGCTGTCAGTCGCCTGCCGGAAGACCACCATGCCAAGGCTGTGACTGGTGACATCGTGGGTACGGATGTCGATGTCTGGCTTCTCGCCACTGAGTCGGGCTGCTTCTAGCGCCGCTGTGAGTGCTGCGCCCAAGGCTACGCACTCATCGGGGTTGATGTCAGTGGCTGGCGCCCGCTCAAAGCTGGACTTGAGCATTGCGCGGACCATTGGCATGCGGGTCGAGCCGCCTGCCAGGAGTACGGTATCGATGTCCTCTCGCTGAAG
>JBLHMA010000527.1:0-3670 GCA_047621545.1 Cognaticolwellia sp. | reverse complement strand
CAGCTGCAGATCCCGGAAGGCGTTGCGGTCGGACTGCGCAAAGGCAAAGCTCGCGAAGGGGTCGTGAAAGGTCCACACATGACGCACGTGGGCAAAGGCCTTGTCCGCCAGCACCTCGTCAAATGCGATGGCCCGCTCGCCGGTGATCTGAACCCGCACCAGGTGTGCCTCCGAGACGCGCCGAAAGCCTGCCGCCCCGTTGACGCTCAGGCGCGTCTCATTGCCCTGGAGCACCTTGGCGCTCAGGCTCAACGAGGCGCTGTTTCCGAGCTCCGGCGGACCCACCGCAGGCTGCAGGACGTTGACGATGGTGGCGTTGGCGAGGCTGGACAGGAGAAGAAGCATGCGCCTCTTTATCCACCCGAGCGCCGGCTTCCCAGGGCGAGCCAAGCCACAGCGAAGTAAAGGGCGCCCATGCCCATCCAAGCACAGGTCGCAGTCGACATTCACGCCCCCGCCGAGGCGCAAAGAATCACCACCCTGCCCAACGGGGACACCCGCTACAGCTCTGTGGACGTGTTCAGAGGACTGCTCTCCATCGCCATCCCCTTCGCCCGGGTCCAGAAGGGCTTTGAAGTCCGCGCCCAAGCGCTCAAGACCACCGTCGAGGCCACCGTCATGACCTCCGGGAGCCCCCAATGAGAACCCGCGTCTCCGTCTATGGCCTGGCCATGGACCATTGTCCCGAGCAAGGCCCCCGCGTCTTGCTCACCCAGTTGGCCGAGCACTGCTATCGGCCTGGCTGCTGGACCCTCCCCGGCGGCGGCATGGACTTTGGGGAGAGCCCTGAGCAGACCTTGATGCGGGAAGTCCACGAGGAGAGCGCGCTGCACGCCACCGAACCTAAGCTCTTCCACGTGCACAGCTTCAGCGAGGACACCAAGCGCGGGCCCTTTCAAGCTGTACAGATCGTGTACCGCATCCAGGCACAGGGCGAGCCCCGGGTGCTCGAAGTCGACGGGTCAACGGGCGCCGTGGCTTGGGTTCCCCTCTCCGAAGTCGCCGCCTTGCCCAAGGTGCCGATGTTGGATGTGATTCTGGAGATGTTGGAGATCTAGGGCCCCTCTTTGGAATGCCCACCCTCGATGCCCAAGAGCGCATGGAGCTCGGAGAAGTTGTAGCAACGGGCTGCATGCCTGGAGAGGAAGGTGAGCGCATGTGTCAGGCCTGCGGGCACCTCTGGTAGCGTATCGCCATGACTTTCCTTCTACTTCTCGCATGCAAGACCGTGACCTCGACTGCGGAGCCCGTGCCAACGGTGGCTGTGGAGGCTGCAGTAGTAGGCGCGCAGCAAGTGACCCCGGCGCCAACAGTGGCTCCCAAGCCGATGCCTCTGCTGACCCTCAACCCTGTCGATCTGCGCGTGGATCAGGCCAAAGGAAAGCTGATCTACTCACCGGGCTCCATGGTGCAGTCCGCTTCCTACACCCAGTATTGGATGGACCTGGACGCTGCTCTGGCGACCTTGGGCGGGATGCCGGAGTCCGAAGTGAGCGTGCGCTTTCAGGTGGTGGAGACCAAGACGCGCACGGTGACTCCGGAGCCGAACATGCCGAGTCCAGATGGGGGGATTGAGATCACCGAGCACCATGGGTTTTTGGTGCTGCCGCCGGGGGCCGCTAAGCCAAAGACGTACTGAGTTTAGGCGTATGGATCGGCCTAGACCCCTGTGCAGATCCTAAGATTCGATGGCTCTCTACACGCCAGTCCTGGAGCAGGGCCAGCCCTACCTTAGGGTCCTGAAATGCGTCACTCAAGGGGTGGCCTGGGGGATGCCATAGATGGCGAAGATGTTCTGACCGGAGGGGTGCAGGTACGCACGCAAATCCTGCTCCAATGGATTGATCTCTATCTCTGCAGGACCGGCCCCGAAGGTGTGTGGCTCCAGCCTGACCTCTACGCCGTCGACCTGTCCCTGCGTCGCTTCAAGTTGGCCAATACGGGCTCCTTCCATGAAAATCGCGCCGCTGTCGGTGACCGTGAAGCGCTCCCCTGTAGAAGCGGTGAACTCGATATCCTTGGGCGCTTGCTGCCAGAGCACAAAGACCTGCCGAGCGTAGGACCACTCGTAGGCGTCGGTATTCTTGAGTTTGGAGAACAGAGACTTGGTCCCAGCATCTAGAAACTCCTTTGCGGCTTGGTGCTGCTTGGGATCACTGGGCCTGATCTGAAAGATCTCCCAGATCCCCCACTCCCAGGTCTCAGGACTCGTGCCGCCGCCCCAGTAGAAGATGCGCGGATTCAGGTCCATGGGCGGAGACACTGGGGCATACCAGTGGGCCAGATCCAGGGGCGCGCCATCCAGGCTCAGCTCCACACCGTACTGCGCGCCGTAGCCCATCTTTCGGGTCTTGGTCTCCGTGATCTCCAGCGTGTGGCCACCTTGCGTGATGGGACGAGAGAAGCAGGCCAACAGGCCCAGGAAGAGAAGCGAGATCATAGGCACATGAGTAGCCCACGGCGGGGCACCTGCACCGGCCAAAGCCAAGATGGGGTTACGCCCTAGGGCCTATATGAGAGCGAACCATGCCTTGGCATACACTGAGCCGAAACAGCCCCGACGACCCCCACGCAGCCTTCGCTCTCGATGTGCTCACCGGCCTAAGCGAGCGCCCAAAGCAGCTCTCCTCCAAGTGGTTCTACGACGACGTGGGCAGCGTGCTCTTCCAGAAGATCATGGATCTGGAGGAGTACTACCCGACCGACAGCGAGCGAGAGATCTTCGAGCGCTATGGAAAGGAGATTGCGACACGCTTCGCCGGCCAGGCGCTGGACGTCGTGGACCTGGGCGCTGGCGATGGCGCAAAGACGTCGATCTTACTGGAACAGCTCCAGAACGAGGGCGTGGATCTGCGCTACGTGCCGGTGGACATCTCCGAGGGCGCCATGAGCACCCTAGAGACCCGCATGAAGCAGGCCCACCCCGGCCTGGAAGTTCACGGCGTGGTGGGCGAATATGTGCCGGCGCTGCGCTGGCTGAGCACCAACAGCACACGCCCCCGCTTGGTGCTGTTTCTGGGCTCGAACATCGGAAACTTCGACAAGCCCCGCGCCCGCGCCTTTCTGCGGCGTATCTGGTCCGGGCTCCGGCCTGGCGACCACACCCTGGTCGGCTTTGACATGAAGAAGGACATCGAGGTCCTCCTGGCCGCCTACAACGACACCAAGGGCATCACCCGGGACTTCAATCTGAACTTGCTCGAGCGCATCAACCGCGAGCTTGGCGGAGAGTTCGACCTGCAGAACTGGCGCCACTTCGGCACCTACAACGTCTTCTCTGGCGCCATGGAGAGCTACTTGGTGAGCACCAAGGCCCAAAAAGTAAGGATCGCAGCCTTGCGACAGAGCTTTAGCTTCGAGGCGTGGGAGCCCATCCACACCGAGTACAGCTACAAGTATCTGCCCGAGGACATTGAGAGCCTGGCGCGCTTCACGGGCTTTGAGCTCTGTGCGCAGTACTCCGACACCAATGATTGGTTCATCGACTCGCTCTGGCGCGTTTCTTAACGCCAGCGCTGTTTCCTACCGCCACAGCTGTTTCCTACCGCCACAGCTGTTTCCTACCGCCCCAGCTAGGGAAGCTCAGCCACCAACAGAGCGCTCCACTCCTTGCCCACAAGTGTGCGGGTTCGCAGCGTACCCGAAGCGCTGAAGGGCGAGTTGTAGGCTT
>JBLHMA010000526.1:0-3685 GCA_047621545.1 Cognaticolwellia sp. | reverse complement strand
ACAGAGCTGCCGGCCAAGCCGGGCCGGGCCAACACCATTGACCCCACCCCGGGGTGCCCCTTTCAGAACCGCTGCCTCCAGGCCTTCTCGGAGTGCAGCCACACGACCCCCACTCTTGTCGGCACCGAACACCAGGTCGCATGCCACTTGGAGAGTAGATGAGCTTCCCGAAGCACTTCACTTGGGGGGCGGCAACCTCCTCCTACCAGATCGAAGGCGCAGTAGACCGAGACGGACGCGGCCCCAGCATCTGGGACACCTTCTGTGCCACCCCCGGCAAGGTCTACAAGGGCCACACGGGGGCCCGCGCATGTGAGCACTACGACCGCTGGGAGGAGGACTTGGACATCCTCCAGGAGATGGGCATGAAAGCCTACCGCTTCTCCATTGCCTGGCCCCGCATTCTGCCTACCGGCTTTGAGAAACAGGGCCTGCAAGCGGGGCTGGACTTTTACTCCAAGCTGGTAGATGGCCTGTTGGAGCGTGGCATTACCCCTTGGGCCACCCTGTACCACTGGGACCTGCCCCAGCCCTTGGATGACGCTGGTAGCTGGCCTTGGCGCGGGATCTGTCCCCACTTTGTGGACTTTGCCGACGTGATGAGCCGCAGCCTCGGCGACCGGGTCCAGCACTGGATCACCCACAACGAGCCGTGGGTGGTCAGCATGCTCGGCTACAAGAGCGGCGAGCACGCGCCGGGCATCCAGGACATGGACCAGGCCCTGGCTGCGGCCCACCACATCCTCCTCAGCCACGGCATGGCCGTCCCCGTGATTCGCGCCAACGCCAAGAATGCCAAGGTGGGTATCACTCTGAATCTCTGTCCGGCCTACCCGGCCTCCAAGAGTACGATCGACACGGTCGCTGCCGACCGCTTTGACGGGCACTTCAACCGCTGGTTCTTGGACCCCCTCTACGGCCGTGGCTACCCCCAAGACATGATCGAGCACTACGAGGAGACCGGCCATAAAATCCCGGACATCCACGAAGGTGACTTTGAGCATATGGCGGTGGATACCGACTTTCTGGGCATCAACTTCTACAGCCGGGGCATCATCCGTGGGGAGGAGGAAGGCAACGATCCACAGACCCTTCACGGCACGGGCGTGGAGACGGACATGGAGTGGGAGGTCTATGGCCCATCGCTTCGCCGCCTGCTCAACGACGTGCACCGGGACTACCCCACCAAGGAAATCATCATCACTGAGAACGGGGCGGCCTATGCCACCGGGCCCGATGAGGAGGGCCGAGTCAAAGACACCCGCCGTCGGGCCTACTTTGAGCAGCACATAGAGGCTTGCGAGTCCGCCATTGGCGATGGGGTTCCGTTGAGCGGCTACTTTGCGTGGTCTCTACTCGACAACTTCGAGTGGGCCTATGGCTATGCCAAGCGCTTTGGCCTGGTGCATGTGGACTACGAGACGCAGAAGCGCACGATTAAAGATTCAGCGTTTTGGTACCGGGACTTTGTGCTGGAGAACAGCTAGGGCGTTGGGATGAACAACAGCCTTGATTCCATCGTCGCCCAAGTCAACCAGCACATTCCCCACGTTCGGCTGCCCGATGTGGGTACGTGGGCTTGCTTGGAGGAAGATAGGCGCAGCGTGTATGAGCTGGAGCTTCCCCGAGAAGCGCTGAGCGAGAACCTCCAGACCAACACTTGTTCGGCCCCCTTCTTCTTGCTCTGCTTTGGGTACTGGGCTGCCCGATTCACTGGCTCGGATCCCTTGCTGCGGGTGCGGATCGAAGGAAGCGCTCCCAGCGATGCAAAGAAGGGTCACCACGACACCCGGGCGCGCATCGCATTGGAAGCGCTGAAAATGGGCTTGGGGGACCGCCTGGACATACAGGGCCTGGAGCCCTTGGAGTGGCCCACGAACTTGGTCGTGAACGCCCCCCGCCGCAAGCGCGCCTACAACGGCGGACAGGGCGAAGAGCACCACTTGGAGACCCAGATCTGCCGGGAGAAGCGGTGGGCGCAGACCGCGCCTGAGATCTGCGGTCCACTGGGCAGGTTTGAGCGCCAGCTGCCGTTGGGTTTGTTCACCGGCAGGGTCTCAGCCACCAACACCTGGACCCCGCGCGGCAGCGCCCAAGCGGACCTGTGGGCCACCTCACCGGGTGGCGAGAACTTCCACCTCTTCGAGCTCAAGACTGGGAAGAACGCTCAACTGGGCGCCTTGCCCCAGCTGCTCACCTACCTGTGGATTCTCAGCAAAGTACAGACCGGAGTCATCTCTGGCGGTGGACCGGGTGCCCAGGCTGTGCGGCGGGCCCAGCGGCTGCAGGGCTGGTGGCTCGCGCCCAGGCTGCATCCTCTGCTGATGCAGGGCCAAGACAGCCCGATTCTGTGGCTGACCGGTCTCAAGCCTTTCATGGACCTGGGCTACCTGAGCTTTGAAGAGACGGAAGCTGGCGAGTTTGGTGGGTGGGTGCCGGAGCGAAGTCTGCGGTTTGGCGCTCCGGAGTAGAAGCTCGTCGTCTAAGGCTGCTCAGAAGCCGCCTGTTCAAGAGCTGCCTGCTCCCGCTCAAACTGTTTCTTCATACGCCCAAAAGCGAAGCGCGCCCCCAGCGTTCCGCCCAAGCTCGCAAACAGCAGGGAGGCTATCGCCGCCACGTAGATGGGCTGGTCTCCTGGTGCGTCTGGGAAGAGCATCTGTCCCAGATAGGACAGGAGCGCAAACGCCAGCCCATAGCTGAGAATCGTGCACACCAAACCCACCACAGCGGGCACCCCCAGCGCCTTGCCAGGGGTCATGGGCATGCGCGTTCCAGCTCCCAGATCTGGACCTTTTCTTTGGTCGGGGACTTGCCGCTCTTGGTGCTCTTGACCTTGCGATTCAGGGTCTGAACCAGGGAGAAGCGACCGCGGGCCAGCTCGGCCTTGATCGGATGGGCGATCTCAGGCTGAACCAGCGAGATCAAGTTCGAAAAGAGCAGGACAACCCGTCCGTTGGGCGCCAAGTGCTGCTCGGCCTGCTCAAAGAAGCGCTCGAAGAGCCCCGCCGGAAAGTAGAGGGCGCGGTCCACCAGGCTGGTCGGAGTCTCCTGGGTCCAAGGCGGATTGAACACGATGAGATCGGCCTTGGTCTGGTTCGGCTCCAGCAAGTCTCCCAGGGCCGGAATGACCAGTCCCTTGGGGGGGTGACGCTCAATCTCCAACGCCAAGCTGTGCACGGCGTTCGGGTTGTCGTCGGTCGCTAAGACCTGCTCCACACCCGACTTTGCCAGCATGAGTGAGAGCACGCCGCTCCCGCAACCCACGTCTACGGCCCGCGCCCTGGGGCCCTTGTATTGGCTCAGCCAGGTGGCGAAGAGCTCCAAGTGCGAGGTCCGTGTGGGCGCGTAAGTCCCATAGTAGGGGTGCAGCGAGTGGCCGAGCACCGTCATGGGCACACCGTCTACAAAGCGGCGCCATGCACCGAAGAGCTCCTGCATCTCCACAAAGGGCAGCGCGAACTGTCGCATGTCTGGGTAGAGCTGCTCCAGAAAGCCTATGGGAGCGCCATCCTTCAGGATGACCTTGTGCCCCCGAATTCCAACCAGCAGGTTCCTGGCAGCCTTTCGGTAGGCCACCTCATAGCGCCGCTTGACGTGGTGATCGGCGCTGAAGATCGGCGGCTGCATGTAGTCGTGCAGAGCGTCCAGAATGTCGGCTCCGCTGCCATAGTGGTCCCAGACCATC
>JBLHMA010000525.1:0-3707 GCA_047621545.1 Cognaticolwellia sp. | reverse complement strand
AGAGCAGCCCGAATAGGGATACGGGGTGCATCTATGCCTGATGTACCCCTGACTGTTTTTGACCATCTCGGCGGCGAGGAGGGCATAAGAGTCCTCGTCGACCGCTTCTACTTCCACATGGATGCGCGCAGCGATTCCCAGCGCATCCGCAAGATGCACCCAAAGGATCTCACCGAGTCCAAGGACAAGCTCTGGCGCTTCTTGGTGGGCCGCTTTGGCGGGCCCAACCTTTACGTGGAGAAGCACGGCCACCCCCGTCTACGGATGCGGCACATGCCCTTCGCAATCGGCGATGCAGAGGCCCTGGCTTGGGTGACCTGCATGGACCTTGCGCTGGCGGAGCAGGTGGACAATCCCCAGCTACGGACGGAGCTGTTGGCGTTCTTCTCGCAGGTGGCGCAGCACATGAAGAACAAGGCTTAGGAGCCCGAGTTCATTGAAGGGAGCATCGATCCCTCAACCTGGGGTGTGGGATCGGGGAACCAACGACCCACAGACCGACGACAGCGTTGTCGACTCCCCCACCGATACCGGCACTGACACCAGCACAGCGCCCTTGGAGTGCCCCGATGGCTCTGAGGCAAACGCCGACGAGAGCGCCTGCGTAGACATCGACGAGTGCGCGACCCAGGCCGACGACTGCGAGAGCTGGGAGCTCCGCGAGAACGCAGACCCCTACTGGAACTGCAACGCGGCGCCCGTGAGCGAGGGGATCTACCCATTGGCCCTTGTGAACGGCGACAAGTACGGCAACATCAGCCCTGGCCCCGAGGGCAGCTACTTCGTCAACGCCCGCACCCTCGGCGGCACCATTCGGGTGAACTTCGATGGGAGCCAGACCCAGATCCCAACCTACAGCAGCGGCAAAGGCGACTGGGTGCACTACGAGCCTGGCAGCGACACCCTCTGGCGGATCGATGGCTACAGCCTGCACCAGATCGATCCCGCCACAGGCGCTGGACTTGCCACCGTCTGGCCCGGAGACATCGTCTTTATGGCGGCCGCCACGGCCCCTGAGAGCTGGGGAGCGATGGCCGGCTGGATAGTGCTCGCCGCCAACGAGACCTCCGAATTCCACGGCCGGGTTGTGGCCATCGATCCGGCCAACCCCACCGGTTCTATCACCACCATCGCGAGGTTGGACCAACAGCTTTCGGCCACCGCCATGGCCTTTGACGACACCAACACGCTCTACCTCGTGGACTCGAACCGGGGCCTGATCAAGATGGACTCGGACGGCCTGATCACCGACCTGGACGCCACCCTGAACCAAGTGGACGGCCTGGTTATTGTGGGCCAGACAGCCTGGCTGGCCAACGGCTACACCGGGGAGATCATCGAGCGCGACCTGCAGACCGACGTGAGCAAGGTTGTCGCCACGCTGCTCTTGGACGGCGGCACCTGGGCCACGGGCATAACCCACGACGGCCACAGCAACCTGGTGGTGCTAGAGGCTGCCGCAAACGGCGAGACTTGGCCCAAGATCACCCGCGTACCGCTGGACTGAACCGCGCTGCTGCGCTCGTCTTAGTCCAAGTAGGCCCAGAGCTCCTGCTCCCCCCAAGGCGTCTGGATCCACAGGGGGTAGAACGCCTGCACCGGCTCTCCCAGAGGATCCCAGCGGTCTCGCTCTACCCGAGCAAATGGGGTCCCGCCCGGGGCATCCAAGAGCAGGGTGCCCTGCGGCAAGGTGGGCTCAGATCCAAAGCCCCAATAGCCCATGCCGCCCACCGTGATCCCGCCGCAGTGAGACCCGCCCCAGCCTCCAGCGGCCATGTCTTGTTCGACCAGGTCCGAGTCGTGCACCCAGGCCTCGACGGTGCCAAAGTGGGCGTCCCAGCTCACCCACCAGCCGTCTCCCTCGCGCTCGATAGGACTGACCCAGTCGTTGACCCCTCCCTCAAACCACGCGAATGACTGACCGTCCACGCCGTCCAGCAGCAGGGCGCCGTCCACCAGGCTCAGCTCGCGTCCAAAACCAGAGTACAGCCCATCCCGCAGGCGCACCTCCGCGTCAAAGACTTGGTCCACGGTGTTCCAGGGCACTGGGATGGGCTCCAGTCCCTCTGGGTGGGAGACCCACACCTCATTGGATTCCTGCTGCGCATCCAAGCGCAGGCCGGCGGGAAAACGCACACCGGCCCCCTGATCTCCGACCTCCACCCAGCTCGCCTTAGGAACCGCGCTGACCAAGTCTTCGCGATCCAGCCACACGGTCCAGAGCACCCCACCACTGGACCAGCCCACCTGAACCTGGTCGGAGTTCCAGTCCAAGGCTGGGACCTTGGGCTCCATGATCAGGGCGCTGGATTCCCCGATGGGGTCGGGGTCATCGGGCAGGATTCGAGCACTGGCGAGTCCAGCGAGCACGGCGTACTCTGTGACCGTCTCCACCTGGAAGAAGGGGTCGGCCAGATCGGCGGGGGCGCAGGCCAAGAGGGGGGAGAGCAGGAGTGTGAGCATGCAGGTCTGGACCGCAAGCGTGCTCAGCGGTTCATGCGCATTCTGTAAAGTCGGCGTGGGCCAAACGGCCAGTCACCCCGCGTCATTCCAGTGGGGGTAGTCGCTCTTGAGCTTGCGCAGATCAAAGTGCTTCTCCACCCAAGCGATGATCTCCGGCTCCATGCTCAAATCGCGCGTGTGCTCCACCCCGCTCAGGTCAAAGTCCATGCTCTCGCCATCGGGCGCATCCAGGTGCACGCTGCGGGGCAAGCCCAGGGCCACCAGATCCATGGAGTAGCCGCCATAGTGGTTGGAGTTTCGCGCGCCGTTCTCAGTCGCAAACACCACGTCGTAGGCGTCCTTCATCTGCCGCGCGTCCTCGACGGTGGCCTGCCAGCCAGCCGGGTCGTGCCACTGAATGTCCACGTTGAGTCCCCAGGCTGCGTTGCGGTCATCCAGCATGGCCGCCTGCTCCTCCACGCAGCTCTCCGTCGTGCACTTGGCCATCACAAAACCGCCCCACATCAGGTAGCCCCGGTGCTTGGAGCGCACCGTGCTGGTCACCCAGTGCTCGGCCCCTTGGCTCTCCAGCTGACGGGTCAGGCTCTCCATACGGGCCATAAAGTCCGAGTCGGGCCGGGCCTCGGCCAAGATGCGCATCAGCTCGTCGCGCTCCGTAGGGTTGGGGTAGCGGGCGCTCCAAGCGGGTCCCAGGATGCTGCCATCGGGGGCCGGCTCAAAGCTCTTGGGCGGCGCCGGCGTGTCCACATCCATCCCCTTCTTGCCCACCGGGTAGGCCTTGGTCTTGTTCTTAAAGACCTCGTCCGGGTGAATCAGCGCACCCAACCTGCGCATGCGTCCGGCCCCAATGTCGAAGGGCTCCCCGCGGCGTCCAGCGGCTCCTGCCACAAGCACGTCGTCTAGGAGGAGGAGGAAGTCGGCGCAGTCCGTCGGGCGTTTCAGCTGCTCGCGCAAGATGACCTCGATGGGCTCCTCGGGACTTAGATCCGCAATCGAGGTCAGTGTCTCGCCCGTGATGGGCACCCCGGCGAGGGTGATCTCCCACTCCCCCAGCTGCTCTCCGGCTGCCCGAAGCTGCTCTCTGTGCGTCCCCTCAGGCAATACATCCAGGGTCCCGTTCACGGCGATGGAGGCCAAGCCGACGCCGGGGGACATAGGCTCAGGTCCTTGTTGAGCCTCTCCAGCAAAAGCAAGGGAAGTGGCCAAGATCAGCAGAGAGGCAGGGAGCCAGCGGGACATTTCGG
>JBLHMA010000524.1:0-3708 GCA_047621545.1 Cognaticolwellia sp. | reverse complement strand
GCCCTACTTCGACCCCATTACGCTCTCCCAGCAGGAGATGAGCATGACGGTGTCCGGGGTCGAGGTGCTGCCCGACGGGGAGGAGGCCTACTGGATGGAGCGGGAGATTGGCGAGATGAGCAGCCGCGTCCTGCTCACCCCGGCTGGTGACGTGATCCGGGAAGAGGGGGCGTTGGGCTTGGCCCTGGTGCGGCAGACCGCCGAGGAAGCCCAGCGACTGCCCCAAGGTGCTGAACCGGTGAACATCATCGCGCTCTCCGCGGTCAAGCTGGAGGGCTACCTGCCTCAGGCCCGCCTGGTTCGGGTGTTGGAGCTTCAGATTCTTGGCGTAGAGCCGGATCGGGTCTTTGATGGGGGCGTTCAGCGCGTCACGGGGGACCGCGTTCGCATCGAAGTTCCAATGGTCGAAGAGCTCAGCTTGGATCTCCCCGTCGCCGAGGCCAACACGGCCCTGGCCGAGTACCTGCAGCCCACGATCTTTCTCCCCACCGAGCACCGGGAGCTTCAAGACAAGAGTGCCGAGGTGCTGGAGGGCCAGAGCAACCGCCGGGACGCCGCTGAGACGCTGGTGGACTGGGTGCATGGCTACTTGATCAAGGCGCCGACGCTGTCGGTCCCAAACGCCTTGGAGGTGCTGCGTCTGGGGCAAGGTGACTGCAATGAGCACACCGCGCTCTACGTTGCCTTAGCCCGCATTGCGGGCATTCCATCGCGCATCGCGGCGGGGGTAGTTTATTCTGATGCGATGGGTGAAAACGGAGGTTTTTACTATCATGCGTGGCCCGAGGTCTACTTGGGCGAGGTGCACGGATGGGTTCCGGTAGACCCCACCTTCGGCCAGTTTCCTGCCGACGCAAGCCACGTCAAGCTGGTGGAGGGCGACCTGGACAAGCAAGTGGAGATCATGGGGGTCATGGGTCGCTTGGGCTTTAAGCTTGTGGAGTCGCGATAGATCTGCGCAGGGACCCTCCCCCAGCGGCACGGGCTATCTTGTTGCCATGATTCGAACCCAGGCCATCGAGAAACGCTACCGCGGCTTTCAGGCGCTGCACCCCCTGGACCTGGAGGTGCACCGCGGCGAGGTCTTCGGCTTTCTGGGGCCCAACGGCGCTGGAAAGACCACTACGATCCGCATCTTGTCGGGCATCCTGCCTCCCACCTCGGGAGAGCTCTGGATCGATGGCATCGACATGGTCGCGGACCCTATTGGGGCCAAATCTAAGATCGGCTACATCCCGGACCGGCCCTACCTTTACGAGAAGCTCACCGCGCGGGAGATGTTGCGCTTCATCGGCGGGCTCTACGGGATGGACGATGCGGCCATCCAGACCTCGGGCGGGGTCTTGCTTGAAGAGTATGGACTGGGGGAGTTTGCCAACGAGCTTGTGGAAGGGTTCTCCCACGGGATGAAACAACGCCTGTCCCTCTGCTGCGCGATGTTGCACGAGCCGGATCTGCTCATCGTCGATGAGCCGATGGTGGGCCTGGATCCACGGGGATCTCGCCAGATCAAGCAGGTGTTTCGCGACTGGGCTGCCAAGGGGCGCACCGTGTTTTTGTCCACCCACTCTCTCGACGTGGCCCAAGAGGTCTGCGATCGACTTGCGATCATTCACAAGGGACGCATCGTGGCCCAAGGCAGCTACGAGGAGATACGTGACCAGAACCAGGGCGACGCCCAGGATCTGGAAGAGGTCTTTCTGGCCATCCTCGAGGACCAAGACAGCGCAAAGGAACCGGCTTGAGACACCTCTCTACCTTCTTGCTTCGAGCCATTCTTGCAGCTTCGCTCCCCGCACTGCTCCTTGGGGGCTGCGCCTCGAAGAGTGACCGCGAGGCCCGCAAGGCAGAGGGTAGCTACGAGCTCGGTGAACTACCGGGCTGGGAGCGCATGAAGAACCCAGGTGGCGCCGACTATGCTTGGACCAAAACCAGCATTGGTGCCTCGATCTTCGCCGATTCTAACTGCGGTCCTCGCTACGAGGACTCCAAGCTGGAGGACCTGGTGGACAAGCAGCTGGCCGGCCTGCGCGAGGGGGACCCGCTTCTGAGTGAGCAGCTGACGCTCTCCGACCGCGAGGCTCTTCGAACCCGTCAGCTGGGGCGCCTGGATGGCATTCCAGTAGAGCTGGGCGTCACCGTGCTCAAGAAGCACTTCTGCACCTACGACGTGGTGCTCATTGCACCGCGGGGTCAGCCCTTCGAGGAGGCCTGGGCCGACTACGTCGGCGCTGTAGACGACTTCCGGACCACGCTGTGAATCAAGCATTGCTCCTTCTGGGGCACATCGGCGGCGTGGCACGCCTGACCGCACGGACTTTTCGGGAGACCTTCCGCAGTCCCTTTGAGTCCAAGCTTTTGGTCGACCAGATCGACAGCTCGGGGATCGGCTCTTGGTCCATCGCCGTGCTCACTGCGCTGTTCACTGGCGCGGTCATGGCCATGCAGTTCGCCATCGGCCTGGAGCCCTACGGCGCCTCGCTGTACACCGGTAAGCTGGTCTCGCTTGGCATTGTCAAGGAGCTCGGACCGACCCTGACCGCGGTCCTGGTCGGCGGACGTGTTGGGGCTGGCTACACCGCCACCATCGGGTCCATGAACGTGACCGAACAGGTGGACGCCATCGCTGCCTTGGGTGCAGATCCGGTCAGAAAGCTGGTGGTTCCCAGGGTCTTGGCCTGCATCATCGCTTTGCCTTTGTTGACCATCCTGGCCGATGTGGTCGGCTGCTTCGGTGGCATGCTCATCACCATGGACGAGGTTGGGGTGACGTGGCGCTTTTTCATTGACCAGGTCGTCGATACACTCTCGGTGGGTGACATCCTTCACGGCTTGGGCAAGAGCGTCTTCTTTGGGTATTTCATCGCCATCATCGGCTGCTACGTGGGGCTCAACACCCGCGGCGGCACCGAGGGCGTGGGCCGCTCCACAACCACCACCGTGGTCGCCATCAGCATCACCGTCTTGGTGAGCAACTTCTTCCTGACTCAGCTCTTCTTCGCCCTGGCAAGTCACACATGAGCACCCCAGTCCAAGCCCAAGAAGACCCCATCATCACCTTCCGAGGTGTTGAAAAGGCATTTGGTCCCAAGGTCATCTACAAGAACCTGGATCTAGACATCTACCGTGGCGAGGTGCTCACCGTCATCGGTGGCTCCGGCATGGGCAAGTCGGTCATGCTCAAAATGCTCATCGGTCTACTCCAGAGCGACGACGGCAGCATCCAGGCCTTTGGAGAAGAGGTCACAACCATGAGCGGCCAGCGACTCTTGGCCATGCGCAGGCGTGTCGCGATGCTCTTTCAAGGCGCCGCGCTCTTCGACTCCATGAGCGTGGCCGAGAACATCAAGTACCCTTTGGTGGAGCACAACTGGGGCACTCCAGCCGAACAGGACGACCGGGTGGCCGAAGTTCTTGAGATGGTAGGGATGCCTGGCATCGAGGCGCTGCGGCCCAGTGAGCTCTCTGGCGGCATGAAGAAGCGCGTGGGCTTGGCCCGCTCCATTGCCGTCCAGCCCGAGGTCATCCTCTACGACGAGCCCACCACCGGGCTGGACCCCTTGAACGTGCGCCGCATCAACGGCTTGATTTTGCGGTTGCAGGAACAGCTCGGCGTGACGTCGGTCGTCGTGACCCATGACATGGACTCCTGCTTTACCGTGACCGATCGCTTGGCGTTCTTGCACGACTACAAGATGGGGTTCGTGG
>JBLHMA010000523.1:0-3725 GCA_047621545.1 Cognaticolwellia sp. | reverse complement strand
CGAAGAACAGCAGGGCGACCCCGAGGCGCCAAGGCTCCAGGTTCCTGAAGAGGACCCACTCCGAGCCCAGACGGGTCCAGCTCAACAAGGGCCAGAGGACGCGTAGGAAGCTGACCCCACGGGTGGAGGCCCGGGCAGTGAAGAAGTCCTCGATGCGGTAGATCAGTGTTTGCACAGGTTCTTGTCCGCTGGCCAGGCTGGCTTGCCAATGGGCCGCCACCCACGGTGAATCCCGCAGCGCGCCTGCACGTGCAGAACGTCCACGTTCAATGCGCGACAGAGCTGGCGGCCCTGGCGCTGCACGGCGTCGGCGTCGGCCAGCATCTTGTCCTTTTGGGGCACATCCCAGCTGTTCTCAAAGCCCAGGGTTCTGAGCCGGTCAACGGGCTGATCCTGACCAGGTACCAGGTAGCGCACATCGCAGATGTCTTTGCCGTAGCCGATGAACATCAGCCAGCGCCGCACCCCTGGCACGTTGTAGCCAAGCACCTGGTTGGCGAAGGGCCCCCCTACGATCCAGAGCACCACGGTCGAGAAGATCAAGGCGCGGGAACGCATTCGCCAGGGTCGACTCAGCAGCTCCTGCTTCACTGTTCTCCGCTCACAGGTCTCTCCTCACGGTGCCCATTCACTGCGCCCCCTCATTCGCCGAGAAGATGGGCCCAGTCGGGGTTCTTGGCGAACTGAGCGCTCACGTAAGAGCAACGGGGTTTGATCTGCACGCCAGCCTGTTGAGCATCGGCGACCAAGCGCTCCACCAAGAGCCGCGCGATGCCTTGCCCACGATAGGCCGCTGGCACCCCGGTGTAGTCCGCCGACCAGAGGTGGGGTCCTTCAATGGCACCGCTGAGCTCCGCTGGCGGCATGCCGTCCGGCCCCCGGTACACGTATCGAAAAGCGTGCTCGGTCTCCGAGCGGGTAATCTTCTGGGTGTCCATCACAGGGTCCTCTGCGATCCCGTAGCCGCTCTGGCCTAAACAGACCGCTGTGCTGGATCATCGCTTTTCGATTTTCCGCCCCGCAAGACTCTAAAAACCAGGTTCCAGTTGCCCGACTCACTCAAGGGCCGCCGCGTTGTCGTGGCCGGCGCAACTGGATTTGTGGGCCGCTGGCTCTGCGCCTCCCTGGTCGCGGAGGGCGCCGATGTGGTGGGCTTGGGCCGCAGCGTGGAAGATGGCGCCAAGCAGGACGGCGTGACTTGGAAGCGCTGTGATCTCTTCAGCCTGCTGGACTGCGAGCACGGCCTGGAGGGCGCCGAGGTCATCTACTACCTCGTCCACTCCATGATGCCATCGACCCGCCTCACACAGGCGACCTTCGAAGACATGGACCTGATCCTGGCCGACAACATTGCCCGGTCTGCCGCCTTTGTTGGGGCACAGCGGATCATTTACCTGGGGGGACTGATCCCGGCCGATCGCAGCCATCTCTCCAGACACCTAAGCAGCCGCCTCGAAGTCGAGGCCGCGCTGGGCGCCCACGGTGTGCCTGTCACCCCGGTTCGCGCTGGCTTGGTGCTCGGGCCACGCGGCTCCAGCTTCGACATGCTGCGCCTACTGGTTGAGCGCCTTCCAGGCATGGTGCTGCCACCCTGGACCCGAACCCCAACGCAGCCCATCTGGGTCGGTGATGTGGTTCAGGTGATGGTGCGCGTCGTGACACACAGACTATCGGTGGGCGAGAGCCTGGATGTCGGCGCCCCCGAAGTCCTTCGCTACCGAGAGCTCATCGAAGAGATGGCGCGGGCCTTGGACAAGCAGCCCAGGATGTATGACATCCCCTTCGGGCCAATGGCGCTCTCCAAGCTGTGGGTGTCCTTGGTCACCGGTAGCTCTCGAGACTTGGTGGGCCCCCTGATCGACAGCTTGGGCCACCCCATGGTCGCGAGAAACCGGGCCACCCAGCTTGCACTCGGCATCCCAGGCGTTCCGGTCCGTCAGGCCATGGAGCGCGCGCTGGCCGATGCAGAGCCCCCGCTTCCCACTGTGCCCAGGGGCCCGCAGCAAGAACCCGCGAATACCGTGCGTTCCGTTCAGCGCCTCCCGCTCCCAGAGGTCCACGACGCTGACTGGGCCGCGCAGGAGTACATGGCCTGGATGCCAAGAGGGCTCTGGCCCTTTCTCAAGGTGGTCCAGGAAGGCGATGGCATCTCGAGCTTTCGCGTCTCAGGCCTAGGCATCGAGCTGCTGCGCTTGCGCTACTCAAAGAGCCGCTCTTCCCCTACGCGCGCCCTGCTCTACGTGGTCGGCGGACTCCTGGCCGAGAAGGAGCCAACAGCCCGCGGGCGCCTGGAGCTGCGCTCGGCTTTGGACAGACGCACTCTCCTGGCCGCCATCCACGACTTTGAGCCATCCCTGCCCTGGTACCTATACCTGAGCACCCAGGCACTGGCCCACTTGGCGGTGATGACCGTCTTTGGCTGGCACCTCAAAGACGTGGCCACAGGCCAGGTGCCCAGTGCCCAGCCCAAAGCTCTGCCTTAGATCTTGGTTTCACCTTCGCCAGGCTTCCAGATCACCTGGTACAGGTCGGTTCGGCGGTCATTCCAGTTCTGAACCGTGCCGCGCCGCCGGTGCCTGCGCAGCGCTTCCAAGTCGATGTCATGGGGCAGTACGGTCTCCAAGTTGGGCTCCGCCTCCACCGCCACACCGTCCCGAGCAAAGGCCACATCGGACGGGGTCAGCACCGCAGACTGGGCGTAGTGTACGTCCGCGTTCTCCACAAAGGGCAGGTTCCCCACGCACCCTGCCGTGACGGCAAACATGTGGTTCTCGATGCAACGGGCGGCCGCGCAGGTGCGCACCCGCATGTGCCCGTAGCGGTCGTTGGTGTTGTAGGGCACGAAGAGCAGCCCCACGCCCTGGTCCGCCAAGACGCGACCCAACTCTGGGAACTCCACGTCGTAGCAGATCAGAATGCCAATCTTGCCTTTGTCGGTGTCAAAGGCCTGGACGGTGTCTCCACCCTGCACACCCCACCACTTGGACTCGCTCGGGGTCACGTGGATCTTCTTTTGCTGCTCAATGCTGCCGTCGCGGCGAAAGAGGTAGGCGATGTTGTAGAGCTGTCCCTCCTCCAGCGCGAACTGGGACCCGCCGATGATGTTGGTGTTGTAGCGGACGGCCAGCTCTTGGAAGAGCTCCAGATAGCGTTCGGTGTAGCCGGCCAACTCTCGGGCCGCGCTCCCTGGCCGGGTGGGCCCGATGAGGGAGAGCAGCTGCAGGGTAAAGAGCTCCGGGAAGAGCACAAAGTCAGACTTGTAGTCTGAAGCGGTGTCCACGAAGAAGGTCACCTGGCGCTCAAACTCCTCGAAGCTGGAGATCGGCCGCATCTGGTACTGCACGAGTGCGGTTCGCACGGGCATCGTCGCCCGACGCTGACGCCGAGAGCGCGGCGGCAAATAGTCCAGGTTTGCCCACTCCAGGCAGGTCGCAAAGCCACCGCTGTCGTCGTCTTCCGGCAAGTAGCCGGGGACCAGCTGTTTGAGGACAAAGCCGTTGGCCAGCTGGGCGGTGAGCACTGGGTCGACCCGGCGTTTGGCGATGACCTGTTCCACATACTGACGTGCGGTCATGGTCTCTTTGTGGGCCGCATAGCCGGGGATGCGCCCCCCGATGGCCAGGGTCGACAGGTTCAGTTCGCGGCACATGGCAAAGCGCGCCTCGTACAAGCGGCGGGCCAGCTTGCGCCCACGAAAGTCGGGATGCACCTGCATCTCAATGCCG
>JBLHMA010000522.1:0-3733 GCA_047621545.1 Cognaticolwellia sp. | reverse complement strand
GTAGTGCTCAGGTGCCCATCGTGGCTATGACCGCCGACGGGCGAGAGGAGTCGCGGCGCGCATGCCTGGAGGCGGGTATGGGGGGCTTCCTGGTCAAGCCCGTTTCCCAGTCCGCCATCCAGGCGATGCTTCGGGGCCTGGGCCTTGGAGTCGAGAAGTAGTAGATGCTGATCTTGAGTTTGTTGGCCTGCGGAGGCTGCGCGGAGCCTGTGCTGGTTCAAGAGCCGGAGCAGCAATTTCCGGCTCCTGCGGAGCACCCCGGCTTGATTCTGGTACTGACTCTGGACACCACCCGGGCTGATGCTTTGGGGGTCTACGGGGGCCCGGAGCAGAGCTCGCCGAACCTGGATGCCTTGGCCGAGCAGGGGCTGCGCTTTGACTGGGCGCTCGCGCACACGGCCACCACCCTCTCTAGTCACTCTTCGCTCTGGAGCGGTCTGGACCCCCATGGTCACGGGGTCCCCCGCAACGGCTTTGTGTTGGACCCCGAGCTTCCCACCGTGCCAGAGCAGCTCCAGACTGCGGGCTGGGACACTCTGGCGGTCATTGGTGCCTCCGCGGTGGACACCAGCACCAATCTGCAATCGGGCTTTCGGCTCTACGACGAGGAGCTGCCCAACGAGCGCGGACGTCGCTTTGAGGCGCCAGGAGATCAGGTCACCGCTCGGGCCTTGGCTTTGGTTGAGCGCCGGGACCCCACCCGTCCCTTGCTGCTGTGGGTGCACTATTACGACGCCCATTCTCCCTACGAGGCGCCCGAGGGTTGGGACGCCCCCTTCGTGGACCCCGACTTTGTCCCCGACTGGGAGGGAGATGGCATGGGGGCGGTCGCCATCGGCTTCCGCGACAGAGATGGGACCGCTGCGGAGCGCGAGCACCTGCGGGCCAAGTACCAGGGCGAGGTCCGCTACATGGACCACAACATCGGCGCACTGCTGGAAGGCCTCCGTGCCGAGGGGCTGATGGAGCGCGGGTGGGTGGTCGTGACCGCCGACCATGGTGAGATGTTCTACGAGGAGCGCATTCGTCCCGTGGGCCACGGTGCTGATGTCGACCTGCCCATCACCCACATCCCGATGTTCATCGTGGGTTTGGGTGAGCACGCCATCACGCCCGGGGTCTCCGAGCAGGTCGTTGCCGTCTCGGACTTGGCCCCCACCATCCTGGGCTTGGCCAATCAGCCCCAGGCCCTGGGCCAGGGGCGAGATCTCAGCCCTCTGTTCACCGGCGAGGCCATCGAAGACGTGCCTATTTTCTTAGAGGCCACTCGGCCTGAGAGCCTAGGACCGGGGTGGAACAACCTGACCGCCGAGCGCGGTGTGGTCACCCAGGGCAAGCTCCTGCTCCGCGCACCGTGGGTCGGAAGCTCGGGCTTGTACACCCTGGACTGGGAGCAGGCCCGGATTGTGGACCAAGCCAGCTCCGAGGGGATGCTCTCGCAGCTGGAAGCCTGGGACGAAGCTGCCCCTCCCTTTGTCGAAGAGAACATGAGCCCGTCGGTTCGAGAGGCCTTGCAGGCCTTGGGGTACCTGGACGAATGAGAGGGCGGAATTCGGTCAGCTCTGCAGCCCCACTAGGGCAGCCCCACCAGGGCGGCCCCGCTAGGACCGAAGCAGAGCCTGAACCGGCGACCCACTGACCTGGTTCCCGGCAAGACTCAACAAGGTGTCTCCCAGATGTCGCGGTTCCAGGCGTACAGCACCGCTTCCGCCGGTGCTCAGATCCACAGGTCGCCCCTGACCTATCTCGTCCAGTTGGCCCGCCACGCCAGGCTGCACGCCGTCCCCAAAGAGCATGGCGCTGGTCCAAGTCCAGTGGTCCTTTCCTCCCCAGTTGTTCAAGCGTGGATGACGCCCCATCTCGCTGACGACCACGACGACCAGTCGCTCTTTCACGCTGGGAAAGCGGTCTCGCACAGCCATGAGATCCAGGAGCACCTCGCCCATGTCCTCCCAGTTGATGCCCTGGCGCTCGTGTAGCTGGTGGGTGTCCCAGCCCTGGTCGCACCAGCCCTTGTGGCGGATCATGCCACATCGGGACAGGCCTGCTTCGAAGCAGGTAAACAAGGTCTCAAAGTCGGTCTCGTAGTCCCGGGTGCACCCCGGATACCCTTGGCCCAAGCTGAGCCCCTGCGCCTGGCTCTGCAGCAGCGAGAGTCCCTGAACGCTCTCTAAGTGGGCCTGTGCGTGGTCGGCCAAGTAGCTGCTGGAGTCGGCTCGGCTCGCGCTGCGTTGGGCGACACTGGCATCGATCAAGGCCTGGATCTGCGGGTCCACCTTGGCGTTGTCCACATCGTCCGCCAGTCGGTCTTCCAGCAGCAAGGGCAGCTGTCCTTGGCTCCCCAAGCGCACCACGCGCTCGCTCATGTTGCCGGCAAAGGCGGGCCCATCGATGACCAGGTGAGGCATGGGCCGGTCTTTTGGGGAGCCGGCAATCTGGGTGGGCCAGTCGGGGTCCAGGGCCTGAGACTGGCCGGTGAGCAGCAGCCGCAGGCAGGCCTCGTGGGTGATGCTGGGAACCTCCATGCCGTGCAGCAAGGCCAGCTCGGCGCCGTGCCGTTGGAAGAACTCTCCCAGCGCGGGACGAGAGAAGTGGTCCACATAGGGCAGATCACCGCCGCCGTACTCCAAACGAGAGCCTTCCTCCACCCAGGCGCCCGGGGTATCGAACATCGGGGTCAAGGCCACCGCTGGATCCCAGCCACCCTCCGCGTACAGGAACAGGAAGCAGCGCTCTTGGGCTCCTGCAGCTTGCGCCTTGGATCCGAAGAGCCCGGGCAACAGCAAGCTGGCCACGCCTCCAGCTAAGAGATCACGACGTCGCATTAGTAGGCCTCGAAAGCGGCATCGCGGATCAAAACGGTGAGCACGGCGGCGTCTGCGGTCTGGGTGTCGGACTGTGCGAGCACTGCAGCGTGTAGCGCTTCGAGCTCTTGCATGTCCTGGTCTGTGGGGCGCTCGGCGAGCAGGCGCCAGTGCCACTCGGCCAGGTCGATGGGACCCTGGGCGGCCGCGGAGCGCGCGGCTCTCTCACCAAGACGCTGAATCACCAAGCTGCGGGTCAGGCCGGGGACTTGCTGGGGGCCTTTGACTTGCTCCCCATCCACTCCGCCGGCGATCTGGCGCAGTCCGCCGGTGTCCAGGTCCATCATTGGTGTGCCGTCTTGGGTCCAGGAAAAGCCTGTGGCCTGGAGCAGGGCGCTGTCGAGCTGCTGCGGGGTGAGCAGCCGCACTTCTTGGGCACCGTACTGCGGCGAGGCCAGCAGCTCCGGCAGCCAGTCCAGGACCACGCCCTCGTAGCTGGCACCCAGGGATGCGTGCTCCTCACGGGTGATGGGCCGGCGGATCAGCGCCTCAGAGAAGCGCTCCACGGCGCAGTCGTCAAAGCGCGGGTCGGCGGCGATGGCTTGGCCCAGGGTCTCAGGACCGGAGACCGGAATGCCGTACCAAGCAGGCTCCACACCCAGGTAGCGGTCGTAGAGCAGTTCCCGCTCGGGGTGGTAGTTGGCGTGCTCCACCTCGGAGTACTCAATCACGGTCCAAAAGCCGAACAGCGCCGCCGCTGCGGGGTCCAGAGCCGAGTGGCAGGTCATGCATCCAGGGTCGGTCTGCACCGCGTTCTCCACGTCTTCGCTTGCGGACTCGCCCAGGGACACGGGCCGAGAGAGCACGTCGTGGCACACCAGTAGTCGGCTGATAGCGGCGATTCGGCGGCGGTTCATGTTGGAGACGTC
>JBLHMA010000521.1:0-3754 GCA_047621545.1 Cognaticolwellia sp. | reverse complement strand
CGGCCCGTGGGGCGTCAGCGCTTGGGCCAGGCGCGTCAGGCCTGGCAGGTGCTCTGGGCCCGCGATGCCCAACTGACCCGGCCAAGCGTGGCCTTGCTTGGAGACGAAGGCCGCACAGGTGCTGATCAAACCAAAGCCTCCGCGCGCGCGGCGGGTCAACCAGCGCAGCTCATCCTCTCCAAGACACCCATCGGGCTGGGACTGCAGGTTGGTCAAGGGCGCCAGCGCCGCTCGGTTGGGGAGGGTCAGACCGCAGGGCAAGGTGATGGGGGTGTGCATATGGGCAACTATCCGCCGGGGATTAGGAGGGTACAAAGCAAGGTGAAACATGTCCCGCGTATTGGCTCTCGGCACGTCCATGAACAGCCGGTCCATCAACCGAAAGCTGGTGGCCTACGCCGCGTCTCTCCTGCCCGACTCGGTGGTCGAGCTGGTGACTCCAAGAGAGTTTCCGCTGCCCCTGTACAACCAAGACCTGGAGCGGGAGTCTGGCATTCCACAGCCTGCCCTTGACTTCCTCGCCGCCATCGCCTCGGCCGACGCGCTGATCATCTCCTTCGCCGAGCACAACGGCAGCTACACCGCCGCCTTTAAGAACCTCTTCGATTGGTCCTCCAGAGCCGAGCAGAAGGTCTTCCAGGGCAAGCCCATCCTGATGCTCTCCACCTCTCCTGGTGGCCGCGGCGGTGCAACGGTTCTCGCCCAAGCCCTTGCCATGGCCCCCCACTTCGACGGCGTGGTGGTCGGCAGCTTGGCGATTCCCCGGTCCGGCCAGAGCTTGGATGCGGAGACCGGTCGGGTGGTGGACGAGGCGCTCTCCACCCAGCTCGCAGCGCTGGTCTTGACGCTGAGCGGGGCGATGGGATGAGCGCGGCCATGGGCTTAGGCAAGCTCTGAGTAGCGAAGGCTCAGGCGTACCTATAAAAGTTGGCGTAGTGGTTGCTGGTGTAGGCCTTCTCGGCCGCAATCACGATGCGCTTCTTCCCTCGCTCGCTGCCAATCCAAGGCTTTTTGTCACACTCGGTATAGTTCTGCCCATGCTTGGGCAGCAGCATGGATCTGGTGTCAGTGGTCAGGTTCATGAACCCTTGGGAATGGTACACCCTCGATCAGGCAGACTGACCAAATGGAAGGCTTGCGCTCGCACGCCTCCGCTGCGTTCTTCATCCTCGAAGTGCTTGCGCGCTCCTTCGTTCTCATGCCTTGCGGAGTCGCACTCGGGGGGTCGGATGCGAACAGCCCCAGGGCCACCCCTTCTCCGCCACCATCCAAGCTCGGTGCAGGCGCAAAGCACCCCAGCAGCATGATTCCGGTCACTCGGCGCCCACTGCAGCCGGCAGGTCCTCCAGGCGGCTGTACTCGGCCCAAGAGCCATCGTAGTTCCAGATCTGTGTTGGGTCCGCGCCGGTCTGCAGAGCGGCGTAGTACAGCATCGAGGAGCGGGTCCCACTCTGACAGTAGGTCACCATCGGTCGCTCCAGATCTAGGCCAGCCGCTTGGAAGGTCTCCCGCACTTTTTCGGGCCCCTTTAGGCGCGGAACACCTTGGTCCAAGTAGAGCACCTCGGTCCACATCAAGTGCTTGGCACCTGGAATACGGCCGTGTCGGGCCGCCTTTTTGTTGTGCTCCTTGCCCGTGAATTCATCCAGCGTGCGGGTGTCTGCAAGCTGCATCCCCGGGTAGCGCTCCAGGAGTACAGCCAGGTCCGCCCACATCAGGTTGGCGCCAGCGCCTTGGGAGAGCACGACTTGGCCTGGGGCAACCGCCACTCCCTCTCCCATCGCCAGGCGCTCACCAAGCACCTTCCAGGCCTCGAGTCCGCCATCCAGTACCCGCGTTTCGTAGCCGGCCACCTGACTCAGGGTCCACCAGAAGCGGTAGGGCTCAGGTCCTCCATCCCCCATCAGGACCACCGTGTCTCCGGGGTTCACACCCAAAGATCGAAGCAGCTCTTGAAGACCAGCGGCATTCTTGGACACCCCTGGAATATCGCCCGCTGAATAGTCCTTGCGCTCCACCAACCGCGCCGATGGAATGTGACCCTCGGCGAAGCGCTCTGGGGTGCGCACATCCAGGATGACCAAAGTGGGACTGCCCAGGGCACCCGCCAGCTCCGTGGCGCTCACGGCTGCCTGAGGTTGAGCCCATCCTTGCCCTTGAGCGTCGTCCCCAAAGCGCACCATGTTCTCCTGGGCCACCTGGGGAGAGCTTGCGTGCACAACCGAGGACTGACTTGGATCGTAGGCCGGCTGAGAGCTCGCGGCGGACTCCCCAAACATGGGCGTGGGCACTGTGGGTGGCTGACTTGCAGAATACAGCCCAACAATCACCCCAATCCCCAGGGCTGAGCACCATAGTTTGTGCTGCTGAAGCTGGGGAATAGCCAGACCCAAGGGCCAGACAAGCTGACCGAAGAAGTCTTGAGGAACCTTCTCCACGCCTGGGAAGCCGATGTGCTCTGGGGGCTGATCCGGCAGGTAGGCCGTGCCAAAGATCCAGTCCCAACAGGAGAAGATGATGCCGAAGTTTTGGCCCCTGGCCGGCGCCGCGTAGTCGTGGTGGTGAATGTGCATGCGCGGGCTGTTGAACAGGTAGCTCAGGGGGCCGTAGTCCCAGCTCAGGTTGGCGTGGTTCAGGTGACCGATGAAGGTGCCAAACACCGCGTGGAAGAACAGCGCTTCCGGAGCAAAGCCAAACCATGCCAGGGGCAGGTAGGTCGCGGCCTTGTAGATCACCGGCTCCAGCCACGAGAAGCGGAAGGACACAATCCAGTCCATCTCCTGGTCTTTGACCGAGTGGTGTACCTGGTGGATCTTCCACAGGAAGTTGCTGCGGTGCAGGAGGTTGTGAACGCACCACTGCAGAAAGTCCACCACAAACAAGGCGATGATGATCTGCAGGATCAGGGGCCACTCACCGGTGGCTTGGCGATACAGAATTCCAGTCCAGCCACGCGCCGCGAGCGCCCCATCCAACACAGGCAGAACCCGGTTGTATGCAATGCCGTAGAGCATCAGCCCCAGGAAGTGGCCATTGAAGACCAAGTGCAGCGCATCGGACCAGCTCCACTTCCTGAAGACCTTTTGGGCCCGGTCCTGGAACAGACGTTCCAGGACCGCGACCAGTAAGGAGATGCCGAGCAGCCAGAGAAGATAGTTCATCATGATCTAGATTGAGCAAGAACCATGCCACAGATCACCGCTATAGAACAGGACAGTTCGCCGCTCTCAAGCCCTCAGTAAATGGGCCTTGTTCCCCGCTTGAAGCCCCGCGCCGGTGAGGAAAGAGTACACAATGAGTCATTTTAGCTCACTACAGCGCCGGGCATCATAGATGGTCAAGTGACGTAAACGGGGGATCAGGTGTTGGTAGCCAGGAAGACCGATGCCCGCAGCCCATCCCGTGGCCCATCGCCGTCGAGTGGTCGGCGCCTATCTCTAGGGGGAGGGCGCGTATCGAGAAACCGGGGAGCGCTTCCGGGTAGGCGAAGCCTCAGTGAATCGCTGGGTTCAACAGCTTCGAGTTCGAGGAGGGCTCGATGCAAAGGTCCGTCCGAAGGAGGGCCCCAGGCTCGTCGATGCCAAGGGCGAACAGTTCATCGTGGAAACCCTCGAGGCTGTACCCGACAGCACAGCGCTGGAGCTTGTAGCGGCCTACGAGGATGTCATTGGTGTCCTCGTGTCGGATTCCACCATGAAACGGGTACTTCGCCGGCTGGACTTCACTCGAAAAAGGGGGCCTTCCGCTCACCCAA
>JBLHMA010000520.1:0-3762 GCA_047621545.1 Cognaticolwellia sp. | reverse complement strand
GCTGTGAGGCGTGCTCGGGCAGTGGTCAGGTACAGCTCGAGTTGGGCACCCTCCCTGACCTGAGCCTCCCGTGCACGGTCTGCGGCGGTCAGCGCTTTGACCGGGCCACTCTGGGCGTACGCTACAAGGGCCTAAACCCACGGGAGGTCCTGGATCTCTCCGTCAGCCACGCTCGGCGCTTGTTCTCGGCCCACCCGCGCATTGCGCGCATGCTCAAGGACCTGGAAGAGGTGGGCCTGGGCTACCTGCCCATCGGCCAGGGGGGGCCGACCCTGAGCGGGGGCGAGGTCCAGCGTCTACGCATCGCGCGGGATCTCAGCACAGGCCAAGTCCAGGGTAGCCTGTACATCCTGGACGAGCCTGCCAGTGGCCTGCACCCAGCGAACGTGGCGGCCCTGGTGCGCCTGCTACAGCGCCTCACCCGAGAAGGTGCGACGGTCATCGCCATCGCCCACGACCCGGTGCTGGTGGGCGCGGCGGACCATCGGGTGGAGATGCTCGAAGGGAAGCCGGTTTAGGGCTCCGCCCTGAGTGCTGCCCTGAGTGCTGCCCTGAATGCTGCTTCGACGCTCTGTTAGCTAGCCTTCTTCGCCGCGACGGCCTCAGCGATCGCGGTCTTAAGCTCTCCATTTCCTTCCATCTCCGTGATGATGTCGGAGCCGCCCATGAACTCCCCACCAATGTAGAGCTGGGGGATGGTGGGCCAGTTGGAGAAGTCCTTGACCGCCTCGCGCACCTCGCCGTCCTCGAGCACGTTGCAAAATCCAGTGGGCTGGTCGTACGCGCGCAAGATGGCTGAAGAATTGGCGCTAAAGCCGCAAGCGGGCTGGGTCGGATCCCCCTTCATGAACAGGAACACCGCGTGCTCGGCGACCTGCTCTTTGATCCATTCGGTCGGATCCTTGCTGCCACGGGCCGACTTTGGGGGCTCGGGCGGGGTGTAGGTCCGGGCTGCAGGAGCAGCCGTGGGTCGAGCCGCCGCCGGAGGTGTGGGGTTGTTGCCCCCGATGATCGGAAGAATGAGCTTCTTGACGCGGCTTCGGATTCCCATGAGGACCTCGCTGACGGAGTGGATGGCGCGGCGATAACCCGGACCGGCAACCCACTCTTGCATAGGGTCACGACACAGGCACAAGTTGCGAAGGGGAGCGGATCCACCGCAGAATCACAGCTACTCCCGGAGATGCGCCCCCATGCAGCTGGTTCTGTTGGTCCTGTCCCTTGTTTTTGCCGTGGTTCCCTTGGTCGTCTTTCTGGGAATCGTCTGGTGGCTGGACCGCTATGACCGAGAACCCCTCTGGATGGTGGGGCTGACCTTTGGCTGGGGGGCCACTGGGGCCATCGTAGGCGCCTTGATCTTCAGCAGCATTTTCATGCTGCCCTTTGAGTTGCTGGTCTCCCCAGAGGCCGCCGACGGTATCGGCGCCACCTTCATCGCCCCCCTGGTGGAGGAACCCTCCAAGGCAATCTTCCTCTTGGCCATCTACTTCTCTCGGCACTTCGACAACACGACCGACGGCTTTGTCTACGGGGCGGCCGTTGGCCTGGGCTTTGGCATGACCGAGAACTTCCTGTATTTCACCTCGGTGGCACAGACGGGTGACCTGTTGGCCTGGGGCGGCACAGTGGTCATCCGAACCCTGTACTCGGCCATGATGCACGCCTGCGCAAGCTCGGTGGTGGGCGCCGCATTGGGCTTTGTGAAGTTTCGAAGCATTGGGTACAAGCTGCTCATCCCGCCCATCGGACTGGCCGTCGCCATGGCCATTCATGCCTTGTGGAACGGCCTGCTCACCCTAGATGGGGTGCTCGCCGCCGAAGGAGCCTTTGCGGTGCTCAACTTCCTGCTCTTCCCCTTGGAGTTCGCCGCGCTCTTCATCACCCTCCAGGTCTGCCTGCAGGTGGAGAAGCGCATGATCCGGCGCGAGCTAGCCAGCGAGGCCATCCTGGGTTGGCTGCCCCAAGAGCATGTACAGATCCTCTCCAGCACTCTTGCTCGGAACCGCAAGACCTGGCTGCCCAAGGGGGTCGATCAGGATCAATATGTGGTCGCAGCGACGACCTTGGCTTTCAGAAAGCACCAAGCCCACGGCAATTCGAACCCCACGTATGCAAGCGAGGTCACCCGTCTGCGCGGCGAACTCCAAGGCATGCTGCAAGGCGCGAGCACGTAGGAGGGACCGTTTGGGTCGAAGCACCTGATTGGCATGCGGCCGCCCGCAACCTGTCTTTAGGCGCGGCTCAGGGCGCGATCACTGGATTGGGCTCTTCCTCGGCCCGGCCACGCTTCTTCTCGTCCACTGGCCGCACCAAGATGAGCACCTCTTTGGGGCCCGGAGTCACCGTGAACTCCTGGCCAGCGAAGGTGTAGGTGCCGGCGGGCAGCATGCCGGCGTAGGAGCCACCCTCTTTCAGATGCCTCTGCGCAGCTTCGATTGCGGCGCGCTGGTCGGGTAGTATCGGCATGCTCTCGACGCTCAGCTCCGCAGGCCCCAGGGGCTCCGTGCGCAGCTCTACCCGACCGTAGGCTGTGTCGATGGACCAGAGCCAATCGATGACCTCGCGGGTGCCGTTGAGTTTTGCCGCTGCGGTCAGACGCTCGTAGGCCAGGAGCACGTCCCCGGCGTCTCGTGCGGACATGGCCCCTGCCAGGTAGTCTTCGTAGACCAACGACGCGCCGGTGGCCTCCATCCCCAGGTAAAGGCGCTCCACGCCGGGCCAGACCTGGCGCCGAGACAGCTTGATGCACTCGTCGTGCAGCCGGTAGTACTCGGCTTGGTCGGCCTTGGAGATCTGCGCGGGCGCCGGTTCACTGGCCAACGGAAGCGCCGCACGGGGGGCGTCGTCAGCGAGGAGAAGCGGGGAGAGGAGCAGAAGCAGGGGGAGCACGGTTCACGTTTTACGTGTCCGCAACCCCCGCCTGCAACTCTCAAGTCCCTCTCTCACTCGCCAAAGCCACTCGGAGTGACCAGCTCATCGACCAGATCCGGCTCGGCCATACTCAGATCCGTGGGGTCCTGGAGCTGCACGCTGTCCATCAACACGGGGCGCCGGACCCGGTCACCGATCCGCAACCCGTCTAGATCCAGCTTCTGATTGTAGGCATCCAGTACCCACATCGGCAGGCCCACATCCTCCGCCAGGCCCCAGGCGGTGTCCCCGCTGCGGACCCGCACCTCTTCCACACCTGCCACGCCGCCGTGACTGGCCATGAAGCGATCCAGGCGTCCTTGAATCCACACGGCACGGCCCTGCTCAAGTGGGGTGGCATCGGCGACGGGGATCACCAGGGTCTGCCCGGGGTAGAGGGGCTCCCGAGCGTCCAGCTCGGGGTTGGCGTCCAAGAGCAAGTCTACTGGGATCTCGGCCCACTGGGCGATGAGCACCAGGTTCTCGTTGGGTCGCACCTGCATCTCGAAGGAGCCGGAGACTTGGGTCTCGAGTTCCTGCTCCTCAGGCGCCAGAATCTCGGCGAGGACCTGCAGGCTCTCCTCCTCCGAGCTGGGCTCGTCCAGCAGCTCCGCGTGTTCCAATGCGCGCTGGCTGCGGATGTCTGGGGGCCCCAGCTTGCTGTCTTCGGTGCGGCTGCAACCGGCGAGAGCGATGAGGAGGGAAGCTGCGAGGAGAGGGGAGATGCGGGCCAGGGAGGGGAGAGACAGGGTCATGGCAGGCTCCTTTGTGGGGTCTCCACCGGAGGGTGGGTACTGGGGTAGATGCAGGAGCCGTGCCAGCTTTTGGGGGGTGATTCCGGTCTTTGTGCAG
>JBLHMA010000519.1:0-3763 GCA_047621545.1 Cognaticolwellia sp. | reverse complement strand
ACTGGCTGGCCGGGCAACCCCACCCCGCAGGCCCTGGTGGAGCAGTGGTCCGCCCAGCTGGACGCCCAAGCTGAGGCCTGGGTTCAGGGCAACTACCCCCTGCAGCCCGACGGAAGCGCAGTGACCCAGGTCTACATCACTCCGAGCGGCCAGGATCTGAAGCAGCTCATGGACAAGTTCCTGCGCGGCGGCATCGCCTACTCCCAGGGTACCGACGACTACCTGGACTCGGACACAGACGGAAAGGGCCTGCTCAGCGACCACACGAAGGTGGAAGACGGCAAGAGCTACACCGCTCTGGAGCACGCTTGGGACGAGGGCTTTGGCTACTTTGGTGCCACCCCCACATACAACTCCTGGTCCGACGAAGAGATCGCTGATGCCGCCAAGGACGTAGACGGCGACGGCAAAATCGACCTGAAGAGCGAGCTGGTCTTTGGGCACGCTCAGAACGCCGCAAAGCGAGACCTGGGGGCTGTGAGCGCCACCGACTACAGCGCTCAGGCATTTGAAGGGTTCCTGAACGGCCGCCTGTTGTTGGCAGAGACCGCCGGCACAGAGCTGAGCGCCGACCAGATGGGCGAGCTGGAGGGCTACCGGGACCAAGCGGTGCTGGCCTGGGAGCTGGCCATCGCCTCGACTGCGGTTCACTACATCAACGATGTGCTCCAGGACAGCGGCGCCACCGAGTACGACTTTGCGAAGCACGCCAAGCACTACGCCGAGCTCAAGGGCTTTGCCCTGATCCTGCAGTTCAACCCGCACTCTCCGATGAGCGACGCCGAGTTCGCCGAGCTGCACACCCTGCTGGGTACCACACCCACCCAGCCCAATGACTCTGGTTTTGAGGCCTACAAGGCGTCGATGCTGAACGCTCGCGACCTGCTGCAAGACGTGTACGGCTTTGATACCGCGAACATGGGAGACGAAAATGGCGAAGGCGGCTGGTAGACCTCTTGCGAAGTCCTGGCTCTTCCTGGGTGCCCTGGGCTGTCTGAGCCTGGGCGTTCAGGTTGGCTGCGATCCCGCAACGCAGCTCGAGGAGACCTCGGAGGCAATGCGCTCCTTACTCTCTTCGGTCGGCCCTGTGGTGATCCAGCCCGCGCTGGCCCGCTTTCAGGTGGAGAACGCGCTCTTGATCGAAGACCTGGACGCCCTGAGCGCCGACCCGGAGCAGCGCGCATCGGCCCAGAAGCAGTTCATCCAAACCATGGCGGCTTGGCAAGAACTAGAAGCCATGCAGATCGGCCCAGCAGGCAGCTCGCTGGATGTCGTTGGCGGACAAGACCTGCGCGACGAGATCTACAGCTACCCCAACGTCAACCGCTGCCGCAGTGACCAAGAGACGGTGGAGGAGGCATGGGACGACGCTCGATTCTTCCAGGAGAACTTGTCCAACTCCTACGGCTTGGACGCCCTGGAGTACCTGCTCTTTGGGCCCTTGGAGAGCGCCTGCCCCGGACAAGTCGGCATAGACGCGGACTGGGAGGCCCTGGGACCGGAGGGGGTACAGCAGAACCGAGCGGACTTTGCAGTCGTGTTGAGCGAGGAGACCTTGGCCCAGAGTCAAGCGATCTCGGCAGCTTGGGAAGATGACTTTGGATCGACTCTCCCGGACGGGGCCTCCCCCTACCAGGACAGCACGCAGGCCCTAAACGCGGTCTTCGACGCGCTGTTCTACTTGGAGACCGAGACCAAGACCCGCAAGCTCATCGGCCCCTTGGCGGGAGAGGAGGTCGAGAGTCCATTCGCTGCCCACTCGGCCTTGTGGCTGCACCACAACATCCTGGGCTTTGAGCAGCTCTTTTTCATGGACGAGCAAACGGGCTTTGACGCCTTGCTCGCCGATCTGGGACACGAGGACTTGGCCCAGGAGATCCAAACGCTGACCGCTCAAGCGCTGGAGCAGAGCGCGGCCTTGGACCCCAGCCTTCGGGTGGCGATGGAGACCCAAGCCGAGCAGGTTGGCGCGCTGGTTGTGACCCTTCAAGAGCTTAGCTCGTTACTCAAGAATGACCTTGCCACAGTGCTCTCACTGGCCGTGCCAAGCGAGGCCGCCGGTGACAGTGACTGAGGCGCTATCTCAGACCCTAGGGAGTCTTGCGACTCCCTTCATAGACCCTGCCAGCCGCACCTGGTGGGGTGCTTTGGCGTTCAGCGCGGGCCTGACTTTGCTCTTGGCCCTTATCGGGAAGGCCCCACTGCGCCTGCGCGCTTCCCTTCGCAATCCCTCCGTCAAGCTGGACCTCCAACTCCTGCTTGGCAGCCAGCTCCTGCGCTTGCTCAAGGGCAGCGGCGGCGTGGGTCTGGCTTGGCTCTTGGCCACCCACCTGGTGCGCCGCATGGACGCATGGGCGGGGACCCCAACCGCTCCCGAGCTGTCCCCCACTCTGCTGACCCTGCTCTACAGCGCGACCCTGTTCGTGGCCTGGGATGCCAGCCGTTTTGCCGTTCACTGGGCCTTGCATCGGGTGCCCCTGCTCTGGCGCTTTCACCAGGTCCACCACAGCGCCACGGTGCTCACACCGCTGACCTATCACCGTGTTCATCCAGTGGAATCTCTGCTCTACCAAGGCCGCGGCGCGCTGGTCACGGGCCTTGTCGCTGGGCTCTTTTACTGGGGGTTCCGAGGCCAAGCCCAGCCCCTGACTTGGCTGGGGGTTCCGGCCATCGGCCTGGGCCTAAACATGCTGGTCGGCAACCTACGTCACAGCCACGTCTGGCTGCCGTACCCGGACTGGATGGAGCGCTGGCTCATCAGCCCTGCCCAGCACCAAGTCCACCACTCCGCCGAACCCCAGCACTTCGACAAGAACTTCGGCACCTGGCTGAGCGTTTGGGACCGGATCTGTGGCAGCTGGGTGGCCTCGGATGTGCCACCGATGCAGTTCGGATTGGCCCAGCCCAACCACAGCCCCAGCCTGCTCAGCGCTTGGTTCGCGCCATTCGCCCCTCTACCAAAAGCCCTCCCCATGGTGTCTGCAGCCTTGCTCTTGCTCAGCGGCGCTGCCAACGCGCAAGGGAACGAGGACGGGGCCTACGAAGAAGAGGAGAGCGAGGAGCAGGAGAGCGAGGAGCAGGAGACCGAGGAGCAGGACACAGCGAACGAAAGCCCAGGTCTGCGCATGATCGTGCGAGACAAGCAGGGCACGCCTAGAGTCGCTGGCTCCGCTCACGAGCTCACTGAAGAGGACCTGGAGCAGTTCGAGTACAACGACATTGAGCGGGTGCTCAGCGCCCAAGTCCCAGGGGTCACCACACGCGGCGAGGACGGCTACGGCCTGCGACCCAACATCGGAATTCGTGGCGCAAACGCCGAGCGCAGCGCCAAGGTCAGCCTGATGGAGGATGGCGTACTGTTGGCCCCCGCCCCCTATGCAGCTCCGGCGGCCTACTACTTCCCAATGAGCACGCGCATGGTCGGCCTGGAGGTCTTCAAGGGCCCCGCCGCGATTCGCTATGGCCCCAACACGGTCGGCGGCGCCATCAACCTGATCACCCGCCCGGTTCCCCTCACCCCAGAGCTGCGCATCGACCTGGCCGGCGGCTTGCGTCAGACCGGCAAGGTGCACATCTACGGCGGCACGAGCTGGGAGAGAGGCGGTTTTCTGATCGAAGGCGTCCACCTGCGAACCGCGGGCTTTAAGTCCCTTCCAAACGGGGGGCCTACGGGCTTTACCCACAGCGAGGCCATGGCGAAGGCCTTCTGGCTCCCCGCTCCCGGACAGCGCCTGGAGCTCAAGCTCGGCTACGCGGGAGAGAC
>JBLHMA010000518.1:0-3769 GCA_047621545.1 Cognaticolwellia sp. | reverse complement strand
GAACTAGAAGCTGCTGTAGAAGCGGTCGTGGTTGTCGTGCACCCACAGGTCTTTCAGAGTGGAGCCGGTGGAGCCCAAGGAGAAGAAGTCGGAGGGCAAGACCGAGTCTCGGATCTCCAAGCCGTCCACGTCGACATCGCCCCTCAGCACGATGATGTCACCCCAGCCGGACTGGGGCACCGCGCTGAGGTTAAGGTCGCGGACGAGCACGTCGTTGACCTGGGCATGTCCGCTGCCAACCAAGTCGATGTACAGCCCAGCTCCAGTGATGGCCACGTCCTCCAGCAGGTAGTCCCCCTCGGCGCCGAAATAGGTCTGTGGGCAGTCGCTGCTTCGCAGCTCCGTCAGCTCATTCCCGGCTCCGGAGATGCGAATGGGGGTGTCTTCAAATTTGCCGCAGGGGATCGCATAGGTTCCAGGGCCCAGGCAGATGTCTTCGACCCGAGATGCCATGGCGTCTTGAATGCTCGTGTAGACCTCGTCGGTGGAGAGATCCCAAATCCCTGTGCTTGTGCAAGGCTCCATGGGCCCCACCGAAGTGCAGCCCAGTAGCAAGATCCACATCCCCCCTCCTTGTGTGGCCTAAAGGCTACAACAGCCCCTTAAAGAAGTCATTCCCCTTGTCATCCACTAGGATGAACGCCGGAAAATCCTTTACAGTGATCTTCCACACTGCCTCCATGCCCAGCTCTGGGAAGTCGAGCACCTCTACGCTGGTGATGCTCTCTTTGGCCAAGGCCGCGGCGGGTCCGCCGATGCTGCCCAGGTAGAACCCGCCGTACTTCTGGCAGGCGTCGGTCACCTGTTGGCTGCGGTTGCCCTTGGCCAACATGACCAGGGAGCCGCCGGCGGCCTGGAAGGGGGCCACGTAGGGGTCCATGCGCTGGGCGGTGGTGGGCCCAAAGCTGCCGCTGGGCATGCCTGCGGGCTTTTTGGCGGGACCGGCGTAGTAGACCGGGTGCTTCTCAATGTAGCTCGGAAGTGGTTTGCCAGCGTCCAGCAGTGCCTTGAGCTTGGCGTGGGCGATGTCCCGGGCCACGATGATGGTGCCGCTCAGAGCCACGCGGGTCTTGACCGGGTGCTTGGAGAGCTCTGCCCGGATGTCGTCCATGGGCTGGTCCAGGTTGATAGCGACGACGGTCTCATTCGACGTGTCGGCCTGGAGCAAGAAGCGCTCTGGGTTGCGCTCCAGCTCCTCGATCCAGATGCCCTTGGCGTCGATTCGGCCCTTGATGTTTCGGTCTGCTGAGCAGCTCACGCCCATGCCCACTGGGCAGGAAGCGCCGTGACGGGGAAGGCGAATCACGCGCACATCGTGGGCGAAGTACTTGCCGCCGAACTGGGCGCCGATGCCGGTCTTCCAGGCCGCCTGGAGCAGCTCTTGCTCGAGCTCTATGTCCCGGAATGCGCGGCCGCCCATGGAGCCGGAGGTTGGCAGGGTGTCCAGGTACTTGGCGCTGGCCAGCTTCACCGTCTTGAGGGTGCTCTCAGCGCTGGTGCCGCCAATGACAAAAGCGACATGGTAGGGCGGGCAGGCGGCCGTGCCCAGGGTCTTCATCTTCTCCACCAAGAAGGCCTTGAGGCTCTCGGGGTTCAGCAGAGCCTTGGTCTTTTGGAACAGGTAGGTCTTGTTGGCCGAGCCGCCGCCCTTGGCGAGAAAGAGGAACTCATAGGAGTCGCCGTCCTTGGCGTAGATGTCGATCTGCGCAGGCAGGTTGTTCCCGCTGTTCTTCTCCTCGTACATGGAGAGGGGAACGACCTGGGAGTAGCGCAGGTTGTTGCTCTGGTAGGTCTGCCAGATCCCGCGGGAGAGAGCCTCCTCGTCGTTGCCGTCGGTGAGCACATTCTGGCCTCGCTTGGCGACCACAATGGCTGTCCCTGTGTCCTGGCAGATCGGCAGGGTCCCAGCGGCGGCAATCACGCTGTTCCGCAGAAGGGTCCTGGCCACAAAGCGGTCGTTCTCGGTCGCCTCAGGGTCGGTCAGGATGCGTGCGACGCCCTCTTGATGGGCTGTGCGCAGGTAGAAGGCCAGGTCGTGCATGGCGGTCTGGGCCAGGTGGCTCAGTGCCTGGGGTTCAACGATGAGAAAGTCCCGACCAAACTGGTGTTCGGTGCGGGTCCCCTCGGCCCCTAAGAAGCGATACTGGGTGTCGTCTTTGGAGAGAGGGAAGGGCTTCTCGTAGCTGAACTCGGACATGGGGGCTCCTGTGGGCCCACCCTTATCGCGGGCTCTCAACCCGACCCACAAACAGCAGCGCCCCACTCTCAATGTCGCGAATCGCGAACAGGTAGGGCCGGTCAACGATCATGGTGACCTGTGGAGGAGGGGGCCTAGACGTCGCGCGCATCATCACTGCGGTGGCGGCGGCTGCCTCGGTGCCCTTCTCATCCATCCTCACGAAGGCCTGGTGGATGACATCGGAGATCAGCAGTTCCTCGTCGCTGATCTTGGAGAAGTCTGCGCTGTCGGAGAAGGCGGCACCCATGCCGATGGCCTGGAGGGGGGCGACCAAGGAGCTGTTCCAGTTCATCTCGACCTTGGGCAAGGCCAGCATCGCCATCTGCGGGGTGACCGAGTCAGCGGCTTGGACGAGAGAGGCTGGGCCAAAGTCCGTCACGGACTTGTCGGCGTTGGGGAGCAGCAGAACCATCTCCTGCTTGCCGCCTGCGTAGGCCATGACCAGGGTCTGGGCGCCTGGAATGGTGCCCATCTTCTGGAGGCCCTGAGCGTTCATGAAGGGCACCATTACGCCCTCGTTGGGGTCCGTCTGGAACATTCGGTCGGCGGTGTCGCTGGCGTCGAACGCGCGCTCCCAGTCCGCCAGAAAGTACACCGCGTTGGTCAGCACCAAGCGGGTCGCTGGGGTTATACCTCCTGCTGGAATGAGCTCTGGGATGCGGTCTTCGGTCTGCTCGGAGACCCAGCTGTTGATGGTCCCGCGGGCCTGGTTGGGTGCCTTGTAGTCGACCTGCTCGGGCTGTACCCCGTAGAGCTCAGCGCTCAATGCCAAGTACTCGGACTTGAGCACCAAGTCTTGGGCCGGCCAGATGCGGTTGCTCACGCGTAAGGTGTGGGTATCGGCGGGGGTGTTGAGCGCCTTGAGCCAAGCGCCCATCTCCTGCTCTGAGCCATCGAAGCTTAGGTGCAAGCTGCCCGCCAGAGCTTTCCGCGTTGCGCCGTCCGAGCCGCTCATCGCCATGGCCAAGGCCGTCTGTATGCTGGCTGGCGAGAAGATCAGATTCCCGTTCTCGGGCAGCTTCTCGTACAGGTCTTGGGCGAAGGCGTTGCTCGCGGCACCGACCGAATCGCCCGTCGAAGCCATTGGCAGCTCCGGCTGGACTTGGGGCATGGGGGCTGGTGTGACGCTGTGGTCCACGGCCATCACGACCTCGGGGTCAGCGATGTCGGTGCGTCCGGCGCAAGCGAGCAGAATGAGGGGAAGCATGCACTCTCCTTGGCCATTGATGGCCTGTGCTTTCCAGCTAATGCCTCAGCGGGCAGATTGCTTCGGTCACCCCCTGGTCGAGGTTACTCTCAGAGCGTCGCTGGTCTGGGCCGAGGCCGCATCCAGAGCCTGCGGGCGCGCTTCGATACGAAACAAGCGCGAAGGTGCGTCCATCAGCGGTCGGTTCTTGATCTCTCCCTTGTCTGTGTGGGGCGGGTCTTGCGGCGGAGCACCGCAAGGCCCAGGATTAGTGCTGGCCAGAAGATGGGGGTAGTGGGGGACTGGGCGCAGGAGCAGCGGCTCTCGCCTAGCTCGAAATACTC
>JBLHMA010000517.1:0-3789 GCA_047621545.1 Cognaticolwellia sp. | reverse complement strand
CAGGTGGTCTGGGGGTCGCCAGCTACGCGGTCCCACTGTGCCAAGAGGTGGCTGAGTCCCACCATCGCCAACGGCATGGTCAGGAACACGCCCACAAAGCACAGGAACACGCCGACCTGGCTGATCATGTTGAAGGCAAAGCCACCAACCAACACCATAAAGTAGGTCGATGCGTTGTTCTTGATGGCCGCGATCGAGGCCCTGGGGCTCAGGACCGGCATCATCTCGCCGCGCAAGCCGCGCCGCATCACCTCGGGGACCGCAGCGGAGACTGCAAACATCCCCACCATCATCACCAGAGTGATCAGCAGGCTTAGGAGCATCATCAACACGCCGAAGGGTCCCTGCGCTGCAGTGCCTTGGACTGCCTCCGCCAACAGGGCGAAGGGAAGCATGAGCAGCTGCAGACCAAACATGCCAAACATCATGATGGCCATCGGCCCAATCATTGCCACGAAAGGCGCGATGCCCTTCTCCAGCTGGGTCCCAAAATCCAGAGCCGGCAGCTCCTTTCGGCCTTCCTTTACCCGCTCAAAGATCTCCCGCATCCAGCCAAAGAGCACCAGGTAGCCGGCAATGGGAACCAAGGTGACCAGCCCCATGATCACGACCTTGTTGAGCCACTGGGGATCGGCGGTCATGTAGGAGAAGGCCGAGCCGATGTCGACGCTGGTGGCCGTCGGGGCCGATTCAGGGCTGGGGGTGGGGGTCTCTTTGGGCTTGATGTCCACGAACACACTCCGGTTCTGCCCAGACTATCGCAGCGCGGCCTTTGATGGGCAATGCAGCCTGGACACCGAGAGGCAGGTCTTCAACTTTCAGGCCTCCGTCTACGATTGGGCTCAAGCCGCGCGTCTTTGGTCCGATCCGCCCCCACTAGGGAGCCCGGACCGCATGGACAACCACCTCACCCGCTTTGACGACCGCTTTGAGCTTGAGCCCAGCGCCGACTCGGCCCCCATCTTCCTGCTCTCGGCCGGCTGGCGGTGTGGCAGCACCTTGCTCCAGCGCCTGCTCTGCTCCACAGGTGAAGCTCTGGTTTGGGGCGAGCCCTATGGTCGGTCCGGACTCATCCCCTCTCTGACCCGAGCAAGCTTGGCCCTGCGTCCAGAGTGGCCCACTGAGATGCACTTTGCCGAGCCTAGCCACGATGACCTCGTTGGCGGTTGGATCGCCAACATGTACCCGCCGCCACAGGCTCTGCGCGACAGCTTCCGTGCCCAGCTGGACACCCTCTTTGCTCTTCCCGCCCAAGCCCGCGGCTTTGCTCGCTGGGGTCTCAAGGAGGTGCGCTTGCAAGCCATGGACGCCCGTTTCCTGAGCTGGGTCTATCCACAGGCGCGTTTCGTCTTCCTGGTCCGAAACCCCTGGGATGCCTGGGCCAGCGCCAAGGGCCTGCAGCTCTACGAGCAGTGGCCAAACCGCCCCATCGAGACCGTCGAGCAGTTCTCCAAGCACTGGGCCAAGCTCACGCGCAGCTTCCTGCAGTGGCCCAGCGAGAACGGCTTGCTGGTGCGCTACGAGGACTTGATTCAGCCTGGCTACGATCTCGGGCAGATCAGCACCCACTGCGGCCTAAAGGCGCTGGACCCCGGACCTCTTTCGGTCAAGATACGAGGGATACGCAAGGAGCCGAGCATCCTGGACGCTCACGAGATCGCGCTCATCGCCTCCACGAGCGCACAGCTGGGAGAGATCCTGGGCTACTCGGGTCCAGAAGCGGAGCGCTCCGCGACGGCGTGAGGTTCGTGCTGCGCATTGAGCAGGGCTAAAAGGCACCCCCGGGTAGGCTGTGCCATGCACGAATCCCAGACCCTTGTCAGCGAGCTCGCCTCTACGCCCACCGAGACCCAATGAAGGCCCGAGACCGCGAAGCCCAAATGCAGAAGCTGCAGGCGATGAAAGACGCCCTTCAGCTCCTCACCGCCCAGGTCCTGCACGACCTCAGCCCGGATGATGCTCAAACACCGGAGCTCAAAGCCGCCTAGCTCCGCATGATGGCCTTTGGGGGCATGCCGCCCCAGGCCGTGGCCGGTTTTGGGCGGGCTCTGGGCACCCGGGTGCTGCTGGAGTCCCCCGAGCGACTGGCCGAGACCATCGCTCAGGCTGGATTCTCAACGCCCCTGCGCTTCTTTCAGGCGCTGCTGGTGCACGCCCATGTGGCCCGCCGTCTGTAGGCATGACTTGGCGTAGGCAAGCAGGGAATCGAGCCACCTTTCCACACAGACGTAGGAGCGGCGTGGGATCCCCATTCCCCACCCCGCCAATAGGTTCAAAGGGAACCCAATCGAGGCCATCATGTTCAAGAAAGTCGCGCTCGCAAGCACCCTCCTCGCACTCTGCGGTCTGGCCATCCCCACGGCCAGCCAGGTCTTCGACCAAGGCGGTCTGAGCGCCGCCCAGGCGGCCGACTTTACCGGCCGCGTCAAGAACATCAGAATCAAGAAAAAGCGTGTGGGCAGCGGCTTTAAGATCTCGGTCAAGTCCCAAGGCGAGGACGCGGACTCGGTGGCCAGCGCACAGATCAGCATCGCGGACTCCGATGGCCTCGTTCTCGAAGAGATGACCCTGGATACGGCGGTGCGGGGACGCGTTCTGAGCAGCGGGACCCTGGACATCAGCGGGATGAGCGCTGAGTCCACCCTCACCTTCAGCATGATCGACAACAACGGCGACCCCTTCGGCGAGCAGCAGGAGTTCGAGGTCAGCGTGGACGGCCTGGAAGCACGCACGGCAGAAGGCGGCAACGACGATGGCTGGAAGGTGCGGGCCAAGGTCAACGCCGAGACCGGTGCGCTCTCCGTCGTGCTGATGAACGAGGACAAGAGCTGGGACGGAAGCGGCGACTACACCATCACGGCGACCCTGGATTCCGGCACCCCGGTGTCCCTGAGCATCGATGAAGTGCGCCAGAAGTGGACCCAGACTGCGGACACCGACCTGAGCGCCTACGAGTCGGTCGTGGTGGACACCGTGCTCTACGACGCCGATGGCGTGGTGTTGGACAGCCAGAGCGAGACGGTGACCCTGGTGGAGAACACCACCACCCCTGAGCTGAGCAAGATGACTCTGAAGGAGAACAAGAAGGGCAACGCCAAGCTGGCCACCTGGACCATCAGCGACGGCAGCGCCTCCGCCCTTGAAGTGGACCTGGTGGACAACGCCACCGGTGAGAGCGTGATGATGACCGTGGACGATACGCCCGTCCGCACCCAGCAGGCCCTGGTCTACGAGGGCCTGGAGTTCGACGGGGAGGAGTCGGCCGAGGGCTACATCTACCTCTGCCTCATCGACCTGATCGACGAGGCTGGCGACCCCGTGGGTGAGCAGTACGAGGTGGAGCTGACGACTCCCAGCTTCAACGAAGACGGCTCAAACAACACCGCCTACGTGACCTTTGCCGACGGACAGGGCGCCATCAGCATGGTGACGAACAGCAACGGCATCCACGCCCACGTGGCCTGGGAAGGCGAAGACGTCTCCGGCGCCAACATCATCTTTGAGGAGCCCTACGAGGGACCGGCTCCCCTGGAGACCGAGTTGAACGCCGAGCTTCTGCTGCAGTTCGACCGCTGGGTACAGGTGGCCGACGCTGGACTTCCAGCCAACTACAGCCTGACCACCACTCTGACCACCTCCGAGGGCAGCGAGCTGGACAGCTTCATGGCCTCCGGCAGCGGCAGCGGCAAGATCAACGGCGTGGACAAGAGCGAGAAGTACGGCGACATCTTGATCGATGGTGTGCCCCTAGAGTTCGACTGAGACTTGTTCGACTGAGACTTGGCGCTC
>JBLHMA010000516.1:0-3795 GCA_047621545.1 Cognaticolwellia sp. | reverse complement strand
CGCCACCTACTTCTGGAGCCAACTCGACAGCTATCAGCACCACTACTTAGTGGTAGTCCTTCTGTTGATCTTGGCTGGGGCAGCTTGGCTCACCGAGCGCCCAGACGGAGCCCTTCCAGGGTGGTCCATGCGCCTTGTGCGCGTCCAGATTGCCATCGTCTACTTCTGGACCGCAGTGACCAAGGCCGAACCCCAGTTCCTCAGTGGAGAGGTACTCGAGGGGCTGCTCACGGAGGAGTGGGCCATCAACTGGGTGCAGTACACCGCAGAGCGACTGGGACAGGCCCCGATCACTGTTTACGGCGCGCTGTCTTGGGGCGCCTTGGCTCTGGAAGGCTTCTTGGTGCTCGCCATGCTGTTTCCGGAGCGCTTGCGGTGGCCAGGTCTGGTTTTAGGGCTCGCACTGCACATCACCATCGAGGCCACCGGATTTAAGGTCGGCAACTTCTCGTACCTGATGGTCGCTCTGTACGTACTGCTCCTGCCACCGGGTCTGTTTGGTCGGTGGAATGCCCAAGAGCGCACGCTTCTTTCCCCCAAGTGGGTGTGGTCAATTGCCGGAGCCGCACTACTCACCCTGTCCATCGCCTCACTGCCAGTGCCCTGGAGCCTGGGCTTAGGCCTAGGGATCGGCGCCCTGGCCTTAGCGTGCCTCTGGGGAAGCTCTGGACTGCGCCTGCTTTCACCAGTCCTGGCGGCGCTGACCTTGCTGGCCTTGGACGTGGGGACGGACCAGATTCGGGACTTCTACCGCTACATGGGAGGAGATGCCCGCGCGCGCGCCGACACCGAGCGCGCCATCTACGCCTACGAACAAGTCATCTCCATTGATCCCACCTACTTTTCCGGGACCGTGCGCCTGGGAGATCTCTACCGAGCCAGCGGCCGTTTCGACGATGCACGGGACTTGTACGAGCGGGCAACGGCCCTCGAGCCGGACAACCCAACCCCAAAAGAGCGGCTGCGGGGCCTACCATCCCCATGATCCCCCCCTTGGCTGACCTTGCTGTCGCGGCCTCGGGGGCCTATTCTCAGCGGGGCCCAAGCCGGGCGTTCAGGAGTGACTCGATGTCCGACATTGCAGGGCAAACCACCCAGCAACTCTTCAACAAGTGGCGCTCCGGCGACGCGCAAGCCGGCCAGGTCATGGCCCAGCGCTTCTCCGATTGGTACTACGCGATCTCCGCCTCTCGATTAGGCGATCGCAACTGCCGTACAGCTCTTGAGCGGGCCTGCCAGCGTTTCGCCCAAGGCGTTGCCTCGGTGACCGATGCCAAGCAGCTGCCCATCTGGGCTCACGCGATCATCGCTGAAGAGATCCAGGCGGCCGGCGGCCGCACTGGCGGTGGGGACCATCCCAACGCACTGACAGGTCAGCGCAGCCCAACCGAGCTGCTCCAACAGGTAGCGCCCAGCCTATCCCACCAAGAGCTACGCCTGCTGGCACTGTCTTTCGACGCCAGCGCTCCCTTGACAGAGGTCAAGTCCGCAGCGGATGCCAGCGGGGGCTACCCGATAGCAGTTCTCCAGGCTCGCTACGCCTTAAAGCGCGCCCTTGTGAACCAGTGCGCTGTGGCATTCACTGAAGTGCCAGAGAAGGCCAACTTGGACTGGGGCCCCCTACCCTTGTACGAGGGCGGCCGCATGACCATAGGCAGAGAGGAGCAGGCCTTTGAGACCTGGATGCTCTCCGACCTAAAGCTCTGCAAGGACATCGCAGAGTTCGCTTCTTTCGCTCTGGCCCTTCGTGGTGGTGCATACGCCGAGCACCGAAGCGAGAAGGCAGCTGAGCCAGTGCCTGCCCCGACAGCAGTCACGACTGCTGACCCAGCTCCAGCGGCAGACCCAGCCCCAACCAACAGCACCAGCAACAGCAATCTGCCCGTCATCATCGGGGCTATAGGCATCGCCGTGATCGTGGTAGTGGCTGTCGTGGCTTGGCTCCGCTAAGCGGGGCGGCTGGAGGCCGAGCACATGTCCGAATGGAGCCCTTGGGGCCTGGATGCTTCTGCCATCAGCGAGCTGCGCTTGAGCCGCGCTCTGAAAGCCTTGGACGGAGGCGATCCGGTCACGGCGATGCTCGAAGCCGAGGAACTCCTAGACGAGGACCCGGACAACATAGAGGCCATCGTGCTCGTCGGCGAGGCTAGCTTGGACCAGAGCTCGTTCGCGACCGCGCGCATCGCCTTCCAACACGCCTTGGGTATCGACAGCGAGCTCATCAAGGCATGGGCTGGTCTGTCGTTGGCCTGCTACGAACTCACCGACTTGGAGTCCTGCGCCAGCAGCGCGCAGGAAGGCCTGCGACTGGATGAGCAGGATCCTGCGCTCTGGTATTACCTCGCGGTGGCATTGGAACAGCTGGATCACCACGAAAGGGCTGAGCAGGCCTTCTCTCAAGCCTCCCGCATCGACGGGGCCAACTTTCCCAGGCCACTGCGCTACGCACCGGAGCTCTGGGGCCAGGCCCTCAAGAGCGCCATGGAGTTGCTGCCGACCACCCTGCGAGACTGGTACCAGCGCTTCCCAGTGGAACTGCACCGCTTCCCCGACCTGGAGGAGCTGCGCATCCCTGAGCCGCCTCTGAGCCCTGCGGCAGGCGCCCTCTACTTAGGAGAGCCACCGACCTTGGGTTTTGGCAATCCATGGGCCACCCAGCCTCAGAAGGTCCGGGTGTTCACGGGCAACCTGGAGCGTGGCGCGCCCCTTCCGCCAGACATGGCGCGCATTGTGGCCACAGCCCTGCGCCAAGAGGCACTGGACTGGTTGGGCTTAGACGACCATGAGGCTCCCCTTAGCTGAAGGGGAGCCTCAAGCCGACTACCTTACCGGCCTACTCCCACTCGATGGTCGCAGGTGGCTTGGAGCTGATGTCGTAGACCACCCGGTTGATGCCTTTGACCTCGTTGATGATGCGCGAGCTGATCTGGCCGAGCACCCGAGGGTCCATGGGGTACCAGTCCGCGGTCATGCCGTCAGTGCTGGTCACACAGCGCAGGGCGGCCACAGCCTCGTAGGTGCGCTCGTCGCCCATCACGCCCACCGTCTTGACGGGCAGCAGCACCGTCAGCGCCTGCCAGATCTCATCATAGAGTCCTGCTTTCCGGATCTCCTCCATGGCGATGTGATCAGCGCGGCGCAGCACATCGCAGCGCTCCTTGGTCACCTCGCCCAGAATGCGGATCGCGAGTCCAGGCCCAGGGAAGGGGTGGCGGTCCACGCGCCAAGAGCTCAGGCCCAGCTCACGGCCCAGATCGCGTACCTCGTCCTTGAAGAGCTCCCGTAGGGGCTCGATCAGGGACATCTCCATGTCGTCCGGCAAGCCACCCACGTTGTGGTGGCTCTTGATGGTGGCGCTGGGCCCTTTGAAGGACACCGATTCGATCACGTCCGGGTACAGCGTGCCTTGGGCCAGCCAGTCGGCGCCGCCGATCTTTGCCGCTTCGGCCTCGAAAACCCGGATGAAGGTCTCGCCAATGATCTTGCGCTTGGCCTCGGGGTCGGACACGCCTTCGAGCTTGCCCAAGAAGAGCGTTTCGGCATCGACCACCACCAGATTGTACTCGCCAAACTCCTTGGCAACACTCTCCCGCTCCTGATGACGGAGCAGCCCGTGGTCCACAAAGATGCAAGTGAGCTGGTCACCGATCGCCTTGTGCAGCAAGGCTGCAGTCACCGAGCTGTCTACGCCCCCAGACAGGCCGCAGATCACTTGGTCCGTTCCGACCTGCGCACGGATCTTCTCGACCTGCTCGTCGATGAACGAGCCCATGGACCAGTCCGCTGCGCAGCCGC
>JBLHMA010000515.1:0-3807 GCA_047621545.1 Cognaticolwellia sp. | reverse complement strand
ATGTCCAGGGCGCAGCTGTGGTCCGAACCAACCGCCAGTCGTTGCCGATTTTGGCCCCCCAGCATGGGTTCGCCTGTGTCGCGAGGGTCGGCTGTGTCGGCTGTGTCGGCTGTGTCGGCTGTGTCGTTCGAATCATTAGTCGAACCATCGCTCTCGTCTGTGACGTTCCCATCGATTGATGCAGCGGCGGGAATCCAGAAGCAGCCAGTTAGGGCCGCGAGAAGCAGAGAGGAAGCCATGCACTTGATCCGTTGAAGACTGAAGTACTTGAAGCTATCACGACTTCGAGGTCTGGTCGGCGAGAGGTGCGGGCTTAAGCGCCGTCACGGCCGTCCAGCATCCAGTGTCGTGCCCGAGTCGCATTGAGGCGGGCACGGAGCTTAAGGACCAGGGAATCGACGGAAGGCTTTGAAGCGCGCTGGCTGTGCGGATCAGAACGCCCCCGAAGTCTTCATCTGAGGGGAGCTCCAAGTCCGGGTACTGGCGCCTTAGGATGGCCAGCAGCCGACAAATGTCTGCGTTGGTGGTCGCTCCGGATGTTGTGCACCTCGATGGCGGTCACTGCCGTGGCGCGCACCTCTTCTGTTCAGCTATTCCGTTCTGCGCTACCATCAACGCCGCTCGGAGATTTCTTGCTCACATTGCTTACGCTGCTCACATTGGTCAATCCTGCCCTGGCAGTCGACTGTCCAGCTGAAACGGACCAGACTGTCGTGCGGGAGCACCTAGCGGCCGCGGAGCAGGCCTTCGCCGAACGAGACCGTGAGGCTGTCCTGCAGCACTCGGATCAGGCCCGTGCGAGCTTGGAGTGTCTGAACGAAAGCATGACCCCCGAGTTCGCCGCTGAAGTACACCGGGTAGAGGGACTCCGGGCCTTTATGTCCAAGGACATGGAGTTGGCTCAAAGCAGTCTTGTGAGCGCTAAGCTGGCAGACCCGGATTACACGCTGCCATTGGAGTTGGCCCCGGAAGGGCACAGGCTACGTGAACTCTATGGGGCGGATGAAGCGCCTTACGCTGCAACAGAGCCTGTACCGGCGCCGGAGGGTGTCCTGAGTTTCGACGGACAGGTCTCGCTGCAACGACCGAGCGCACGGCCAACGGTGATGCAGGTACAGCAGGGGGGTGAGGTAAACACTCAGGTTGTCGTGCCCGGTCAGGCCCTCCCTGACTATGCCCAACCGCATGCAAACAGCAGGAAGGTACGACTGTCGATGGCAGGGGTCAGCTTAGTTGCTGCGGGAGGCATGTACTACATGAGTCGGGCAAGCTACCTAGAATACGAGCCGTTGGATGGTTCCGCTAATGGCTTGACTGAGCAAGAGTTGGATGGCCTGAGGAAGCGCAATCACTTCTACGGTGCTGGGGCTGGTGTGGCGGTGGCGGTGGCCGCGGCCACCGGTGTTAGTGCCTTCGTGACCGTGGAGTTCTGAGTGCAGCCAGGGGACAAGGTTGACCGATACGAGGTGCTAAAGCAGATTGGAACGGGCGGCATGGCTGAGGTGTTTCTGGTACGTCACCAGACACTGGACACTTTGCATGCGCTCAAACTGTTGACACGCACCACGTCAGATCAGAAGCGGCGCCTGATACTAGAGGGAAAAGTCCAGGCAAAGCTGCGCCATCCTAACGTAGTGGCGGTAACTGATGTGTTCAAGGTAGACGGGGTGCCAGGGCTACTCATGGAGTACGTCGAGGGTCCAAGCATGGACTCGTGGTTGGTCGGCCAATGGGGAGGCGGGGTTCCTTTGGAGGAAAGGGAGGCTGTAAGAGTCTTCGGGGCCATCGTGGGGGCTGTGCAGTCCGCGCACGAGCTGGGCATTGCTCACCGAGATCTCAAGCCTCAGAACATTCTAATGGCGTCCGTTGGAGGGCGGATACAGCCCAAAGTCGCAGATTTTGGGCTTGCAAAGGCACTCCAAAAGGGCGAGCATCACGGTGTATTGGCAACTCGTTCCGGTGTTGCGATGGGGACACCCGCTTACATGGCACCAGAGCAGATCCGAGACGCCAAGAGCGTGGATGAGCGTGGGGATATATTTGCGCTGGGAGCAATCCTGTATGAACTGCTCACGGGTCGCAGGGCATTCTTGGGCGGCGACATACTTGATGTCTTTAACGCTGTCGCACAGGGGCGCTTTCTTCATCCGCTGAGTCTTCGGCCGGACCTCAGCATGCCGCTTGTGACCACCGTCGAGGGGTGCCTGCAGGTAGATCGCTTGCTGCGTCTTCAAAGCTGCAGGGATATCCTTGCCGCGCTGGAGGGAAGGGCGCTGGTGGGCACTCGAGCGCAGGCCGTTGAGTTGAGCGCTGGGATCAGACCTACGCACAGTGCTGGCCCTCAAGACTTGGCTATGAGGTTGGGCGATGGCTTCAACAGGTCCAGCCGGGCTGGACCTGGAGCGGCTCAAGAGACCATCAGCCCCTTTTCTTTCTCAGAGATCAGCTCGGTACTGCAGGATGGAGGGTCAGAGGCTGTTTCGCCATTGGATATACCCTCGGTCAGGCAAGGTGATGCGTGGGAGGCGTTAGCTGAGCGCGACTCAAAGATGCGTGAGAACGAAGGAATGCGCAAGCCTTTCGAGGACGAAGAACACGGCGGAGGCGTGCGAGCGAAAGCCTCACATGTGCTCAGTGTGCCTGATCGAGAATATGGCGCCAACGAAGCTTCCCTCCGAACCTTGGCGCCAATGGACTCGGGATCCACCTTGGCCCAGGACTGGCTTCCTGAGTCACCGGCCCAGGTCGCCTCCTCGGATGTGCCCGCTCCAGTCTCGTCCGTTCCAGGCTCCTCCGCTCCAGCCTCGTCCGCTTCGGCCACTCCGGCGCTGGGATCTGCCTCGCCTCTGGCGCGGAACGAGCCCGTCAACTGGAAATCCCCAGGTCGTCTCGCCCTGCTGAGCTTGGTGGGGCTCGCTGGGTTGATAGCTATCATAAACTGGGGTTTTCGCTCTCCGACCGAGCAAGTTGTGCCGAACGAAGCGGCCCGTGGGACAGAACTTGAACCTGGTGAGCCCCAGGCCTCGGCTCCGCTCTCCCTGACTCCGCTCGACGAGGACTTGCCTGCCCTCGGGCTCGCTCCCGTTGCAGTTTCGACCGCCCCCGAGCCCGCCTCCATGGCGAACAAAGTGGCCACCTCAGACCCGCACCCCACCCGGTTGACTAAGCCCGCGCCAGCGGAGGCACCCGCTGTCAAACACCTGGATCCCGGCCCGCCCACAGATGTAGATGGTCCCCCCCTGGGTAAGAGCGCGGATGAGGCTCCGCCTATCGCCATGGTCCCGGCATCCATTTCAGAGGAGCGCTACCGCCTCTCCTTCACTGGGGACGTGCTGTTCGTTCAGGCCCAGGACAGCTCAGGGAAGTGGGTGGAGCTGCCAGCTCCGCTGCCCCCTGGGCGCTACCCCTTGCGCGCTGACTTTGGGCGAGGGTTCTCTGGTGTAGGATCGGTGCAACTCAAAGGCAACAAGTCATTGGCTTGCGATGCGGTCTTCGAGACCTGTGGAGATAAGTGATCAAAAGCGACTGTGGACGTAGCCAGCAGCGACGGCGGTTGGCAGGCCAAACACGAGCAGACCCCAGAGGGGCTGCAAGCTTTGGTGGATCACGCCGTGGAGCTGGCGCCGAAGCGGGTCGTTCTGGAGGCATCGGGTGGCGATGAGCGTGTGCTCCTGCACATACTGCACACTGCTGGGCTGTCTGTTGTATTGGTCCAGCCGGGTCGCGCCCGGGTCCTGGTGCAACGTCGCCTGCAGCTGGTTCAAGCCATCGACTCGGAGCGGAAGAGAAAGCGCGGCGCCAGCCAGG
>JBLHMA010000514.1:0-3821 GCA_047621545.1 Cognaticolwellia sp. | reverse complement strand
TGAGGAGACCCCACATGAAGAACACAGCACTGATTCCACTGGCAGCCATGCTGCTCGTTGGCTGCGCGACCGACAACGATGACGACGGATTTGCCGTCGAGGACGACTGCAACGACGAGGACGCAAGCGTCAACCCCGACGCAGAGGAGACCAGCGGCGACGGCATCGACTCCAACTGCGACGGCGAGGACCCCAACTTCGACTATGTCGGCGACTGGGATCTCAAGAGCATGGAGTTCAAGTTCACCGATGAGTACGGCGAGACCTACGACCTGCTCGAGTACTACAGCGACGGTGCCGGAAGCATCAAGATCACGCCGGGCTTGGCGGCGACCTTGGACACGACCCACAGCTACACCGACGACGGCGAGACCTACGGGTACAGCCTGCAGCTGAGCGGCACCGCCACCCCACTGTTCGATGTGGCCAGCTTTTCGATGGACCTGACCGGTACCTGGGGAGAGATTGGCGACGCGACCGACGCCATCGATCTGGTTGGCGACTGGGAGTGCACCGTGGCGGCCGAAGAGATGAGCTGCTCGGGCTCCGTGACCTACGAGAGCTACGACATCGACCTGAGCGCAGTGTTCAGCAGCAACTGAGTCTGGCAACACGAACAAGGGCCCTTGCAGAGTCTCTGCAAGGGCCCTTGTTGCTCTGGGTCTCTCTCCTGGGGCCCGTTCAGCCCTGAGTCACGCCAGATCGCTCCAACATGCTCTGGGTGCCCTTCAGCTCGGTCTTGCTGTCCACCAACACCTGACCGCCGCCGCTGCCCATCACAGCACCCATGTGGTTGTCATCGATGCGGCCGCCTTCCATGGCCAGGACCGCGGCGTCTTGGATACGCACACCCCACTCGCGGCCGCCGGTGATCTCGCAGCCTAAAAGTTGGGTCTTGCTCTGGTCCCGGGCGTAGACCCCAAAGGAGCCGCTGGTAGTCAGCTTGGCGTTCTCCAGCGTGACCTGAGACTGGCCTGCCGACTCTAGGGCTTGGAAAGCAACGCCGTCTACCACCAGGTCGATGGACTCGAGCACAGCCTGGTCTTGCACAAAGAACCCACCGCCGCCGCCGCCCTTGAGCAGGGTGCGCTCGAACTCAGGCTTGGCCTTCTCGCTGACCTCGATGGCGGACAGAGCACAGTTGTGAACCTCCACCTCCAGGTAGGTGCCCGTGGACTCTCCGTGCAGGAACATTCCGCCCCCCATTCCTTCCTTGATCATCAGGCCGTCTACCTGGGGGTTGGCGTGATCGATGACCTCCATTCCAGCTAGGCCAGTTCTTTGGATCAGGCAGCCGGAGATCTTGGGGGTGGCTTGTTGATTGAAGAAGAACCCGCCGGCAGCTCCCGCCACCACTGCAACACCTGCGAGCGTTGGCGAGGCCTGGTCGGTGACTTCAACCGCAGCCATTTTTCCGCTGCTCAGAGTAGTCGAGGTGATGAGCCCACCGGCTTGATTCCGGAAGAACAGGGCGCTGCCCGAGCTTGTGATCACGCAGTTCTGCATCATGGGCTGGGCTTGGTCCTGAACGCTCAAGCCGATGCTGCATCCTTGGATGTGCACGTCTTGGATGCTCGGGGTTGCCTTCTGGCCGCAGGCAATGGCGGTCGCTCCCACCCGCATCTTCATCTTGGAGAGGGTTGGGCTGCCGGCCATGATCACCACACCGTGGCCGCCCAAGTGGGAGAGCTCGGTGTCGTGGATCTGAACGTCCGCGAAGAGCCCCAAGGCAAAGCCTCCGTCTCCCACGATGCTGCCCCCACTGATCTCGAGAGCTTTGCGAATGCGCAGCTCTTTGGCGCGTACCTCGCCCGTGAGCTGGATGTGGTCGCCCGCTTGGGCAGCCTCCACAGCTTCGGCGAGGGTGGGGTGGGTTCCGGGTACGTGGATCGTGGCCATGGCTGCCTCCGTGGCAGCCCGCCTAACCCAGCCTGGATCGCAGGCTACTTGCCGCCGCTGCTGCCGCCCAGCTTGGGAGGACCGCCGCCCAACTGAGGAGCGCCGCCCAGCTGAGGCGCACCGCCCAGACGAGGGGGACCACCCAGGGAAGGAGCGCCGCCCATGGAGCCGCCGCCAAGGGAGGGGGGAGCGCCCATGGAGGGAGCACCGCTGCTGCTGCGGGTGTTGCCTTCGCCCAGCTTGGGGGCTTCCAGCTCTGGTGAGTTCTCGGAGATCTCGCTCTGAACCGGGTCCAGATCGGGCTTCTCGTCAGTGACTGGGGCCGGCTCCGTCACGGGCGCGATGGCCGCAGGGGTGCTCGGGTTGGCGTCTTCTTGTGTGCAAGCAAGCACAGACAACAGAATCAACATGTCGAGGCTCCGGGGTTCTACAGGTACGGAACCCCTAGCACCATTGTTGCATTGCCTCCAGAACAAGTTTGAAGGCCGCGCCAGAACAGGCTTGAAGGCTGCTCCAGATGGTCTAAACTGCCTGAATGCTGCAAGGCAGACCGGACTGCTCCGGCGCGCCGCTCAGGGGGTCCAGGGAATCGGTACCCACCACATCGCCCACCGGAATCGCCCAGCCCCAAGGAATGGTCACACCGATGGGGTGCTGGGTTGGGTCTATGCGAGCTGGCCCCTGGACGCTGCCGCTGGCGGTCTGGACGCGCACTTGCTGTCCATCCGTAAATCCGGCGTCTGGATGAACGATGATTCCAGGCTCCTCGGCGCCCGCCATGCGATGACGCCAACCCCAGCCACCCGGCCAGCGGGCCGCAGTGAGCAAGCGGAAGGGCTTGTTTGGGTCCGCTTTTGGGGCCTTTAGGCCGGTGACTGCGGACTTGAGCACGTCCGGAGCCAAGTGCAGTCGCTCGTCTTCCTGGGTGGGCCGCCACTGGCTGCGATCCGTCTCGCCCTCGTCCATTCCGTGGGGCATCGCGCGCAGGGTGGCCTCGTCCGGGAGACCGCTCCAGTCCAAAATGCGACCGACCCAATCGTCTAAATCAGCGCTCGCGCCCATGCGGCCCAGGAGACGAAGATGACGTCCCCACTCGCCGCGCAAGGAAGGCTTGGTCGCGCCGAAGAGCCCCTTGAGGATCCACTCGATGGACCGCACGCTCTCGGGTGCCGATAGAACGGGGGTGGTGGCCTGGATCGAGTCAGACGGCAGCAGGGCGTTGTCCAGCAGGTGTAGGTCTCCGCGCTCCCAGAAGTGCTCGGTGGGGAGCACCCAGTCGGCTTTGGCGGCGGTCTCGCTGTCCGCGTTGTCCAGCACCACCAGCAGCTCCAGGGTGTCCAGAGCCTTGGCCATTTCGGCGCGGCCGGGTAGCTCTTGGAGGGGGCAGCCTCCGGCGACGATCAGACCCTTGAGCTGGCCCTCTCCGGGGGTGAGGATCTCTTCGGCCAGCACGGTGCCTGGGAACTGAAGAAGCAGACTCTCCAGGCCGCTTACACGGCTCTTTGGTGCCCGCTCGCTCGGAAGCGTCGCGAAGATGGGGTGCATGTCGATCAACCCGCCGGTCTCATAGTGCCCGCCGGGTCGCAGCAGGTTGGCGGTCAGAGCCGATGTCACCAACCACGCCCACGAGGCCACGGTCCCCATGTGGGACTGGCAGACGGTGGCGCTTGGCAAGATGGTGGCCATCGCGGCGCGGCCAAACTTCAGACCCACGCCCACCAAGTCGGCCACCTCGATCCCACAGATGTCCGAGCAGACTTGTGGTGTCCAGGGCGCCAGCCACTCCCTAAGGGTGTCCAAGCCGGTGCAGTAATCCTGGAGATACTGGGCATCGGTCCAGTTGTTGAACAGGGTCGCGTGGGCCAAGCCCAACAGGAACCAAGGCTCCGTGCCGGGCCTAATCTGGATGTGCTGATCGGCCC
>JBLHMA010000513.1:0-3825 GCA_047621545.1 Cognaticolwellia sp. | reverse complement strand
GACCAGATGTACATGGTCTATGTGCAGTTCGGCAGCGAGATTCTGGAGCAGGTCGAAGTGTACGTCCCACCCTCTGGTGGCGTGGCGATGGACGAGCAGGCCTGTGGCGGCGGCACAGGCCGACTTGCCGTGGTCAGCGGCAACTACGATGACCTGGGCCGTGTGCTCGAGGGTCTGGGCTACCCAGGCTACGAGCCTGTGGACGGGCAGAACAGCGACCAGCTCGCGTCCCTGCTCTCCGATCCGGACAACTTGGTCGTCTACGACGCCATCCTCTTCTCTGGGGGTCATGTCGAAGAGGATGTCTTCTTTGACTCGGACAACAGCGGCCACCAAGGGCAGGTGGAGGCCGTGCTGGCGTCTCTGCGCACCTACGTGCAGCAAGGCGGTTTGATCATCGCAACGGACTGGTCCTACGACATTATCGAGGGCGGCTGGCCCAACCGAGTGGACTTCTACGGGGACGACCTGCTCCCTGACCAGGCCCAGCGCGGCGAGCCCGGCACCTTTGCCGGACAGGTGGCAGACTCAGACTTGGCTGACCAGGTCGGGAGCGACCTTGTAGACGTGAGCTACGATCTGAGCACCTACCCCTTGATCGACGCGGTCTCGGACGACACGACCGTCTACCTGCGCGGCGAGCAGCAGATGCGCATGGGCACCCAGGTGAGCACACACAAGGGCCCCATGACGGTCGGATTCTCCGACGGAGAGGGCGAGGTGGTGTTCTCCAACTGGCGCTTCGACGCCAACGCCGACACCGAGGCCTGGAAGGTACTCAAGGTCATGCTGAACCAGCGACTCGAGGAAGCCAAAGAGAGTGAGTGAGATCCCGCTCTCCACCGGAGAGCAGCGCGCTCTCTACCGCCGCCTGATCAGCCACCCCCAGTGGTTGGCACAGGTTGGACGTTACGGGGCTTTTCATCTCCGTTCTCCGCAGAACGCCTGGGTGACTTTGTTCTCCAGCAAAGCAGACTTGGCACTGGCACAAGCCCAGAGCCCAGAGCCAATTCAGACCGTGGCGATGAGCGGTTTTGAGCCCTTTGCGTTGCACCTGAGTGGCCCGGTAGGCCTGGCCATCGATCCGGCCTCACCGGGGGCCATTCACTTCAAGGATTACCAGCTGGAACACCTAGAGGAGTGGGGCAGGGGCGCCTGGGTAGAGAGCTTGCTTCGTCACGGGCGCCAGGATCCATGGATCGCTGGGCCTGTCATCGAGTTCTCCTCGTACCTCGTCCCAGTGACAGGCCAGGGCGCGGAGACTCGGTACATGGACGGACAGGACAGCTTTGGACGCAGCGGCATGGCACTCTTCGCCGTGGAAGACGCCCTGCACCGCTACCTGGACCAGCAGTCCAAAGAGCTACTGGAGACGGTCCGCATTCTGAAATTCTCAGGTCGCAAGCTGTTCCGTTCTCTGAGCAGTTCCGGCACTCCCCGACAGGTCGTGCTGAACCCCGCGGGGCCGGGGCCTGCCCTGCACATTGGCGCGCTCAAGTTTGAGAACTGGCTCAAGGCTGGATCTGGAGAACGCGCTGTCTGAGATTGCCCTAAGCCCCCAAGAGCAGCGGGCACTGTACCGACGCCTGGTCAGTCAACCCGAGTGGTTGGCCTATGTCGGGCGCTTCGGTGCCTTTCACCTGCGCTCACCGCAGAACGGTTGGGTAACGCTCTTCTCCTCCAAGGCAGATCTGGATCTGGCCCAGGCCCAAGCTGAGACACCCATCCAGACCGTGTCCATGTGCGGCTTTGAGCCCTTTGCGCTGCACTTGGGCGCCAGGGCAGGTGTCGCTATCGACCCGGCCTCGCCTGGGGGCATCCACTTCAAAAAGTCCCAGCTGGCACACCTTGAAGAGTGGGGGAAGGGGGCCTGGATAGAGCGTCTGGCTCGCCACACTCGAAATGAGCCGTGGGTCGCTCGACAGCTTGCTGCGCACGCATCCTTTTGGGTCCTAGCCGAAGGAACGGGTTCCGAGACCCGCTGGCTACGCGGCAAGGCAGCCGGGGGCAAGACAGGCATTGCCCTGTTCGCTATGCCAGATGCGCCCTACCATTTCATCGAGGAGCAGAAGCTCGACCTGTCCAAGCTGCGCTTGCTCAAGTTCACCGGCCACGATCTGTTCGAGAGCCTCACTGCAGGAGCGAGTCCGCAGCCTGTGGTGCTCAATCCAAGCGGTCCCGGACTGAGCTTGGGGATAACCGGCCGTCAGATAGCGCTTTGGCTCAAAGACGGTCAGTAGCGCGGCACCGTGGGGTCCACCTTCCGTGACCAACGCTCGATGCCGCCGCTCATGCTGCACACCTGGGTCAGTCCAGCCTGAATCAGGATGGACGCTCCGTGCATGGAGCGCACCCCGTGGTGGCACATCACCACGACCGGCTTGTCCACCGGCAGCTCGTCCGCGTGGTCCTCCATCATGCCCAGTGGCACGTGCAGCACCGGATGGGAGATGCTCGCCAGACGCAGCTCAAAGGCCTCCCTGCAGTCCAAAATGGTCAGCTCCTCACCCGCTTGTATGCGGGCGGCGACCTGCTCAGCGGTCTGTTCTGGGATGCGCATTCAATGACCTCGGTTGTGTGCTTAGGTGAGGAATATCAACACGTAGGCCAATGCCAGGATCACGTGTGCGATTGCAAAGGGGAGCGCCTTCTTTACAAAACCGATGAAGCTCAGCTCCAGCCCCTGCTTGGCGATGATGGCCACCGCGACCACCGTGCTTGCGCTGCCGATGGGGGTGAAGTTGCCTCCAAGGTTGGTGCCAAAGATCGTCGCCCACCAGAGATGGGAGTCGCCTGGAACGTTGAGTCCTTCCAGAATCTTGGCCATCACTGCAGCCAAGGGCACGTTGTCGGTGACCGAGCTTGCTAGAGCGGAGCTGACCAGCAAGCCTGCAGCGCCAGCCATGTCGCCCATGCCCAAGAGCTGAGCAATGCCATCACCCAACAGGTCCAAGACCCCGGCATGTTCCATGACCCCAATGACCACGAAAAGGAAGATGAAGAAGAAGAGCAGGTCCCAGTCCAGGGCCGCAAAGCGCTCGTCGATCTTGTTCTTGTAGCGAAGGGCCGCGATGACAGCGAAGGACATGGCCACAAAGCCTATGCCGAGCTCGGCGACCCCCGGAATCACGGAGGTGGTGGCGATGCCCACGATGAAGGCGATGAGCAGCCCCCAGCTCAGGGCGAAGAAACCCTTGGACTCGATACCGTCGCTGGCGTCAAAGCCCTCGACCAGCGCCTTGGCCTTTTCTTTCTCGGGCGCACTCTCCAGACGGCGGATTCCGAAGCGCCAGCTGGCCATCGCAACGGTGAGCGCGGTCGCCACCAAGGCGTAGGGGCCTGCAATCAGGAAGAACTTCACGAAGGGAATGCCCGCGGCGTGGCCCAGGATAATGTTCGGGACGCTGGAGATTAGAGTGAGCAAGCCACCGATGTTCGTCAGCAACCCCTCCGTGAGCAGGAACCCTAGGAGCAGGTCTCGGCGATCGAGCTTCTTGAGCGAGACCGAGGTCAAGCTGCCCACGATGATCATCGCTGTGACGTTGTTCAGCAACGCTGAGAACACGACGGTGAGCAGCGCATAGAAGATGAGCAGCCGCAGAGGGTCGCCCCCGGAGCTGCGGGTCAGGCGAATCGCGGTCCACGAGAAAATGCCCGAGCGGCTGATCACGTCGATGAAGAGTGAGCTGCCCAGGATGATGGCAATCACGCCCCAGTCCACGCTGGGGATGTAGACCGGCATCTCGACTTCGTGGCCGTTGGGCAGACCCACCGCGCCAAAAGGCAAGACGTGCATGGCAGCGCCCAGCCCCAGAGCGACCACGG
>JBLHMA010000512.1:0-3838 GCA_047621545.1 Cognaticolwellia sp. | reverse complement strand
TCACCCAACAGAACAATGCTGGCGCCGAGAAGGGCGCCGCGGCCAGCGAAGAGCTCTCCGCTCAAGCCAACCGACTACGGCAGACCCTAGACCAGTTCACTCTTAAGCCACCAGCCAGTACCACCCTGGCCTTTGACCCGAGCAGCTTGGATCCCGCCATGCTCAGCGCGATTAAGGCCTACCTCAACGGTGACCACGGGGCGGCGAACACCAACCCTTCGCCGAAAAGGAAAGCCGCAAATGGCGGTCGAAGCCCAGCGGAGGTCATCCGACTCGATGACCTGGACTTTGGGCGCTACTGACGAGCAGTCAGAACCCAAGGGCACCGCTTGTGCCCCACCTCAGAGAGGGACTTGGTCCAACTGTGTCACCGTGGCACACCACTGTCCATAGATGGGACACCCTGCAGCTGAAAGGCGACGCTTGCGATGGCACGGAATGTGAAGCTACCCACATGACATGGAGCATTGTATGGGTTGGCCAAGCGGATTGATGACGTACATGTTGGGGCTGGCCTGCTCAACGCACGCCGAGGAGCCAGCTCCAACAGCAGCCTGGCTGCTTCGGGTTGACCCGCTCGAGGCAGGGGCCGACTGCGCATCTGGCGGCGTGGCAGTCCACCAAGGCTGGGACGATGGCGGCGTGGGGGGAGTGGCATTCGACAGCGTTCTCCAAGATGGCGAAGTCTCCCAAACAGACACCGTTTGCGCCGGGTCGGATGGAGAGGTTCCAGATCCGGCCTACGGCAGCTTGATCCAAGTTAATGCCGAACCTCCGGGACCTTGGTGCGAGTACGGCGGGCAGCGAATCGAGACCGGCATCGACGACGGGTCCGACGGCGGCGTTCCCGGAGACGGGGTGCTGCAAGATGGAGAGCGTCAGGGCCTGGACTTTATTTGCTCAACCCAGATGAGCGTGGTCTTAGACGTCGCGACGACCGAGCGGCCAGTCAACAGCACCTGCCATGCCTTAGAAGGAAGCGCAACGAGCGGCGCCATCCTCGAGTTGGCCTTTGACGGCGAGGCCTTTCAGACCCCCATCTGGCTCGTTCAACCGCCTGGCGACCTCCAGCACTGGTTGGTAGTGGAGCAAGGTGGCAAGGTCTGGGCCTTCGATACAGCCAACCCTGCTCAGAGCATGGAGTTGGTGTTGGACCTGAGCGAGCGGCTGGCGATGGGCTACGAGCCTGGCTTGTTGAGCTTAGTGTTCCATCCAAATTGGCCAGACACCAGAGAGGTCTTCACCTACTCGGTGAGTCCGAGCGAGGCGATCGACCACCCGAGTGCCCATGACACGAGCCTGCCTTTCGTTACCGTTCTGAGTCGCTTTGAGATCCCACTCGGCGACAGCTTTGCAATAGCCGAGAACCGCGAGACTTTCTTGCTGGTTTCCCCGCAGGAGAGTGACGAGCACAACGGCGGCTGGATGGGCTTCGACGATGCCGGCATGCTGCTGTTGAGTATCGGTGACGGCGGAGGCTGGCCCCCCGAGGAGGCCCAGGATCTGAGCACCTGGAACGGAAAGCTCCTTCGCATGAACATCGATGAGACCGACAGCCAGAGGGGGGCCTACTACACCATCCCCGAAGACAACCCCTTCGCCACTTCCTCGGTCGAAGACGATGGAATCCAGCCCGAGATTGTGGCATGGGGTTTCCGAAACCCCTGGCGCGGGGGGATTGACCAAAGCACTGGCGATGTGTGGCTGGGAGATGTAGGCTTAGTGACCTTCGAGGAGCTCAACCGGGTCGAATTCGGCGGCGACCACGGCTGGGGGGGCATCGAAGGAGACCGCTGCCGTGTCGATGGAGCGGCCTGGACCCTTGGAGCGGAGGATGAGGACTGCGACACGACAGGCACAGTCCTGCCGGAACACGGCTACCGACATGCACTCGGATGTTCAATCACAGCTGGCGGCATGATTCGTGGAAGCGGCATTGAGGCGCTGGACGATCGAGTCTTGTACGGGGACTTCTGCCAAGGCACCATACGTAGCTTTGACCCTGAAACGGGTGAGGACTACTGGCTCATGGACATCGAGCGCTACATCTCTACCTTCGCCAAAGGCCTGGATGGTTCTGTCTACTTGGCCGACTGGTGGACCGGCGAAATCTTCCGCTTCATGCCCTCCCCTCAGCAGAGACCTGCTGCACTCCTAAGTGAGACGGGCTGCGTGGATCCGGAGAACCCCGCCGAGCCGGCCGAAGGCGCCCTGCCCTACAGGCCCATGGCCCCCTTCTTCTCCGAGGAGAGCATCTACAAGGAGCGCTACATCTTCCTTCCGGAGGGCGAACAAATCTTCGTGAGCGGGGATGCTGGTGAGTGGAGTATGCCTGCCGGAACAGTCGCCCTGAAGTCTTTCCAGTCCGGCGACCGCATGGTTGAGACCAGACTCTTGATGCGGAATGACGACGGGAGCTGGTCAGGCTTCTCCTACCGATGGAAGGAAGATGGGACCGATGCTGAGCTGCTGGATGTCTCCCTGACGGAGAACGTCCCTGGCCCACACTCCGATGACCCCGAAATCCCGTGGACCTACCCGGACAGTGGTGGATGTGTCCACTGCCATACAGCCCCCACGAACTACTCATTGGGTCCAGAGACTGCTCAACTCAACGGCTACGGCTGGTTCCCCGAGCAAGGGGTCTGGGCGGACCAACTCGAGACCTATCTGGCTATGGAAGTCCTGCAGAACTTCACCGAAGAAGACCTGCCCGACGCCCCCAAACTCACTCACCCCCAGGACACCAGCGCAAGCTTGGATGCGCGCGCGCGCTCTTGGCTACACGTCAACTGCGCCGGTTGTCACCAACCTGGTGGCGGCGGCTACGGCAATGCAGACTACCGTTGGGACACCCCACTCTCAGAGATCGGCGTCTGTGACGAGTACTCCATCGTGACCGAATTCGACCTGCTAGAAGGTGCCAAGGTCATCAAGCCAGGCGACGCCGAAGCATCCGTGCTCATTGAGCGCCTACGGCGAACGGATGTCTACAGAATGCACCCCTACCGACTCTCCGTCGATGAGGCAGGACTCGACCTGATGACACGCTGGATCGACTCCTTGGAGAGCTGCGAGTAGCAGCGCTCTGAGGTGCCCGACACGCTTGACCGACCTCAGGGCTCGAACAATAGGTCTACGCTGGCACCGCCAGATCCGCGTACATCCCGCCAGTGAGCACACCTTAGGATTCCACAGCCTCACAAGCGATGAGGAGAGGCGATGGACAACGCAAAGGCCGCGTATTGAAGCTTCATGGGAGCTCCTTCCAGGTCCTCAAAGGCCTGAAACTACGATAAACCTTGGACCCTCCAAGACTTTCTGGCCGAAAACTGAGCCCGACATTTAGTCGGATGCGCTGACCAGATAGACCCGTCGGCGTGCGCTGATCTCCCCAATCTGGAAGCGTCCCCCACCCATAGGCAGCTCCACGATCACCTGCTCAACATCCTGTGCACCCCCCAAGCCAAAATGGGCCACAGCCGGCTTGACGCTCTGGAAGCTGGATTCGTTGGTGACCCAGGCCACCTGTACCTGACCGTCTGCGTGAACCTCCACCCGACTCATCACCGGCGCCTCTACCTCCAGCCAAGCCTGTGCGGTGCAGCCCTGGCTTAGCCAGAGAAGCGGCGCTTCAAAAGCGGAGCTCAAGATCAAGTCCAACACACCATCTTGGTTCAGGTCGTGGGCCAGTGTGGTCCGCCAGGAGCCCACTTGATCCATGCCCAACTCTGGGGCCACATCCACAAAGCTGCCGTCTGGCTGCTGCAGCTGTAGATACGGAGTCTCCGGCACGCCGAAGCTGCCGCCGCCCTGGTAGGACTGTTCCCCTGCAGCG
>JBLHMA010000511.1:0-3854 GCA_047621545.1 Cognaticolwellia sp. | reverse complement strand
TCGGGTCTGCGATGAGCGCGACTTTGGTGCACGGGTGGGCGGCGACGAGTTCGCCGTGGTCTTGTGGAACCGAAACACCCCAAAGGCCCGCTTGGCCGCTGAGCGCCTACGGGCGGCTGTGGAGATGGCCAAGGTGGACCACAACGGCAAGCGGGCGCGCATCAGCGCTACCGTGGTGGGCATCTGCATCGATGACATCGAGAACCCAAGCGCCGAGGCGCTGCACGCCAAGGCACAGCGAGAGCTGGAGCGTATCAAGGGCAGCAACCGAACCGGCTGGGCCGCCTAAGAATCGCCGCACAGCTCGGCCATCAAAGCCACCAACCAGCGCACGTGGCCCGCCATGAACTGCAGGCTGGTGAGCTCCTTCTCGGACTCCGGCGCAAAGTAGCCAGTGCCCAAGTTGGCGATGCGCAGGCCCTTGTCTAAGAAAGGATCAACACCCGTCCCCCCCCGAATGGGCTGAACCACGCTCTCGACTCCAGCCTTGTCAGCGGCGGCCAAGGCTGCCTGGGTCAACCTGGGACAGTCCGCCAGGGCTGGGCCCATGTTGTCGTACTGAAGGCGCGACTCCCAGGGCAGATCCCCGGCGTGCTTCTCTACATGGGCAACCCGCGCCTTGCGGCCCTGCCCGGAGAAGTCACGGATGCGCAGGTCCACGCGCATGCCCCCCTCGTGTGGCAGCAATCGATAGGCGGCCGTGTAGCCCTGGCGGCCTTCGCTGTCCTCGGCGGCGAGTACAAAGCCTGGGTTGCTGCCGTAGAAGTCGTATATCCAGCTTAGGGCCTGATCTACGCCGCGCTCAGGAGGTGAGTCTCCCCCCATGGCCAGCTCCATGGATGCGCCACGAGGCATGTGAGGGCGCACAACTTCTCGAACTGCCTCCCAAAGCGCATCGCCGTGCCCGTCCTGCACGACCAGCAGGCAGGTGGCATCGCAGTCCCGCTCGGCGTCGGACTCAAAACCCACAAAGCGTGCCTGAATGTCCTTAGCCAAGCAGATCGCCCGGATCTCGGCGGCGAAACGCAGGGCTGAACGGTGTCCTTCGGCCTTGGCGGTGGCACCGTGGGTATTGACGCCACCCAAGCGCAAGGTGTAGCCCTGGCCGGTGGGGATGCTGCCGTTGCCCACAAAACGCACCCAAGCGCCGGCGGCGTCGAAGTTCTCTACGTTGACCTCGTACGGGTCCAAGCCATCCAAGGTGTAGCCCAGCTCCACCCCGCGCTGAGCGAGCATATCGGCCACCGCGTGGAGGGCTTCCTCTCTTCCCACCTCTTCATCGGGTCGTCCCACGAAGATCAGGGGCGGGTGCTCCAGCTCGGGCTGCGCGGCCAGGACCTTGAAGAGGGTCATGGCATGGGTCAGGCCCAGCTTGTCGTCCAGACCGAAAGGCGCGTCCCCGGGACCGTGAACGATGTCGTGGCCTTGGTAGGCGACCAAGGTGGGGTAGATCTCGGTGCTCACCTGAATGTCTGGGTTCTTGGCAAAACTCAGGGTGCTGCCGTCCCAACCACGGGTGACCTGGAGAGCCCGGATGGCGTGGGTACCGCGGGCCGTGTCCAGGTGGATCATCAAGGCCACAGGCGGCTTGTCGGCACCACGGCCACGACCCGGAACGGAGAAGATGACATTGGAGAAGCCATCGCGGTCGACGCTCCCGATGCCCAGCTCTGAGAAGAACCCGACCAAGAAGTCCGCCAGCTCGGTCTGCCCAGGGGTCGTGGGCACGCTCTGGGAGTTCTCGTCGCTGGCGGAGTCGATGGCCACCACCGATTGCAGGTGGCTCAGGCTCCATTCGGAGAGTGGGAGCTGCTCAAGGGACACGGGGCCTCCAATGTGGTTCGATTGCTTATTGGGTCAGCGCGCCTGACGCTTGAGGCTTCGCCAGGAGCTGTTCGCGGCCATGCACGCCTCCTCATTTCCACCGGCGCAGCCCAGCTCAAAGAAACTGTAGGCGGAGCCTTTGCTGCGCTTGACGCCGCTCCCTTCGACGTAGAGGTAGCCGGCGTGCAGGCAGCCATCGCTGTGGCCCATCAGGCAACCACGCTCGACCAACTCCGCGCCCTTGGACTGGTCCAGGCTGACCCCCTGTCCACCCAAGTGCAGGGCGCCCAAGTAGGTGCAGCCTCGACCGTAGTCGGACTCGCAGGCGAGGGTAAAGCGCTCAGCAGCGGCGCCAAAGTCCGACTCGCCCAGGCCTCCAATGACATAGATCACGCCCTCGGCGACGCAGCCCTCCATGTCCCCGACCTGGCAGGCACCCGCGTAGAGTTCAATGGCCCGCTGCATGTCCTGCTCTACCCCATCGCCGCGCTCATAGGTGGTGCCCCAGGCGATGCAAGCCGCCGTGGATTCCAGCTCCTCGCAGCCCGTACGGTAAAAGACGACAGCCTGCTCAAAGTCCTGGTCTACCCCGAGTCCCCAGGCATGCATGTTGCCCGCAAAGGCGCAGCCCTGGCCCAAGCCGAGCTCGCAAGCGGCAATGTACTGGCGGGTGGCCTTGGGGGTGTTCTTGGGCCGCCCGTTGCCGTACTCGTAGCAGATGCCCAGCTCCAGACAGCCACGGCCCCACTCTGCGTTGCAGCTCTGCTCGTAGTGGTCACAGGCCTGGGACAGGCCGCCGTCAATGTCCCCGTTCCAACTCAGGTTCCCCAGCGCAAGACAGCTCAGGCCGTCCAGATCTTGGCAGGCTTTTCGCCAGATCTCCAGGGCGCCATCCTTGTCTTCGGCGCCCCCCACCCCCGCGTACATCATGTTGGCTTGCTGCCCACAGGAGTAGGGATCGTCGTCTTGGCACCCCTCAATGTAGAGCGAGCGCGCTTGATCGGGATCCTCCTCGGCCCCCCAGTCACCGCTCTGCAGAACCGAGGCCAGACGTAGGCAAGCGCTGCGTCCACCGGCCTGGCAGATCTCCTCCAAACCGATGCGGGCCTGATCTTGATCAGCGCTGACGCCCATCCCTTCCTGGATGGCCTCCAGTTTCCAGAGGCAGGCCTGAGAGTCCCCCAAACCACAGCCCTTGTCGAACGATGCGAAGGCCTTCTCGGGGTCCGAGTCCACCCCCTCTCCTACCCGGTATACCTCGCCCAAGCGGGCACAGGCAGGCCCCCAGCCCGCTTCACAGGCGCGGTTGAAGTAGAGCATCGCGTAGGCGGAGTCCTCGTCCACGCCGGCGCCGTCCAGGTAGGAGTCCCCCAGGGCCGAGCAGCCACGGGAGTCGCCTTGCTCGCAGCTCTTCTGGTAGAAGCTGGTGCCAAGCTCCACATCCTTGTCTACCTCCCAGCCGCGCTCATACAAGGTGCCCAAGCCGGTGCAGGCGTAGGGAATTCCGGAATCACACGCGCTCTGGTACAGACTCAAGGCGCGGGCGCGATCGGCCTGGATGCCTTCTCCGTATTGGAGACGGTGGGCCAGACGCGCGCAAGAGAGCTGCGAGTCCAGCGCACAGCCCTTCTCGTAGGCGGTGACTGCCCGGGCATCGTCCCAGCGCTCGACCCCCCGTCGGAGGTGCCAAGCATCGCCCAGCTGCAGGCAGGACTGGGCATCGCCGTCCTCGCAGCGGCTCTCCATGACCTCGACAGTGGGGAGCGTTTCTTGTGCGATGGCCAAGCCAGCCATGCCAAAAGCGGCGGCGGACAGAGCCCCAATGAACCAAGTTTTCGTCTTCATGACCCGAATATATCAGCCCTTGACGGAGCCGGCTGTGAGCCCCTCGACGAGCTGGCGCTGCAGAGCAAAGAACAAGCCCATCACGGGCAGGGACACCAGGATGGCGGCGGCGGCAAAGCTCCCCCAGTCGGTGCCAAAGTCTCCGACGTAGCCATTCAAGACCACGGGCAGGGTAAAGGCTTCTT
>JBLHMA010000510.1:0-3857 GCA_047621545.1 Cognaticolwellia sp. | reverse complement strand
AGGGCGTCCAGCATTCGGATGGCTCGGTCGGCCTGAACGCCGTTGTAGTGCTTGGCCGAGCCGCGGTTGGACAGGGTGGTGCAGTGGGGTGCGGCCTTGGCAAAGTCTTGGGCAATGCGGCGAATGTCAGCAGCAGGCACGCCGGAGAGGCGCTCGGCCCACTCGGGGGTGTACTCGGCGATGTGGTCCCGGATGGTCTCCAGGGGCACGTTGACCCAGCGCTTCCAAAAGGCTGCGTCTTCCAGTCCTTCCGCCAGGATGGTGTGGGCCATGGCCAGGGCCACAGCGCCGTCGGTGGCAGGATGGATGGGGAAGTACTCTTGGCTCACCGATGCGGTGGCCGACGGGCGCACTTCGAAGGTGACCAGATGGGCCCCGCCGTCGACGATGGCGTCCATCATGCGCTTGACCATGAAGAGTCCGCCCTGATAGGCCTCCATGGGGTTTCCACCAAAGTTTACGATGTACTTGGTGTTTGCAAAGTCCTGGGTCTCCCACTCAAAGTCGCGCCCATAGAAGCTCATCAGGGGAACGCGGCGGTTGGAGCTGCAGATGGAGCGTCGGTTCAGGCGGTTGGGTGTGCCGTATGCGTCGGTGAAGCGCTTGGTAAAGCCCTTGGTCTTGTCCCGACCGTAGTGAAACAAGAACTGCTCGGGGGTGCCGGCGTCCTGGAGCGCTCTCATGCGGGCCGAGATGTCCGTGAGTGCGGCCTCCCAGCTCACCCGCTCCCACTGTCCGCTGCCGCGCGGGCCCACCCGCTTGAGGGGGTAGACGATGCGCTCGGGGTAGTCGGTGTAGCTGATCATGCCGTTGGCTTTGGAGCACACCGTGCCTTGGGTGTTGGGATCCAGTGGGTTGCCCTCGATCTTGCGCACCCGGCCGTCCTGAATCCAGCCAATCACGCCGCAGTGGGTGGTGCAACCAAAGCAGATTGTGGGCACAGCTTTGGCCCGCATGTAGTCCAGCTTTGTGGACAGGGCGGCGTTGAGCAGCTCGGGGTCGGGTGCCTTCTCTGAAACACAGGACACCAGGGGCGTGCTGACCATGGCAGCGGCGGCAGCAGCTAACTTGAGCAGGTCTCGGCGGCTGATCATCGGCTCAAGTCCTGGCCTTTACCCATCTCGTAGATCGGGTCTGGGTCGTCGTGATGGGGCATGACCCCGTTGTTAAGCTGCTCCGCCTGCCAGGGCTGGGCGCCTCGGTAGAGCACCCCGGGTTTGCTGTCCGCCGGCCAGGCCAGCGGCTCCGCGCCGGCCGTTTTCTGGGCCGTGATGGCCTTTGATGTGGAATCCCCGAAGATCAGCGCCCCAGTGGGACAGGCTCCCACGCACGCGGGCGGCAGTCCGACCTGGGAACGGTCCGCTCCATAGTCACACTGACTGGCGTTGAAGAGCGGCAGAAAGGCCATGGTCCCGTCTTTGGGATCCGGCAGCCAGCGCACCCTTAGGCGGAATTCCCCTAAGGGCACCTGGTGTTCTACCTTGCAGGCAACCGAGCAGGCGTGGCACCCAGTGCAGCGGCGGGTGTCCACCACCATGACTGGGTCCGCGTCCTCGATGGGGGTCCCGCTGGGTTCCCAGGGCAATGGCATGTCGACTCTCAGGCTGGTGGCTCAACTTTACCCGCCAGCCCTGACAGAGTTCTCAGCAAGGTGTCAATGCTTTAGTGCACAGCCCCGGGGCCCCAGAGCTGCTCTAGGCGCGCATCCCGACCACATCCCTTGCGGTAGCGTTTGTAGGCAGTGGGGTTGGTCTTGTAGTAGTCCTGGTGGTAGTCCTCGCCGAGCCAAAACACAGCTTCCGGCAGAACTTCGGTCACGATGGTCTCGTTGAGTTCGGCCGCGGCGGCCTTCTTGCTCGCCTGGAATGCTTTGAGCTCCTCGGCATCTGACGTGAATACGGCGCTTCGGTACTGGTCGCCACGGTCGCAGAACTGGCCGTTGCCCTGGGTGGGGTCGATGTTGTGCCAGTAGACTTCCAGCAGCTCGGCGTAGCTGACCACCGTGGGGTCGTAGACGACCCGGTTGGCCTCGTAGTGAGTGGTTCGGTGGTAGCCCACATCCTCGTAGGTGGGGTGCAGCTCCTTGCCGCCGGTGTAGCCGCTGGTCACGGACGAGACACCCTTGACGGACTCCAGGGGGCCCTCCATGCACCAGAAGCAGCCGCCAGCGAACACGGCCACCTCCATTCCGGGGGGTGGGGGCGGCGCGGCTTGGGTGCCAGTTTCGGCGGTACGCGTTGTTGCGGCTTCCTTGGCGTCCACATCCAGACTCATGCAGGCCAGGGCGGTGATGAGGGCGAGAATCATGGGGTCAGCTCCTTGCTGTAGTCTCTATGCCTCAACCCCCCGTGCAGTCGCAGGCGGTGACCTTTGGTGACGGGTGTTTTTATTTCCCCACGGCGCGCCCAAGTGCTCCTCCAAGACGGCGCTGCGCCGGTGGATGCGCGCAGCAAGACCGCGTGGATTCAAAAGCGACTTCCCGGATCCGGGGCGCTAAACTGGTTGACCCTGCGCGACGGTGCAGGTCGGACGGGGCTTCTCGATGGGCGCTTGGAGGTGCTGTGCCGGGCGATTCGCGGGGCTGGTGTGCACCACGACCGGCCTGTGGTGGTCTATGGCAAGGCCGGCCAAGGCTGGGGGGAGGAGGGTCGCATCTATTGGATGCTCGAGCACTTGGGCCATTCACAGGTGCACATTCTCGACGGTGGCATCCAGGCTTGGGAGGCGGTTGGGCGGCCCATGGCCAGACTGACCTCGCCGGTGGAGAAGGGCGACTTTGAGCCTCAGTGGGGGAAGGGGCGCCTGAAGGTAGAGCAGGTGATCTTGGCCCAGCAGTCCTCCTCCCACACGCTCTGGGACACCCGCACGCAGGAAGAATTCGAAGGAGCGACTCCCTACGGCGAGGCCAGGCCGGGCCACATTCCGGGTGCCCGCCACCTGCACTGGAAGGCGCTCTTGGATGGGCAGGGGAGGCTGCTCCCAGAAGCAGAGCTGCGCGGCTTATTGCAAGACTTTATGGAGCCCGTGGTCCCACTGTGTACCGGGGGTGTTCGGGCGGCCTTTGCCTACGCGGTGCTGCGCCACTTGGGGGTGAAGACCGCGCTCTACGACGGCTCGATGTGGGAGTGGGCCAAGCGAGAAGAGCTGCCCCTTACAGCAGCACCAGACGGGCCACGATGACCCCCATGAGCACAAGCAAGACCACGGCGCCGGACACCGCGAGGACCGGCACCGGGCTTTGACTCGTGCGGGGTGGTTCGGTCACCTTAGAAAGGCAGCTCCCCGCCCGCCAAGAAGAGCACGGTTCCCTTGTTGGAGCTGCCGGTTGGGTCGGCTGCGATCAAGTCCGGCGTGCCATCACCATTGACATCGCCGGCCGCCACGGAGGTACCTAAGCTTCCTGTGGAACCCGAGAAAATCAATGCGGCGTCTGCACTCGGCACGCTCCCGCTCACACCGCTGCCACCCAGGATGAGCCAAGCGAAGCTGTCTTCTGATCCACCGATCCACAGCTCGTCGATCCCGTCGCTGTCTAGATCAGGCACGATCGCTACTGCGTTCCCCAAGCCATCGCCGTTGCCACCGGTGATGACTGCGTCAGCGCTAGAGACGCTCGCGTCGCTGGTGACCGGCCCCAAGAAGAGGTAGGTCGAGCCCTTGCCGCTGCTGGCTTCTGGGTCGCCAATGAGCAGGTCTGGGTAGCCGTCCCCATCCACGTCGCTGGTGGCCAAGGCTGCGAAGACATCGCTGCCGCCGCTGATCTCCGCGTCGGCGTCCGATGTGTCCATGGAGCCACTCAGAGTAGAGAAGAGCCAGAGGCTGCCGCTGGCTGAGAGCAGCCCGACGTCCCCGCTCAT
>JBLHMA010000509.1:0-3880 GCA_047621545.1 Cognaticolwellia sp. | reverse complement strand
CCTGAGAGACTCGAGGCGCTGATGCCCTCCAGCTTGAGGCTCTCTACCGGAGGGAGCTGGGCGAGTGCATCTTCGGAGAGGCTCATCTCGGAGAGCCACAGCGTTTCCAGGTCTTTGATGGCCGAGAGTTCTTGGAAGGAACTCACCTCTACCGCCGAGAGGGCGACCCAGGTAATCCCCGCATCAAGGGGAAGGCCTTGCCAAGATCCCAGGACCGTAGACTTGAGCTCAAGCGTGTTCAGGGCCGTGATCTGCTCGATTCCCTGGAGAGAATCGAGCTGTGAGTCGTTGATCATGATGTAGTCGCTCGTGCGCAAGCCAGAGAGACCTTGAAGGTCGCTGACGTTGACCACGTCGATGCGGATGTTCTCTGCGGTCTTGAGTCTCTGTAGGCCATCCAGAGACTCAAGCTTTGGCCCATACAAGCGGATCGCTCCAGTCTCCTCCAGGGCGTCGAGCCCCTTCAATGAGGTCAGGGTGGACGAGAGAATGTCGAAGCTGCCACCAACCCTCCTTAGCTGTGAGAGCTGCTCCAAGTTTGGCAAGTCGCTCGTGTTGTAGTTGAGGCTGTCCTGCACCTCAACCACGCAGCTCAGAGAGTCAAAGTTGGAGACATGGTCCAAGTTGAGGTCCAGATTGTCGACGGTGAGCTCGCAGTACTGCTCGCAGAGTCCAGCCAGATCTCCGGGTCCGTAGGGGCCCTCGGTCAGGCTGAGGTTTTCAGAGCGTTCCGGGTCCTCCGGTGCGCAGTCTTGGTCGTTTAAGACACCGTCTCCGTCCACATCGTCGCTGTCGACCTGAACCTCCCCCGTGTCCTGGGTCTCTCCACCGCACGCCAAAATCCAGAATAGCCACATAGCCGCCCCCTCTTGTACAGGTCAGGCCTGGAGTATAGCGCTGCCTACAGGTCTGGCCCGCTCGGCCTCCCCGCCCAAGCCGCAATGCCCACGACTAGCAAGAGCGACAACACACCCTGCAACACACTGACCTGGTAAGCGGACTCGGTCACCGCCAAGGCCACCCAGACCGCGTTGTTCAAGGCGTGCGCGATCATGCTCGGCCAGATGGATCCCGTCCTCCACCGCAGCCAGCCCAGGAAGAGCCCCATTGGAAGCACGGCGATGGCGTGGAGTGGGTCGCCGTGAAAGGCCGCGAAGAGCAGGGCGGAGACCCCGATAGCCACGCCTGGGCCAGCGCTGCGAGATAGCCCGCGGAAGACGTAGCCCCGGAAGAGCAGCTCTTCATACACCGGGGCCACAACAGCAGTGCTCAACGCCATGATCCAAAAGCTCAACCCGGTGCTCTCGGCAGCCTCGCCCAGGCGCTCCAGTGAACCCAAGCTCAAGCCTGGAGCGTGGGTGCTGAGCTGCAAAAGTAGGGCGTTGCAGAAGAACCCGGCGAAGAAGACCAAGGGGATGAGCCAGGCGGCCTGGGGTCGCCCAGTGGCCAAGGTCAGCGACCAAGGTGCGCTGTGTTGGCGGGCTCGAAAGAACACGAAGCCACCCACCACGGTTCCTTGCGCGAAGAGCAGCCAGGGCATGGCCGCCTGGATCTTCGCTTCTGGGTTCAGAGCAAAGGTGTCCGCAACTACCCCGGTCAAGCCGCCAAGCACGAGCATCAACGCCATCGACAGCGCAGCAGTGGCTAAAGCGGAGGTAGCAGTTGGCTGGTCGCCGCGTTGGAGTGTCTTTGGCACACCCAGGACTAACCGATGAAAGCGCCTGAGCTGAGCGTCGGGGAGCTGCTGCGCCTGGCCATCCCCAGCATGGTCTTTGTCGTGCTCACCAACGCCTACCGCAGCGTGGACCAGTACTGGGTGGGCGAGGTCTCCACGGAGGCCCAGGCGGCTGTGGGCGCGAGCGTCTTCATCCTGATTGCCCTCTACAGTCTCTTCCAGCTCGCCTCGGCCGGAGCCAGCGCTCTTATTGCGCGTGCGACGGGTGCAAATGACCCTGAGCGGCGAAGGGTGGTCCTGGGCGCCGCGATCTTCACCGCCTTGATCATCACGGTCTTTCTTGGCTTTGTGGGCACCGTTCTAGCCGAGCCGATCGCGACAACGGTAGGCCTGGAGGGGGAGCCCGCCCGCCTCTGTGGCCTGTACGTGAAAGCCATCTGTCTGACCGCCCTTCCGCTGGCGTTGACCCCTCTGGTCGACCAAGCTTGGGTCTCGATGGGCAACACACGCCTGCCGATGGTGCTCCAAGGCCTCTCCCTGGCCATCAACATCGTGCTCACGCCAGTGTTGATGCTGGATCAACCCTTTGATTGGCTGCCGGGGCTGGGCCTTGGGATCGTGGGTGCCGCCTATGCCTCAAACGCCTCACGCCTGCTCTCCACAGGCTTGGGCTTGTGGCTCTTGGCCCGCCATACCGGGCTGAAGTGGTCGGACATTCGACCCAATGTGGAGCTGCCCAAGGTCCTAAAGATCGGCTTCCCAGCGTTCTTAGGCGTGTTCCTTTATGCCGCGGTCTACTGGGTGATGCTGCGCACCTCCATCTCCCCCTTGGGTCCCGAGGTCAACGCGGCACTGGGTATCGGTTTCTCCGCGCTCGAGGGCGTGACCTGGCCCTGCTTCTATGGCGTCAGCATCGCCTTGGGCTCCCTGGTTGGGCGCAGCTTGGGCGCAGGACGACCCGACCAGGCCAAGCGCGCGGTGAAGCTGGCGGCCCCCCTGCTGACCTTTATGGGTGTCCTGGCCACGCTGGCCTTCGCCTTTGGTGGGTACTTCCTGACGGGCTTGTTCACCAATGACCCCGAGGTCCATCGCCAAGCCACCCTCTACGCGTCCATCCTGGCCTTTAGCCAGGTCGCCGTGGCCTGGGAGAGCCTGACCGAGGGCGCATTGCTGGGAGCGGGCGACACCAAGACGGTCACCTGGCTCTCGGTGCCCTTCAACCTGCTGCGCATTCCCCTGGCCTACACATTCGCCTTTCCGCTGGGCATGGGCGCCGCCGGGGTCTGGTGGGCCATCAACGTGAGCAGCTGGCTCAAGACGGGCGCCAAGATGGTGGCGCTGTTCAGGGGGAAGTGGTTGGAGCTGGAGATTTAGGCGCGCAGCTACTGCTCAGCGCGCCTCTGAATCCCCTGAATCTGCTCCGGCAGGTTCTTCTCCAGCAGCGCCTTCTTCAGCCAGGCCGCTCCCTCGTCCGGCACGTTGACCCGGTAATACAAGCGTGTGGCCCCATTGGGCAGGGTCACAGCGTGGTAGCTGCCCGAGCTCCCCTCGATGTCGTTTTCCAGGCTCGTATCGGTGCTGTACTTCACGAAGTGGTTGGCCGCATCGATGTCGTAGATCAGGTTCATCACCGCATCAAAGCCCATCAACGAGATGTCGTAGCGGACCTTCATCTGGGTCGGGGTTTGGGCGTAGATCGTCACCTCTTCGATGGATCCGACCTCGTCCCTTCGGGCTTGTACGTCCAACACGGCTGCCATGACTTTCGCCGGCGAGGCCACCACGTCGATGACCGCCAAGACCGTCAACCCGTCGCTGCTGGTGCGAACGATAGGCTTGCGCTCGGACAGCGTGGCGCTCTCCGCGCTGGTCAGGTCTGGGGCGGAGGGCGGCGTGAGGGCCAAGAACAAGGACAGCAACAAGGTCATGCGATGGGCTCCGGTCTGCCCAAGTCTATCCCCTCAGGTCGGGGGAATCATCCATGAGGACGAGAGGGGCGAGGAATGCGGACCTAAACTTGCTACGAATTGTAGATATTTTGCAATCAAAAGGCTGCACAAAGACCGGAATCACCCCCCAAAAGCTGGCACGGCTCCTGCATCTACCCCAGTACCCACCCTCCGGTGGAGACCCCACAAAGGAGCCTGCCATGACCCTGTCTCTCCCCTCCCTGGCCCGTATCTCCCCTCTCCTCGCAGCTTCCCT
>JBLHMA010000508.1:0-3890 GCA_047621545.1 Cognaticolwellia sp. | reverse complement strand
GCAAGCTCCGCCGCGCAGTCTCAGTTGGCTGAGCTCAAGAAGCAGATGGCTGCGCGAAAGAGTTCTCAAGGCCAGGCCGCTGGCGTCAAGAAGACCATGTAGGTGAGCGGGCTCCCCGCCCCAACACCCCAGGCCGAAGACGCCTACGTCTCCTCCTTCGCAAATGAAAGTGAGGAGGCGCTCGTCCAAGGTATCCAGGCCAGCATGCGTGCTGGCCGTCCTGCTCTGGCGGGACGCCTTGTGGGGATGCTCGCCAGCGAGAGCGAGGACCCTGATGTGCTCAAGGCACGTCGGGCTGCGCGGATGCTCTGTCTGAGCGCCCCGACCCACTGGGAGGAGGAACTCCAGGACCTGCTGGAGAGGGTGCGGGAGCGCCACATGCGGCGGGCGATCAGCCGTTCTCGCCGCCGACTCAAGCACCCGGGCCGAGTGGGGATGCACCCCAAGGACCGTGCCCGTTCTCGTGTTCGGAACGGCGATGCGGGGTCTGCTCCGCCAGATGAGTCTTCCGCGGCTTATGCTTCGCAGGCCATGCCTAGTCCCCGCGAACGTCTGCATGCCTTGGGGCGTGCCCTGATTCGACCCTTCGCCCACCGTTGGTCCGTGATGGACGAGCGCCAGCGCCGGCACACCTACGCCTTGGGTCTGATGATGGTGTTGGCTCTGGCCAACTTCCTGGTCTACACGACGTGGTTCGTCGAGGACGCCGGCATCTCAATGGCCTACGCCCGCAACGCTGCAGCCGGAGAGGGCTGGGTCACCTATGCTGGCGGTGAGCGGGTCGAGGGCTTCTCCAACCCCCTCTGGACCTTCCTGATGGGCCTGGGCTATCGGGTCGGCATCAACGGCTTTGTAAGCTCCAAGCTGATGGGCGCGGTCTTCGGCCTGGCCTGTCTGCCCTTGTCCTACGCCTTGGCGCAGGAAGCGCGCTTCGACGAGAACACTGGCGTCTCGCAGGACAACTTCCCACTGCTGGCACCCTTGCTGGTCTGCTTGTCCACCACGGTGGCCATCTGGCATGGCTCAGGATTGGAGAACAGCCTCTTCAATGTGCTGCTTCTCACCGGCATGTGGCGCACCTTGGTCGAAGGCCGGGACGAGGAGCACCGCTTCCCCTTGAGCGCACTGGCTTTCGTGGGCTTGGCCGCCACCCGGCCTGAAGGCATCGCATACGGGGCCGTGGGTGGCTTCTTTGCCCTGGTGCTGGCCATTCACAACGGCAAGGGATGGATCAAGAAGGTGGGCCTGTGGCTCGGAATCTTCTTCGTACCCTACGGTCTGTTCCAGGCCTGGCGTGTCTCCTACTTCGCCTGGCCTTTTCCCAACACCTACTATGCCAAGGTGGACGGGGAGAACCGCTTTCAGCCTTGGCGCTGGACGTCTCGGGGCTGGGACTACCTGCGCAACTACTTGCGGGCCTACCATGTGGCCATGTTCGCGCCGCTCATCGGTCTGGGCTTGGTCACGCTCAAGGATTGGCGCAAGTGGGTGTTCATCTTCGGCGCGCTCGTGGCGGGAATTCTGATCCTGTGGGATGGCCGCGCAGGCCTGCCCGATGACTTTGACCCCGAGTGGTTGAATTGGTTGCAGCGGCACTGGGACCGCACCCGTATCACCACCGTGTTGGCCGTCGCCGCCAGCACATTGCTCCTCTCTTCGAAGGAGGCTTTCCAGACCCGCTTGGGTATCGCCCTGATGGGTTTGGGCTCGCTCTTGCTGGGCGTCTACGGTCTGCCTGAGACGGTGCCCGCTGGTTTGGTCAAGGGCTTGAGCTACGGCGGTGCAGCAGTCATGGTGCTCAGCCTGATGGTGCACCTGGACCGTGCCGGCGCGGCCCGGGGCTTGATGGGCAGCATCTGTGCGGTGGGAGGCTTTTTCGTGCTCTACAGCGGCGGTGACTGGATGGCCCAGTGGCGTTTCGTCTCCTACATCATCATCCCCTTGCTGACCTTGATCGCAGTGGGGCTCGCTGAGCTCTTGGAGTCTCTGCCTTTCGGTCATACGAAGGCCGTGCGCTGGGCCATGGGCGTCCCCATCATCGTGCTCTTTGCTGCGCCGAACCTCTGGCAAGCCCTCCACGCCGGAGGCCAGCCTGTCACAAGCGTCAACGACGTGCACCAGCGCGTTCGCTACATGCAGACCGTCCAGGACCGCATGCACATCGAGCGGGTCAGTCTCTTCGACGTGGACATGGGCGCCCACATGTACTTCTCGGACTGGCGCATCGTGGACGTGGCCGGGCTGGTGGACGTGTCCATGGGGCACCACATTTACCAGAAGGACTTCATCGTCGAGTACGTCTTCGAGGAGAAGAAGCCAACCTTCGCCCACCAGCATGCCAACTGGGCGCGCAAGACCAAGGTCGGCAGCCTGCCCATCTGGGATCAGGACTACATCGAGGTCCCTGGCTACCCCACCGGAAAGGCTGCCCTGCACATTGGCAACCATGTGCGCCGGGAGGAGATCATGCGCCCCGAGTACGAGGGCCCGCCGGGCCGCTGGGTGAGCATGGAGGGCGACCTGGAGTTCGAGGGCTGGCATGTGCCTTCCCCCGAGGTGCCCCAAGGCGGCAAGCTCTTCGTCGAGTACTGGCTGAAGGCGGAGCTGCGCGAGCAGGACGTTCAGGTCTTCGCAGTGCTGGAGAGCCCAGAGGGTCAGCGCCACATCGCCTCGTTGCCGGCGACCTACGGCTACCTGCCGATCAAGCAGTGGCGACAGGACGAGCACGCCCGCACACGCATAGACTTTGACCTGCCCGGAGACCTGGCGCCCGGCAGCTACTCGCTGGGCTTTTGGGTCTTGGATGCGGAGACGGGTTCGGTGCTCAAGCCCAGCGGCAAGCTGCCTCGCAATGCATACCCCGGAGAGTTGGACGGCAGCTTCCTCTGGCCCAACGTTGTGCGCATCGTCAGTGCAGAGGAGGCCGAAGGCCAGGCGTTGAACGACTTTGGCTCCGCCCTGGAGTGGGCCAAGGCCGGGGACTGTGATGCCTCCTGGGGCTCATGGCGACAGGCTCGCTACCACGTGTGGCACGACCAGGACTGGCGCCATCATCGCGAAGATGAGATGAACTACGCCTTGGCCGGGTGCTGGGCTCAGCTCGCCGAAGAAGCAGAGAGCCGGCATGAGGTGGTGGCGGCGATCTACGAGGCCCGCTGGTTTGATCACCAGCACCCCGATGTCTTGGACTTTGCGGAGCCCTATGCGCAGGAGCTGGTGGCCCAGGGCAACGTCGCTCTGAATGCCGGGGATCTGGACGCTGCCTACGCCGCCTACCGAGACGCTCTGATCCTGGATCCCAGCCTAAGCTGGACCCGCAAGAAGGCGGAAGAGGTGCGCGATGCGCGCCTGCAGATCTCAGGAAAGGACAAGAGCTATCGGCCTGCCAAGGCGCCCAGCGTCGTTAAGCCTAAGCAGATCCCCGGCACGCTGAAGCTGAATCCCACACCCACTGAGCTGCCCAATGGCAAGCCCCAGCGTGTGACCCCAGAGGACGAGCTGCCGGATCCCAGCGCCTTGCTGCGCAAGCCGCCCGGGATGAAGAAGGACGGCGAAGTGTCTCCTCCCATCGAGCCTCCACCCCCCATCGAGCCTCCGGCACGCGATGAGCCGTCCAACAGCGTGGACGAGAAGATCGAGCTGCCGGACTGATTGGAGACTGGGCTGGATAGGCTGGTGGCGCCTGTAGACGAGGTCGAGCTGGTCCGGACCGGTGCTGGGCGGACAAGGGGCTCAGGTGAGATGGACTCGGCGGAGACCAGGCTTGCGATGGCGCTGGCGGTCCGTAGACGAGGTCGCGGTGAGTCGGGCGGGTGGCCCGGCGAGAGAGCCTTGCCCTCCTTGCATGCCCGGCTTTGCCTGTCAGCCCCCCGGAAGGAGAAAACCCAGGT
>JBLHMA010000507.1:0-3917 GCA_047621545.1 Cognaticolwellia sp. | reverse complement strand
CCGATCTCTCCCCCGGTAGAACGCACCCAGCCTGCCTGGGGAGACCAGAGCGTCAGCACTGGTTTGGCCTCGTATAAGGACGGAGGTCACTTCGTAGCCTTTGAGGACGACCAAGCTCAGGACCTGTACCGAGACTTTCTGTGCAGCGCAGTCTTCGACAACCCAACCATCGGCCTGCCCGCTATCCCTGAGTGCCAGTGAACATCTTGCTGGGTGTTAGCGGTGGAATCGCCGCCTACAAAGCCTGTGACTTGGTCAGCCTGGCCAATAAGCAGGGCCACCAGGTTCAGGTCGTGATGACCGCGGGCGCTACCCGCTTTGTTACCCCCCTCTCCTTCCAGGCCCTGAGCGGTCGACCAGTCATGACGAGCACCTGGGAAGGCGTGGGCAATCCTGGCATTGACCACATCGAGCTCGCCAAGTGGGCGGATGTGGCCTGTGTGGCGCCATGCAGCGCGAACACCCTGGCCAAGCTGGCTTGTGGCATCGCTGACGACGCGCTGAGCACCGTTTGGATGGCCTTGCGCCGTGGAACGGTCTGTGTGCTCGCCCCAGCCATGAACACGGAGATGTGGATGAACCCCGTCGTGCAGCGCAACCGCCGCTGGCTCGAAGAATTGGGGCACTACAATTTTGTTGAACCGATAGAAAAGCGGCTTGCATGTGGAGATATCGGGATAGGCGCATTAGCCGATACCACAAGCATACTTGACGCCATCAATGCGGTGGGCAACTTGGGTTGAGCCAGCGGCTGCAACCCTCCGCAGCCCACGGCATACAGTCCCAGAGGACGCAGCCCTTGATGACGCACCAGATGAGCCAGACCACGCGACACCCGAGCCGGATGATCCGGTTCGCGGCATCGGTCTGCCTCTGTTGTCTTTGTATAGGGGGCGGCGCCGCTTAAAGCCGCGGCCCGCCGGCGCACGCACCGCGCCAGACCGGTCCTTCTTCTCCTATGCATCCCAAGCGGAGCATTGAATGTCTGCGCCTCCCCCTTGCCCAAACCTCGTGGGCGACTCTACCTCGCGGGTCGGAAACACGCCGCTACAGCGGCTCTGCCGAATCCCAGTCACCGCCGGCATCTCCGACGATGTGGCCATCTACGCCAAGCTGGAGTGGACCAACCCCGGCGGCTCGGTCAAAGACCGGGCGGCCCTGTCCATCGTGAAAGACGCTTGGGAGAAGGGCCTACTCAAGTCGGGCATGACCCTGCTGGATGCAAGCTCGGGCAACACCGGCATCGCCTATGCCTGGATTGCAGCGGCTAGGGGCTTCAAGCTCAAGCTCTGCCTGCCCAAGAACGCCAATGCAGAGCGCAAGCGCATTCTGCGTGCCTACGGTGTGGACATAGAGCTGACCTCGCCCTTGGAAGGCAGTGATGGGGCGATTCGGCGGGCCCGAGAGCTGGCCAGCGAACACCCAGATCGCTACTTCTACGCCGACCAATACTCCAATCCAGCAAACTGGCAGGCCCACTACCGCAGCACTGGGCCCGAGATCTGGCGAGACACTCAAGGCCAGGTCACCCACTTTGTGAGCGGCTTGGGCACCAGCGGGACCTGCATGGGAACCGGCCGTTTCTTGAAGGAGCAGAACGCTTCCATACGAGTAGCGTCCGTCGAGCCCAACAGCCCCTTCCACGGCCTGGAAGGACTCAAGCACATGGAGTCGGCCATGGTGCCGGCGATCTACCAGCCCGAAGGCGTGGTAGACCGAGCGATGGAGGCCCCCACCGAGGAGAGCTTCTCTCTGGTGCGTCGACTGGCCCGAGAGGAAGGCCTTCTGGCTGGCGTCTCCTCGGGCGCAGCACTCTGGGCAGCCCTGGAGCTGGGCAAGGAACTCACGGCACAAGGCCAGGTCGGCTGCATCGTCGTTCTCTTTCCTGACGGCGGCTCCCGATACCTCAGTGAAGACCACATCTGGGAGGGCGAATGACCCCATTGAGCACCCCGGGCACGCTGGCCATCCAGGCCGAAGAGCTGGCCAAGCTGCACGCCCATGCCGAGGGCGGCTACCCCCACGAAGTTGTGGGCATTCTCGCTGGCCAAGACGGCGTGGTCACCCGGGTTCACCCCATGACCAACGAGCGAGCTGACTCGGCTCACAACCGCTACAAGGTCAGCGGCCTGGTGTTGATGCGTGCCGAGCAAGGCCTTGAGAGAGAGGGCTTTTCGATCCTGGGCTACTACCACAGCCACCCAGACCACCCCGCTCAGTACTCCGAGTACGACCGGGACCACGCGCTGCCAAACCTGGCCTACCTCATCACCGCCATCCACAGTGGACGCGCGGTGGACACCCTGTGTTGGCGCCTGCGCGAAGACCGCAGCGTCATGGACCCACAGCCCCTTCATATCCAGCCTTCAGACACTCTGGGAGTCCCCATGTCCGTGACCATTCACATCCCCACGCCCCTACGCAGCTACACCGAAGGCCAAGCCAGTGTGGACGTCTCGGGCGCGACCGTCGGAGAAGCCCTGGGCGCGCTGACCGCCACCTTCCCCAAGCTCACCAAGCACCTGCGCAGCGACAGCGGTGCTCTGCGAAGCTTTGTGAACGTCTACCTGGGCGACGAGGACATTCGCTTCCTGAACAAGGAAGACACCCCGGTGACGGAAGGCGCTGAGTTGACCATCGTACCCAGCATCGCGGGCGGTCTCGTATGAGCGCATCGGAGGGGAGCACCCCGGAGCTGACGACCGAGGAGATCGGCCGCTACAGCCGGCACCTGATCCTGGACGAAGTGGGCATGGAGGGTCAGCGCAAGCTCAAGGGCAGCGCTGTTCTGTGCATCGGCACCGGCGGCCTAGGCTCTCCCCTGTTGATGTACTTGGCCGCAGCCGGCGTGGGCCGCATCGGCATTGTAGACTTTGACGTGGTGGACGAGAGCAACCTGCAGCGCCAGGTCATCCACGGCACCTCCAGCGTGGGCCGCCCCAAGGTGCAGTCCGCCAAGGAGCGCATCCACGACATCAACCCCAATGTGCAGGTGGACCTCTACGAGGAGGCGCTGACCTCCAAGAACGCCCTGCGCATCATGGAGCCCTACGACGTGGTCGTGGACGGGACCGACAACTTCCCCACCCGCTACCTGGTCAACGACGCCTGCGTGATCTTGGGCAAGCCGAACGTCTATGGCAGCATCTTCAAGTTCGAGGGCCAAGCCAGCGTCTTTAATTACCAGGGCGGTCCCAACTATCGGGATCTGTACCCAGAGCCTCCCCCCCCCGGCCTGGTTCCTTCCTGCGCCGAGGGCGGCGTGCTGGGCATCCTCCCCGGTGTGATTGGCTGCATCCAGGCCACTGAGACCCTCAAGATTCTCCTTGACAAGGGCACCAGCCTGTCCGGTCGCCTGTTGCTCTACGACGCCATGAACATGCGCTTCCGTGAGCTCAAGCTTCGGTGCGACCCAGAGTCCCCGAAGATCACCGAACTTATCGACTACGAGCAGTTCTGCGGGGTTCCCGCCAATGATCATCAGGTAGAAGGCCAGGAGGATGACGTGAGCTTCCAGAGAATCGATGTGGGTGCCGCCAAGGCCAAGATGGACGGGGGCTGGGCCCCCTACGTGCTCGATGTTCGTCGCGAGAACGAGGCCACCATCGTAAAGCTGGCCTTTGCAGACCGGCTGCAGCCGCACGGCGAGATCTTGGCCATCGCTGCCGAGCTGCCCAAGGACCGGGACATCCTGATCCACTGCAAGATGGGCGGCCGCTCCGCACAGGCCTGTGAGGCCCTGGTGGGCGCTGGGTTCGACCCCGCACGCATCTACAACCTGCAGGGCGGCATCACGAGCTGGGCCAAGGAAATCGACACCAGCCTTCCCGTCTACTGACCCAGGGCCGGCTCGCAGTGAGGACCCCCGCCTGCCATGGCAAAATGCGCAGGCAGGGCTCCGGCGAGCTCGCCCATTG
>JBLHMA010000506.1:0-3948 GCA_047621545.1 Cognaticolwellia sp. | reverse complement strand
GTACAAAAATGAGATCTCGGGCCATGGCCCCGTAGTCCCAGGTGTCGTCCAGGCGGTCCGACAGGCTTGCTGCGTTGTGATCCAGATCCAGGCTGAGATCGACGCGCAGTGTCTGGGCATGCAAGCGCTCTCGGGCCAAGCAGCCAATCAGGCAGTCTACCCGCAGGTCTGTCACATGAATTGTCGCTCTCATCCGGCCTCCATTGGACCGCCTACGCTGCGGCCCCCGTCTACATTGATACTCTGGCCCGTCACATATTGGGCGCTCACCAGGTAGCGAAGCGCGCCGACGATGTCGTCGGGGCTGCCGAAGCGCTTGGCCGGAATGCTGTCCTGAATCTGCGTCAAAACCTGATCCGAGAGGTCCTCCGGGGCCAACACGGTCCCTGGGTTGATGGCGTTGACACGCACTGCCGGCGCCAGCTCCATGGCCAAGGCTTGGGTAAGCATGAGAAGGCCGGCCTTGGAGACGCTGTAGTGTGTAAACCCTGGAGTAGGGCGCTGACCGCCAATGTCGCCTAGCATGACCACACAGCCGCCACCGGGACGCTTGCAGGCGCGCAGACCGGGCAGAAGCGCTTGGGTCAGCAGGAAGGGGGCGCGGGTGTTGACCGCGAGCATCTGTTCCCACTGCTGGGGTGTGATGTCCTCGATTGGTACGGCTTTGTACAGCGCGGCGGAGTTCACCAACAGATCCACGGCGCCGGCGGCCGATGCGAGCGCGGTGCAGCCTTCTACAAGACCCAAGTCAGCCTGGACGACCTGTGCTTTGGCCCCGTGGGCGGCACACATCTTCGCAGTCACCTGGACGGCGCTCTCGGAGCTCCGGTAGTGCAGGACGAGATCAAACCCATCCTGGGCCAACGCCACGGCCATGGCGCGCCCCAATCGGATGCCGGCTCCGGTGACCAATGCGCGGGGTCTCAGTGCGCGGGGTCTCAGTGCGCGGGGGCGTGAGCTCATGGAGGTCCTTCGTTGAGCAGCGCTTCTTCTCCTCTCCTCTCTTCTCCTCTCTTCTCCTCTCTTCTCTTCTCAGCGATGCTTCTTGTTGCGGGTTCGTGTGCCCTTGGTAGGCTTGCGACGCGTAAACTTGCGTGTCCCGGGTGGTGGCTGCTCCTCGGGATGGAGCAGGTTGTAGCGGAAGCGTGCCATGTCGTCAGCCAGCCCGATGTCGAAGCGCAGGGGCTCTTCGGTCAGGGGATGGACAAAGCCCAGCACGGCAGCGTGAAGAGCCAAGCGGGGGAAGGGATCGCGCTTGCGGCCGTAGAGCGGGTCGCCCAATACCGGGTGCTTGCGCTCGCTCAGGTGGATGCGCACCTGATGGGTTCGGCCCGTCTCCAGAGTGGCCCGGACGACGGAGAAGCTCCTGGGGAGGGCTTCTTGGCGCACGAAGTGTGTGGTTGCTTGGCGTGCTTCTGGGTCGTGGAAATGCACAGAGGCGCGCAGACCGGAGTGTGGGTTCCTGCCTAGGGAGCTGGTGATGGAGAAGGGCTCGTCCTTCATCTCGTTGTGCGTGATCGCCAAGTAGCCCCGCTCGATGTCGTGTTGTTCGAGCATCTTCTTGAGGGTCTTCTGGGCGATGGTGGTCAGGGCCACCATCATGAGTCCACTGGTGCCTTCGTCTAGGCGATGCACTGGGTGAGCCTGGCCGTAGAGACGGGCCAAGGCGCTGACCAAGTTGGGGTCCTTCGCTCTGCTGGGCGCGCCTACAGAGAGCATGCCGCTGGGCTTGTAGACCACCACCATGTGCTTGTCCCGGAAGGCGACCGCGAAGTCTTGGCCCGGGTGTAGGCGAGGAGCGTTCTCGTGGATGTGCACGTCCGCAGGATCGACCTCGCGCTTTCCGTAGCCCGTGGGGACGCCGCGAAGGAAGACCTTACCGGTCTGGAGTGCCTTTCGGCGTGTGGCTCCGGTCAGGCCGCGCTCGGCCAAGACCTCGAGCAGGGTCATTCCCACGTAATCTCCGTGATGACCACGGTGCGTGGTCCTTGAGGGGTCTGGATGGTGGCTGAGTCGTCGACCGACTTGCCGAGCAGGGCTTTTGCGATGGGACTTTGGAAAGACACACGCCCGTTGATGGTGTCTATCTCGTCGGTGCCCACGATCTGCACTTGCTTCTCCTCGCCTGTCGCATCGTCCTCGTAGCGAACGGTGGCTCCGAAGCGAATCATGGGGCCGGCGATCTCTCTGGGATCGACGACCTCCACCGACTGCAGGCGCTTCTGAAGAAAGTGTAGGCGCTTGTCGATCTCTCGCAGCCGCTGTTTGCCGTACTTATACTCGGCGTTCTCGGAGCGGTCGCCCAGACTGGCGGCGTAGGCCACCTCCCGGGTCATTATGGGTCGCTCGACTTTGAGCATTCGCTCGTACTCGTCGACCAGGGCTTGGAAGCCCGCTGGGGTGATGTAGGTGGCCACCATTGCTCCGGGTGGCGCCCATATCGCGTTAGGTGGGCAAGGTGAGTGATGGCATCGAGCTCCTGGGACAGACCGCGCGCATTGCGCCGCTGCTTGAGCGCGCCCGCAGCGGACGCCTGCACCACTGCTATCTCTTCGAGGGGCCACCCAGTGTGGGCAAGCACACCGCCGCGGAGCTCTTGGCCCGCACGGCAGCTTGTACCGCTGAGCGGGGCCCATTTCCCTGTGAGCAGTGCCTGACCTGCAAGCAGATGCTCAAAGGCATTCATCCAGACCTGATTCAGATGGTACCGGACCCCAAGCGCAAGAGCGGCACGATCGGTGTGGACCAAGTGCGGGAGCTGATCCGAAAAGTGCGGCTGCGGCCCTACAACGCGTCTTGGCGAACGGTGATCGTTGATCCCGTCGACGCGCTGATGCCCCAGGCATCCAACGCCTTGCTCAAGACCTTGGAGGAGCCACCTCCCGATACGGGCTTTGTGTTGGTCACATCCCGGGTGTCCTCACTCTTGCCGACGGTACTCAGCCGCTCCCAGCGGGTTCGTTTTACGGCTGTCGCTGAAAAGGAACTGGTGCCTTGGCTTTCCTCGAAGGAGCTCCCGGATGCTCAGCGCATCGCGCGTCTGTCACTGGGCTGCCCTGGGGCGGCTTTGGCTCTAGGTGAGGGTGGTTTGGCTGCCATGGATCAAGTGCGTGCGGAGCTGATCGAGGTTCTGAACGGGGACATCCCAGCAGTCATCGACGCGAGCGAGGCCATTTCCCGCGCAAAAGACGCCAAGGCTGGCCTGTTGCTCTGGCTGGCGGTGCTTGAGACCTTGGTCAGGGACACGGTGCTCTGGGCCTGTGATCGCCAGGATGGCCTGATCCACTCCGATCAACCCAAGCTCATTGACGCTTGGGCAGGCGTGCTCTGGCCCCGTGGCGCAGGTCGCCTGCAGGTGCTTATCGACCAGACTCGCCAGCGCATGCTGGTGAACGTGAACAACCGCTTGTTGGTGGAGACACTGCTCTCCGCCACCTTGCGTGAGCTGGGACCCGCGTCCCGGGCGAGACTGCAATGACCCATGCCATCTTCGATTCCCACTGCCACATCGATCCGGACAACTACGGTGGAGACGCTGGAGTAGATGCGGTGATCCAGACGGCACGTGCAGCTGGGGTGACCCGAATGCTCACCGTGGGCGCAGGATACGGAGATGGTTGCGCTGCCCGTGCGGTACAGGTTGCTGAGCGCTTTGATGGGGTCTGGGCCAGCGTTGGGATGCATCCCCACGATGCAGGCCAAGTGGACGATGCGGTGATGTCCGGGCTGGTGGCCCTGTGCGCATCGCCGAAGGTGGTGGCCTGGGGGGAGATAGGACTCGACTACTTCTACGATCACAGCCCGCGGGAAGTTCAGCAGCAGGTCTTTCGGCGGCAGATTCGCCAGGCGCTGGAGCTCAAGCTGCCGATCATCATCCATGACCGGGACTCCGAGGGTCAAGTCATGCAGATCTTGGATCAGGAGCAAGCCTGGGACGGGGCCGGAGTG
>JBLHMA010000505.1:0-3956 GCA_047621545.1 Cognaticolwellia sp. | reverse complement strand
TATCAGTCCTTGGCGATGCCGTTGGACCGGGTCATGGCGTTAAACGCCAGCTTCCGCCCGCCAGACCTGTGTATTTTCCTGGACTTGGACGTGCCCAGCTGCCTGGCTCGGATCGAGGCACGTGGATTGGCAAGGGACCGCTTTGAGACCAAGCGCCAGCTCGAAGAGATCAGTGCGCAGTACGGCGTGGTCTTGGGCATGCTCAAGCAGCGCGGCGACCGCATCCTGATGCTGGACGCCGCAGGGAGCATTCCCAGCATCCAAAAGCAGATCCTTGCTGCTGTACAGAACTTGACCACGGCGGAAGGTCACAAGTGAAGGTGATGGACCTGGGTCTGCTGGACTATCAGCAGGCCTGGGACACCCAAAAGCAGGTGCTCGCTGAGCGCCTGGCTGGTACGGCACCCGACACGCTGATCCTAGTGGAACACCCCCCGGTGTACACCTTGGGCCGTAGTCGAAAAGCTGCCAGCCACGTCTTGAACCCGGGCGATGTACCGGTCATTCAAGTAGAGCGCGGCGGCGATGTGACCTGGCATGGCCCCGGTCAGCTGGTGGCCTACCCCATCATCGCCCTGCCAGAGGGCCACCGAGATCTGCACGCCTACATGCACACCCTGGAGGCTGCGGTCATTGCCACCTGCGCAGTCTTTGGGGTCCAAGCCGAGACCAACGCCCGGAACACAGGGGTCTGGGTGGGTGGGGAGAGCAGCGCCCGCAAGCTGTGCAGCATCGGAATCCACTGCCGGCGCTGGGTGACGTGGCATGGTCTGGCGCTCAACGTGGCCCCAGATCTCTCCTACTTTGAGCGCATCGTGCCTTGTGGCCTGAATGGGGTCAGCATGACCTCACTGGCGGAAGAACTGGGCCTGAGGTTTACCCCGGAGATGGGCGCCGTGAAGGCGGAGCTCAGTGCGGCGCTGCAGGATCTGCTCCAACGCTGACGTGGTGCTCTTGACCATCGCGGCCAGGGGGCTATCCACACTGCCCCTGACTGGAGCCGCAGATGTTGGACGCCAAGTTCATCGAGAACAACCCCGAGCAAGTCCAGGCCGCCCTGGAGCGCCGCAACGCCACCGACAAGCAGCTGGCGGCATTCGCGTCTCTGGGCGAGTTGAACGATCGGCGCAGAGAACTGCTCCAGCTCGCCGAGCAGGGCCGAAAGGTACGCAACCAGCTCAGCCCACAGATCGGTCAGCTGATGAAAGCTGGAGAGCGCGAGAAGGCCGCTGAGCTCAAGGCCCAGGTCAAGACCGCCAGCGACACGGTCAAGGAGACGGAGCTGCTGCTGGAGTCCTTGGAGGCCGAGCGCACCGACCTGCTCCTGGAGATCCCCAACGTCTTGGATGAGCGGGTCCCTGCTGGCAATGACGAGGCCAGCAATGAGCTGGTTCGCACCTGGGGCACCCCCGCCGAGCTGGGCTTTGAGCCCAAGAGCCACGATGTGCTGGGCCAAGCGCTGGACATCCTGGACTTTGAGCGCGGCGTGAAGCTCTCCGGCACCCGCTTTGCGGTCTACAAGGGCCTGGGCGCACGCCTGGAGCGCGCGCTGATCAACCTCTTCCTGAACACCCACTCGGATGACCACGGCTACACCGAGCTGATGGTCCCCTACATGGTCAAGGCCAGCGCCCTGTACGGCACCGGTCAGCTGCCCAAGTTCGAGGCCGACCTGTTCAAGCTCACCACCCAGCTGGGCGGCGAGGATGCCTACTTGATCCCCACCGCAGAGGTGCCCGTCACCAACCTGCATCGGGAAGAGATCCTAGAGGAGGCGGATCTGCCAAAGGCCTACGTGGCCTTTACCCCCTGCTTCCGCTCGGAGGCTGGCAGCTACGGTCGGGACACCAAGGGTCTGATTCGTCAGCACCAGTTCCACAAGGTGGAGATGGTGCGCATCACCACCGCCCAGGACAGCGACGCCCAACACGAGCTGCTCACCGGCCACGCCGAGGCCATCTTGCAGGCCCTGGAGCTGCCCTACCGGGTGATGCGCCTGTGCGGCGGAGACATCAGCTTCAACGCCCGTCACTGCTATGACTTGGAGGTATGGATGCCGGGCCAGGGCGCCTTCCGCGAGATCAGCAGCTGCTCGAACTTCGGTGATTTCCAGAGCCGGCGCATGGCGCTGCGCTACCGCCCTGAGAGCAAAGACGGCAAGAAAAGCAAGCCTGTGTTGGCACACACGATCAACGGCTCGGGCCTGGCTGTGGGCCGCACGGTGGTCGCGATCCTTGAGAACTATCAGCAGCCTGACGGCTCGATCGTGATCCCCGAGGCGCTGGTCCCCTACATGGGGGTTGACCGGATTCCCGCCGGGCATTAGAAGCCGGGGGCTCGACTCACGGAGGTGTGGCCGAGTGGTTGAAGGCACTGGTCTTGAAAACCAGAGACCCGAGAGGGTTCGTGGGTTCGAATCCCACCGCCTCCGCTCTTTTACAGATTCTGTGTAGTTCAACAGGCTGATTACCTGAACGGATATCCGTTCAGATTCAGGGAAGTGTGGAGACGTGACCGAGTGGCCGAAGGTGCGCGATTGCTAATCGCGTGTATGGAAACGTACCGAGGGTTCGAATCCCTCCGTCTCCGCCACTTTAGGCTCACCGTCATCCTCTTTTGGGTGGCGGTGAACCTAAACCCCTGTTAACCAGCGTGGCGATTCAACCCTCACAGGTTGAGCACATTAAGCACCCATAGCTCAATTGGATAGAGCATCTGACTACGGATCAGAAGGTTAGGGGTTCGACTCCTCTTGGGTGTACCTGGAAACTCCCCTCGGCTTTTAGCCGGGGGGAGTTTTTTGCGTTCCTGAGTTCGGGTCCCTTCGGTCCCCTGGGTCCCCTCGGCTTTTAGCCGGGGGGAGTTTTTTGCGTTCCTTGGCGCTATTCTGAACACCCGGAGTCCCCAAATGTTCCTGATCTTGCTCGCCTGCCTGACCCCACGCCAAGCAGACCAACTCGTCGCGCAGAACGCCGAGTTGGCCAACGCCTTGGGCAAGAGCCAGGGTGAGCTGGCCCGCGCAGCGTCACAACTGGCCGAGTGCCAGACGAGCGCTGCCCAGCCCACTGCAGCCCAAGAGATCGAAGCTGCGGCGATGCTGGTCCAGGCCAACGAGGCCTTGGAGCGGGGCGATGCCCTGACCGCCAAGGGCATGGTCGCCGTCATCCTCAGCGAGTACGGCAGCACACAAGCCGCCCGGGGTGCCATGCGCGTGGCCCGTGAGCTGGAAGCCGTGGGTCTAGACGCCGTGTCCCTGGACCCGGTGGAGTGGTGGCAAGGGCAGTACGAGCCCAACGCCAAAGCCACCTTGATCGTGTTCTGGGAGCAGTGGTGCTCCCACTGCCGCCGTGAGATGCCCAAGACAAACCTGCAGTGGCAGCGCTACAAGGACCAAGGGCTGCAGGTCATTGGCTTGACCAAAGTCACCAAGTCCAGCACCGACGAGAGCGCCCGCGCCCTGCTGATAGACCAGGACATCGGCTTTGCGGTGGGCAAGGAGAACGGGAGCGTTTCCGAGGCCTACTTTGTCAGCGGCATCCCCGCAGCCGTGGTCATTCAGGACGGCAAGGTGATCTGGCGAGGCCACCCGGCAAAAATCAGCGACGAGGCTATCGAGAGCTGGCTGGAATAGACACCCAGCGGACTCAGACCTGGGCGCCGGGGGTAAAGCCTGCTTCTTTGACGGTCACCGTGACCTGATCCATGCTCACATGGCCGATGACCCGCACAATGCCGCCGTCCAGGTCCACCTCTACGCCTTGGACATCGTCCAGCTCGCGCAGCTTGGCCTCGACCTTGCGGGCACATCCCCCACAGGTCATTCCAGCAACGTGAAGGGCCAAGCCAGGGGGACGAATCTGCGCTGAGAAGCCTGCTTCTTCGACGGCCTGAATGGCAGTGAGAGGCTCGATTACCCCAAAGAGCGTGACCCTGCCTGCGGGCTGATCGACACTGAC
>JBLHMA010000504.1:0-3991 GCA_047621545.1 Cognaticolwellia sp. | reverse complement strand
CGAGTGCAAGAACCATAGAGGGGCCATTAACCCGCTTGAGCAGGGGAGGGGGGCGCTGGAGTTGCCTTGTAAGTACCCCTAAGTCCCACCCACACCGGGTAGTGGTCTGAGGGGCCCACCTCCAGCACTTGCGCGGAGGTCGTCTCCAGTGCTGGCCCAACCATGCAGTGGTCGATTCGCCAGTGAAAATTGTGCTCCCCCGGACCGTGCCACGTGTGCTGTCCGGGGGCGTACTCGGGTAGGGCGCTGACCATCCCGGCCTTCTCGAAGAGGGAGACGCTGGCCTCGCGCTCGGAGGCATTGAAATCCCCGCAGGCCAGGTCAGGAACCCCAAGCTCCAGCAAGGCTTGGACCTCGCGGTACCTGGGCTGCTTGGTTCTAAAGAAACCTGTGATCAAGCTTCCACGGGGTCCAAAGGGGGGAATCAAGTGCAAGTTGAGTACTTCAACGGGGCCCAAGTGGGTCTGGATCTCGGCCCGTTGCGCAGGAAAGCGCGCGCCTGAGACCTGATGTACGGCCAGCTGCTCGATGGGGTACTTCGAGAGCAAGGCCACCCCGCCGCCTTGGTCGGGGCCATGCACCCAGTGCTCGTAGGGGAAGAGCCCCTCAAGACGGGCCTGCCACGCGGCGGTCGTCTCCTGTAGAAACACCACTTCGGGGTCCACCTCAGCCAGGACCTCCTCCAGGCCAGGCTGGTCGTGGGCCCTGAAGTACAGGTTCCAGGTCAGAACGTTCAGCTCGGTGCGCTGGGGCTCGGGTGTGCGTCTAGGGGCACAGGCCAGGGCCAGGCCCAAGAGAGCGATCACCGCTGGATGTGCACGTGGTGCAGTGTGACGGGGTCCAAGGGGCGGTCACGGGCGTCCTTGGAGACAGCCGCTATGTCGCCCACCAGCTCCACGGGATCACACTGGCCAAAGATGGTGTGTCGTCCGTTCAGGAATTCGGCGGGGCCGTCGGTCATGAAGAACTGGCTGCCGTTGGTTCCGGGACCTGCGTTGGCCATGGCCAGAACGCCGGGACGGTCAAAGCGCAGTCGTGGGCTGATCTCGTCGGGGAATGTGTAGCCGGGGCTGCCGCTGCCCCACTCATCCATTTCATCCGCGTGCCGGGAGAGGGCATCGCCTCCTTGGACCATAAACCCGGAGATCACGCGGTGAAAGCGGGTCCCGTCGTAGAGGGGGCCGTCCATCAGCTCATTGGTCTTGGGGTCGGTCCAGGAGATGCTGCCCTGGGCTAGACCCACAAAGTTGGCGACCGTCAGGGGCGCTTCCTTGTAGAAGAGCTCGCAGCTGATGGTGCCCATCGAGGTCTCCAGAGTCACCCCCAGCGGGGCCCCCTCGGAGATGCCCAACAAGCCCAGGTAGTCGGCCCAGACGTTCTCGGAGGTGGCCAGCTTTCCCTGGTCTCCCAAAGGCCAGCCGGCTTCGCTGGCCAGAGCCAAATACTCGGGGATTCGGCCGGCGCCAAAGTAGGTGGGGGCCAGGTATGCGCTGGCATCTCCGCCGCCTTCTTGGGCCTTCTCCAGCAAGGGCAGTGCCAGGAGCTCGTCGCCTTGCATCAGGTAGAGCGCGCCCAGGAGCAGGTTGGCGCCGACGTGGTCGGGCTCGGCCTGGAGGATTGTGCGCAGGGTGCTCGATGCTTCGTCTACCTTTCCCATTTGGAGCGAGACGCTGGCCGAGAGGAAGTGGGCGTTGGTGGAGGCGGGGTCGGCCGCCAGCGCCTTGCTGACGTGGGTGCGCGCCAGGTTTTCCTTGCCACTATTCAGGTAGTCCCACGCGGCGGCTTGGTTCAGGCAGCCGTCCTCGGGGTAGGTGTCCAGCAGCGGGATCAGCTTGAGACGTGCGGCGTCAAAGTCTTCGTCCAGCAGGTCTGCGCCGATGGAGACGGACATCAGAGCGGGATGCGTTCCCCCCGCTACGGCTGCCCGCGCGCTGGCAGTGTCACCTGCTCTGAGCGCCTTGCCCCCCTTGTCCCAGGCACCCAGCTCCGCCTTGAGGGGACCCGCTTCCGCCACCGAGGACACACAGATCGTCGGCGAGGACGGGTTGGAGGAGAGCTGCAGTGCGACGGCGTCAGAGGGGCCGACCTGCTTGGGACATGCGAGGAAGATCAACAAAGAGAGCATGGGCGCGCGGGTATCCTGGCAAGGGGGACTTGTCGCTGCTCAGCTCCTGCGTGCGCGGTCCGCTTCCTTCCAGTCGTCCAGCTCGTGGAAAGGGTGCACGGGCCGTGAGAACTGCAGCTGCTTGGCCGCGTCAAAGTCGGTGATGCCGCCTGTCTTGACGTAGATGGACTTGCGATTCTGCAGGGCGAAGAAGAGGCGGAATGGGAAGAAGCTCTTCACCACGCACACGTCTGCCTTCCAGGGGCTCAGGTCTACGTCGCTGTAAAAGTCGGGCTTCATGCATAGGGCTGGGCCCGAGGTGATGACCAGCTTGATGTTGCCCATGTCCAAGGCCACCGTCTTGCCAAAGCCGTGGCGGTCCCCCTTCCAGTGCACGCGCCCGCTGACCTGGATGGGGTCGTTGCGCTTGGGATCCAGGCGACCGCCAACCGAGAGGCTGGCCTGCTCGCCAAGCTCGGTGTCCCAGAGCTCATCTACGGCCTGGGGATCACGGATGGGGAAGTAGGCGACCAAGTCCTGGCCCTTGTCCATGAAGGCCCGCAGCAGCTTGGTGTTCTCGCCGGTGGCTCCAGCAGCAACGACATCGGAGGCATCGCTCATGCAGACGGTGCCGGTGATTCGGGCGACGCGCGCGCTGCGAACTTGCTCGATGGCTTCGAACTCATCGGGCAGCTCTGGGGGCAGCTCGTGGCGCACCGCCCAGCACTTCTCGGCCAGCTCTTCAGCCAAGGCATCGGCGCCGGCTTGGTCCCCATCGGTCATGGCGTAAGTGGACCAGCCAAGCTCGGGGGTGTTGTTCCAGAGGTGGCAAGTAAACAGGCTGCAGCCCAGCACGCCCTTCTTGCGCTCTTGGGCCTTCATCCAGCGAAAGAGTGGCCTCATCGGCTTGAGGAAGTCCAGCATCAGGCCCCCGCCCAGAATCATGGGCAGGCTGCGCCACGCTTTGGCAGGGTGAATTTCTCCTCTGGCCACCCGAAGAAGCTGTTTGGTGCACTGGCGACCCCGGGCCGCGTGGTCCCTGTGGGGGTTGGTCTTGTAGCCGTAGAGCACGTCGCTGGCGGCCACGATGCGCGGGTTCAGGTTGCCGTGAAGGTCCAGGGTGATGCCCAGAGGCGCACCGCCGATCTCCTGCTTGATGACCTCGCAGATGTAGGCGTCGGGGTCTGGGATGCCCAGGGTGTTCATGGCGCCGTGTAGGCTCAGATAGACCGCGTCGACGGGTCCAGCAGCCTTGAGTCCGTCGATCACCCGTCCCAGCAGCTCATCGAAGGTGGCCTTGGAGAGCGGGCCAGATGGAACGGCCCACGCCGAGGTCAGCGGAATGAACTCCACATTTCCATCATTCAAGCCAGCCTTTACGCAGCCCGAGAGCTCTGCGTTCTTCACGAAGCCTTGGGCCTCGTAGCCCTTGGGCATACAGGCCTGGAGCAAGGTGTCGCCAGCCAGCAGGTGCACGCTCTCAAAGTCGTGCATCTCGGTGAGCACGGGGGACAGAGCGTTGGTCTCTTGCGCGATTCGGGCGAATGCCAGGCGGGTCTTGGCCACGAAGGGCTCCTGCTTTGGGGCAGGGTAACCGGGATTTGGAGGTTTGTGGCACTGAGTGTCAGAAAGGTGCGGGTGTTGTGTATAGAGGGGGGCCTTGCCCCCCTTGCATGCCCGGCTGCGCCGGTCAGCACCCCCCATAGGAGGAAACCCAGGTTTCCTCCTATGCTGTGTCTATAGAGGGGGGCCTTGCCCCCCTTGCATGCCCGGCTGCGCCGGTCAGCACCCCCGTAAAGGAGGAAACCCAGGTTTCCTCCTCGTCCCTGCGGGACTACCCTCCTTCCTGGCGGGTCGCTGGGCGACCTGCTTGAGCTGTTTCAAGCC
>JBLHMA010000503.1:0-3992 GCA_047621545.1 Cognaticolwellia sp. | reverse complement strand
TTGGTGCTGATCGAAGGCGTGATGGGGCTCTTTGACGGCCGCGACCCAGCCAGCCTGGAGGGGTCGACCGCGGAGCTGGCTCAGCAGCTGGATGTGCCGGTAGTCCTGGTCGTAGACGCCAGTGGAATGGCGCGGTCTGCTGCGGCCATTGTGGAAGGGTTTGCGCGCCACGCGGAAGGGGTCTCCGTTGTCGGAGCGGTGTTCAACCGAGTGGGATCCGTGGGACATACCCGCATCATCCAGACAGCACTTGAGCAGAGTGCTCTGGAGCTGGTCTGTTTGGGCGGGCTGCCCAAGTCCCCCGAACTGAGCACGCCGGAGCGGCACTTGGGGCTGGTCAGCGGCGAGTTCTCGGGCATGGCTCTGAAGCGGGAAGCCCTCTCGGAATGGGCCAGCGCACACCTGGATCTGGACGCCTTGGTGGCCTTGGCCAAACCGGCCCGGGTGCAGGCCTTTGCCCTGTCAAGCGACCCGCCTGCCCAGCATGTGCGCATCGGCGTGGCACGCGATGAGGCCTTCCACTTCTACTACCCCGACAACATGGAGCTGTTGATTCGCAGCGGCGCGGAGCTGGTGCATTTCTCTCCCTTGCAGGACCACGCCTTGCCCGATGGGCTGGATGCTTTGCTCATCGGAGGGGGCTACCCAGAACTGCATGCCGAAACCCTGGCGGGCAACGGCGCTCTGCGTGAGCAGATTCAAGCCTTCGCAGCCAGCGGACGGCCCATCTATGGCGAGTGCGGTGGGTTGATGTATCTGGGGGAGTCCTTGGAAGGAGAAGACGGTGAGTCCTTTGAGATGCTCGGCGTGCTCCCGGTGCGTACCCGCATGCACGGGCGACTTCGTACCCTTGGCTACCGCGAGGTCACCACGTCCCAGGACAGCATCTTGGGACCGGCAGGAACGTACTGGCGTGGGCATGAGTTTCACTACTCCCAGTTGGTGGACCAAGGGGGGGCATCCGCTGTCTTTGACTGGACCGGTCGTCGAGGCCAGGGCCGAGAGGGTTTTGTTGGGGGCCCTAGTGAAAATGTATTGGGTACCTACATCCACGCCCACTGGGCCCGTGCCCCAGAGGTCGCGCAGGCTTTTGTCGATGCCGCCTATAGGAGCCGGCCATGAGTCAGGCCCTCATTCTGGTAGGGCATGGGTCGCGGCGCAGCCGTGGAAACCACCCTATCTTGGCCCTGGCCGAGCGTTTTGCAGCGCGGGTTGACCTGCCGGTCCATGCCGGTTTTTTGGAGCTGGCGACCCCCTCCGTGCTGGATGCCATCGATGCAGCCGTTGCAGATGGCGCCCAGGACATCACCCTGGCACCTGCTGTGCTGCTGGCCGCGGGGCATGCCAAAAACGACCTGCCTCAGGTGCTGGCCACGGCCCGCAAACGCCATCCGGAGTGCACCTTCAGAGGAAGCCGTCCCCTTGGGGTCACCACTGGCATGGTGCGCCTGCTCTGTGCGCAGGTGGAGCAGGCCCGCTCTGAGTTGCCGCCTTGCGACAACCATGCCGTGGGCGTGGTGTTTTTGGGCCGCGGGAGCTCGGACCCCGATGCCAACTCAGATGTATACAAGCTGGGACGGATGCTCTCGGAACGGCAGGGTTTTGCTGGCTTAGAGGTGGGCTTTGTAGGGGTCACTGAGCCCACGCTGGAGCAGGCGCTCAAGCGCGTGCTGACCCACCGTCCCAAGCAGGTGGTGGTGGTGCCCCACTTGCTCTACCCTGGTGTGCTGGCCGGGCGTGTACGTGACCAGGTTGAGATGCTCGCCAAGCTGTATCCGCGGGTTCGCATGGCGTGCAGCGCACCCCTTGGCAGCCGCACGGAGCTGTTGGATCTGCTCCTGGAGCGCGTGGTCGAGGCCCAAGAGGGCACGGGTGGAAGTTCCTGCGATGGGTGCAAGTATCGGGCGCCTCTGCCCGGCTTTGAGCATGAAGTTGGGGGCATACAGGCGCAGCGAAAGGCCAAGGCACACCTGGAGATTCCAAGTGACCCAAGCGTTAAGCCCCACGCCCATACCCCGCCGCGCAGCCATGTTCTGGTCTGTGTGAACCGGGACTGTGTGGACCGCGGCTCGCTGGCTGCCTTGTCGCGTTTTCGTCAGCGCATTCGCGCGGACGGAAAGCGCAAACAGATCCAGACGACCCGCGTGATGTGCATGGGGCGTTGCGGCGAGGGGCCGGCGGTCTGTGTCTACCCCGAAGGGGTCTGGTACCGGGGCGTGAGTCCCGAGGATGCCGACGAAATCTATGACCAGCATCTGCTGGGAAACCGTCCGGTCGGGCGCTTGATTGATCAAGTGCTTGGCGGCGTTTGAATTCAAACTGGAGTTTTGAAAATGGCCTGCTACGAAGTTGCCGCACTGCGTTTGTCCATGCACACCCTGCTGGGGGACCGTCCTGCCACGGAGCGTACCCACGAGGAAGAAGAGTTGGGGGTTCACCTGGAGCAGCCGGGTGCCCTAAAGTCCCTGAGCCAAGCCAAGAACATGGCGGAGATCGTTCGGGCCTTGGATGCAGCCAGTGTGGACCTGGAGCAGCGCGTCGCAGACATGCCCGCCGATGCACCTTCCTTGGGCTATTACCGCGCCCTGGTTGTCACGGTAAAGCGCACCCAAGCTGACTTTGCTCGGATCTCCACCCAGCTTGAGCGCTACTACCACGACCTGGACGAAGTCCACGATGTCTTGCACGAAGTCTTCCCGGAGAGCGACTGATGGCCAAGACCAAGTGGGCCACATTGCGTGCGCGCCGCGTGTTGGATGGAGGGCTCACCCAGCTTGTGTTTGCACCGGATGAGGCGATGGACTGGGTGGCCGGAAACTACTTGATTGTACGGACCACTCTGCCCAACCCGGCCAAGCCTGGGGACGTGCACCGTCGCGCCTACTCCTTGGCGGCGCTCCCTGATGCAGACGGCGGCTTTGAGCTGCTTATTCAGTCTGTGGGAGAGCGCAGCGCTTGGATGTCGGAGCTGCGAGAAGGGGCCCGTTTGGAGTACTCCGGGCCCTGGGGAAAGTTCTTCAAAGCCCAAGCGACAGACCCTTGGGAGCGGGTGTGTCTGGTCGCCACTGGAAGCGGCATTTCGCCCATTCAGGCCATGGCCCAGGCACGCGTAGCAGGGGGCCAAGCCGCAGCGACCCAGCTCTGGTGGCGTTCGGAGGGCTTGGGCCTCTCACTGGAGAGCCTGCGGGCCGATGGACTCTCTGTGGTGGAGGGTGAGCAGGTCTGTGAGCAGGTGCCCGCCGATCCCAAGGCGCTCTACTTCCTTGCTGGAGATGGAGCCGCTCTGATCCCTCTCTGTGCACGCCTACAAGCGGCCGGTGTCCCCTCGGAACAGCTGCGGGTGGAGTACTTCTTCAACCGTCCTCCGAAGGAGGCCTGAATGCTTGGGCGTCCAGGAGGGCCGGTCTGCGTACCAGGCATGGTGTATTTGGTAGGTGGGGGGCCGGGTGATCCCAGCCTGCTCACGTGCCGTGCTTGGACTCTGCTTCAGAGTGCGGATCTGGTCCTCTACGACGCTCTGGTTGGCGAGAAGGTGCGGGACTGTATTGGGCCTGATGCCCAGCGAATTCACGTGGGAAAGCGCTCGGGCAACCACCGGGCCCGGCAGGCTGAGATCGAGGCGTTGATGATTCAGCACGCCTTGGCGGGCAAGCGGGTTGTGCGTCTGAAGGGTGGAGACTCCATGGTCTTTGGCCGAGGAGGAGAGGAGATGACCGCGCTTCGGGCCGCGGGAGTGCCTTACGAGGTGGTGCCCGGTATCAGCGCGGCCTTGGCCAGCGGTGCGCTCAGTGGGGTGCCCCTGACCCACCGGGATCTCTCGGGGGCCTTCACAGTGCTCACGGGCCATGACGCTGCACAGCTCAACCGCAGCTCCGAGCATTGGGCTGCCGTGGCTGCCGCCGACCACACCCTGGTTGTGCTGATGGGGTTGCGGCGTTTGCCGGACATCGTACAGAGGCTGACCACCGGTGGACGGGATCCACAAACCCCTG
>JBLHMA010000502.1:0-4000 GCA_047621545.1 Cognaticolwellia sp. | reverse complement strand
CCGTTGTCGTTTAGCGGGCATCTCAGGTGCTGGAATGGTGAGTCCTCATGAAGCGCGTTGTGTTCATTTTGCCCGGGCTGATCCTGGGCTTTCTACTCGGCCGAGTCGGTCCCTCTCTGGAAAAGGCCGCTCTAGAGGAGCAGCTAACGGTGGCCGAGGACCGGGCGGAGAAAGCGGAACGCAAGCAGGGCCCCCGAAACCTGATCCTCCCGGGCATGGGGGAGGTGCTCTCCGGGGCACCTGACCGCGGGTCAGCCCAGAAGGACTCCTCGCAGCCCGATGGCAGCCCGGCTGTTCAAGACACGGGTGGACCAGGGGTGGACCCGGGCTTTGAGGGCCCGGCACCAGACATCGCCGAGCAGTTTGAGCTGGCTGTGGAAGCGCAGCGCCTGCGTACCACCCAGTCTCGTGCAGCTCTGATTGAGCAAGCGGATCTGGACGACCGTCAGATTGCTGAGATCGATTCGGCGATGCTGCAGATGAACGACGAGCTTGCCCTACTCGGGGAGGATCTGATGACGGTCGCCATGTCCGGCGAGGAGCCTGACCCCACGGAGATGCTCGGACTCTCGCACGATGTGACCGGCATCCTGTACGAGGCCCAGCTTACTCTGGAAGACTCGGTGGGCCTAAACACCCTGGATGGCGTAGACCCCCAAGCCGCCCAGGTCTGGAACTACATCGAGCTCGAGGGCTTTAGAGACGCGGTGGAGAGCTTCGAGCAATGACCACCTGGCTTACGCCCTTCCGCGACATACTCCTTGTCGCGGGCTTTGACTTGCGCTCCTCGTTGCGCTCATGGAAGGCCCTGGGATTGCTGGCGTTGTACCTGGCCGGCTCCATGGCCGCGTCGGGAATATTTGTGAGCGCGCTGCAGGAGATCGAGGGGGTGTTGGCCGATACGCTGGGCGTGGCTCAGACCAGTCAGCCAGGGGCCATGACCGCCCAGCTCATGCAGAGCCCAGAGGTCCTGGAGATTCTGGGTGGCCTGTTGGGTGACTCCGATCTGGCCTTGCAGCTTGTCCAGATTCCTCCCTTGGCGCTTTTCTACTTCTGGTTGGCCCTGGTCTTGCTGCCGGTGTTGGTGACCATCACCTCTGCAGACGCCATCTCTTTCGAGCGGGGAACGGGCGCAGCGCGCTTTGTACTCTCCAGGACAAACCTGACTTCTTATGTGTGGGGCAAGGCCGTGGGCCAGCTCGCGCTGATGTTCGTCGGCGTGATTGCAGGCGGGGTAGGGGTGTGGCTGGTCGGTTACTTTTCCCTGCAGAGCTTTGACGGTCCGGCCACCGCGGCCTGGATGCTTCGCTTGGGCCTGCGCACCTTGCCTTGGGGTGCGGCTTGGCTGGGACTCTCCCTTGGGGTCTCTCAGGTCACGCGGCACTGGGTGGCCTCGTTGGCAGCAGCGATGGTCATGCTGGTCGCTGTGGGCATTGGTGGACAGGTGCTCCTGCACCTGGACTGGCTCACGGACACCGCGCCGCTGGTGCAAGAGCTGCTCTCGCCCCTCTTCCCAGCCGCACACAAAACCGACCTGTTCCGGCCCGAGTTCTCCCGGCGCCTTCCGGCCATGGCCATGCTCATTGCCTTGGGGGCCAGCTGGTTCTCGCTGGGTACATGGCGCCTCTCCAAGGTGGACGCATGAGCGCGCTGGTCCTCAAGGGCGTGCACAAATCCTATGGAAAGATCCAGGCATTGAATGGCTTGGACCTGGAGATTCCAAAGGGTGTGGTCTGCGGTCTGGTCGGCCCAAACGGTGCTGGAAAGACCACCACTTTCGGGGTGGTGGGTGGCTATGTGCGCGCAGACTCTGGCAGCATCTCCCTCCTGGGTCAGGGGCCCTTCGATCCCGCCAAGCACCGGGGACGCGTCACGCTGCTGCCCCAAGACTGCGAGCTGAATCCCCACATGCCGGTTCGAGGGAGCCTAGAGTTCTTGGCGCGCCTCCAAGGCATGGACCGCAAGCAAGCCGTCATCGACACCGACCGGGTTTTGGAGCTGGTGGACCTGAGGGACCGTGCGCAGATGAAGATCCGCCAACTCAGCCACGGTATGCGACGTAGGGTGAGCGTGGCCCAGGCCTTCTTGGGCAGCCCCGAGCTGGTGCTCTTGGATGAGCCCACCGCCGGTCTAGATCCGGACCAAGTCATGCGTCTGCGCACCCTCTTTCTCTCCCAGAAAGGCGAGTGCACCTTGGTCATCAGCTCCCATGTGCTCGCCGAGCTGGAGCAGAGCTGTGACTACGTGGTTCGCATGGAGGCGGGGCGCTGTGTGCAAGCAGGTGACATGGACCAGGTCACGCAACGCCGAAGCATGGTCCGGGTGCAGATCCAGGGGGACACCCAGGCCGCCGCCGAGCTTCTGGCCGCCTTTGAACCCAGGGTTCAGGGGGTGGAGATCATCCTGCGCTGTCCGGTTGGTGTGGCCCCGGAGACCCTCAACGCGCAGATTCTTCCCATCCTTCTCGCCGCCAAGGTCAAACTGCTGCAGATTCGCACCGGCGAGAGCCTGGAAGCCGCTCTGCTCAAATAGGCCGCTAACGGACCGGCCCCGCGCGACTCTCCAGGACCATCGGGAGAAGGGGCCCTGGAGAGATCGCCGCCCCGGGGTTGGAGCGTGGGGTCCTGCACCGTCCTGTCAACGCTGCGGTCCTGAAGCAGACTGTTTTTGCCGGCTTCGGACAGCTGATCGGTACTGGGTTGCGCGGGCATTAGCCTTGAATCGATAGTGTGCTTGTGACTGGGCTCCCGCTGGTCGGTCCAAGCCCTCGGAGGTCTCGTGACTCTGCTGTTGACCATCGCCTTGAGCTCCGCCTGGAGTGGCACCAGCCACGCACAGGCAACCGACAGTTTTGTGGTCGGGTCTTATGGCCGTGCCCAAGGTGCCAGCCGCCTAGATGGAGGGGCTGGTCAGCCGGTCAACGTCGTGGCCTTTGGGCCCAGGCTGGAGGCCGACCCCTACGCGGAGCTGGACTTTGGCTGGAAGCGTGCGTTGGAGGACGGCTCGGAGTTTCGGGTTCTGGTGACTCCGGCGATCTCCGGTTTGCCCTTCCACTATGATGGGCAGTGGGATGCCGATATGGCCCTGCGAAACCTCTACGGCATGGCCTCGTTGCAGGGACCGGCTGACAGCACCCTGCGCTTCTGGGCTGGCTCGCGTATGTACCGCGGGGATGATCTCTACCTGCTCAACTTCTGGCCTCTGGACCAACTCAACACCCTGGGCGGCGGCGTAGAGGCTGAGCGCGATGGCTTTGAGGCCCGCATTCATGGCGGAGTGAACCGCATCGCTGGAGGGGACTATCAGGTGCAGGAATGGACTCTGCCGCAGCCCGGTGGCGTGGGAGGGGACCCCGTGCTGGTCCTGGACCGTCAGCGCCGCATCTTGAGTGCCCGGGTTGGCTACGTGCACACCCTGTCCGAGAGCCTGACTCTGCGGGCCCGGGTGTACGGCGAGCACCACCACCTGCCCGAAGGCGCCCGTCTGATCGAGGACCGCTTCACCCAGGAGCTGCCCGAAGACGGGGGGGCAGTCATTGGCGGTCAGTTGTCCGCTTGGGGCTGGGCCCCGGACAGCTTCGTGCATCTGTGGGTGCGTCACGCGCGCGGTCTGGCCAGCACCGGTGAGCTCTCCATTCCGACTACCGGCTTGGCGCCCGACTACACCGTTCGGGCTGCACGTCAGACCTTGGTGGCCCTGGGCATGAACCACCAGACCGAGAAAATCTCCCTGGCCTTTGGTGGCTATGGCCGCAGCTTCACCGACGCCGATGGCCAGTCTGTGGATGCCGACGACGGAATGGAGATGGCGCTGGTCCTGCGGCCCACTGTTCACTTCAGTGAGCACGTCAGCTTGGGGCTCGAAGCCAGCCACCAAGTCCTGCGGCCCAACGGAATCAACCCGCGCACCGAGCGCGTGGACGTACCCCAGGTCACGAAGCTCAGCGTCTTCCCACAGATTACCCCGGCCAAGGGCACCTTTTCCCGGCCGATTATCTATG
>JBLHMA010000501.1:0-4007 GCA_047621545.1 Cognaticolwellia sp. | reverse complement strand
CACTCCGGGTCCCCGAAGCGCACGTTGAACTCTAGGACCTTAGGACCCTCCGCTGTGACCATCACACCGGCGTAAAGGACCCCGACAAAAGGAGTGCCCTTCGCACGCATTCCGGCGACGACCGGAGCAATGACCTGCTCGCGTATGTGCTGCAGTAGGGCCGGCGTGGCCACTGGAGCTGGCGCATAGGCCCCCATGCCGCCCGTGTTTGGTCCTTGATCCCCGTCGAATCGACGCTTGTGATCTTGGGCCGCGGGGAGCAGCACGAATCGCTGTCCATCACAGAGGGCGAGCACGCTGACCTCCTCCCCGATCAACAGATCTTCAATGACAGCGCTGGCCCCCGCGCTCTCCGTCGCCCCCAACCCCTTCTCAAAGACCGTGTCAATGGCCGCATGCGCTTGCTCTGCGTCCGTACAGACGAACACGCCCTTGCCCGCAGCCAGGCCGTCAGCCTTAACCACACACGGCCCCACAATGGCAGCGTGGGCATCGGTAGCGCTGGAATAAACACCATATCCGGCGGTCGGAATGCCATGCTCCGCCATAAAGGCCTTGGCAAAGGCCTTGCTGGACTCCAGCTGCGCAGCCAGGGCGACGGGGCCAAAGACCGGTACGCCCAGCTCGCGGCAGCGATCCGCCAAGCCAGCCGCCAGGGGCGCCTCCGGGCCGACCACCACCAAGTCCACACCCGCTTGGTCAGCTTGGTAGGCCACCTCGCCCGCCGGCAGCTTGCGGGCCCCTTCAGGAAAGCCAGGGTTGTCGTGGGTCACCCAGATGCCCGTGACGCTCGGGCTCTGAGAGAGCTTCCAAGCCAACGCAGCCTCGCGGCCACCACCACCTACGACCAGAACCTGCACTGGAACTCCCGGGCAACAGCCCGCCAATGCCACTGCGCCTAGCGCCCCCTCTCCCCCACTGCAAGCAGGGTCTGACGCGCAAGAAGGTCGTCGCTGTCCTGTTGCAAAGCCAAGCGCGCTTGCGATACTGCAGCATCCACGTCGCCCGCCCTGAGCAGCGCCTGAGCAATCTGTCCGCGCACTCCCAATTGGCCTGTCGCACGCCTAAGGCACTGCTCCAGATCGTCCTTGGGAGACCCACCGCTGGCAGCCTTTGCCTGTCCTCGTAGAAGGAGAAGGGTGCTCTCGGTGCCCTGCTGCACGATGCTTTGGTCCAATCGGGCCAGCGCGGCTCCGGGGCTACCCATTTGGAGCAGGACCTGAGCCAACCAAGCTCCCGGGCCAGCCAGAGTGTCGTCCCGGGCCAGCAGGGACTGCAGGCTGCCTAGAGATAGAGCACAGCTTCGCGCGAACGCCACGCACTGAGTCGCCTGAAGGGTGGCGATTCCACTCTGCGCGGGCTCGTGCTGAACATTCCCAACTGGAACCTGCTTGAGCCCCAACTCCAGCGCACTGTAGCGGGAGGTGGGGAGCGGCAAGCCCACAACGAAGGGACGCTCGGGATCCGGGTGCGCCTTCCAGAGTGCCTCCAACACCTGGGTTGCCCCCGCCACGTTTCCGGACTCCAACAGGACCTCCGCCAACGCCACCTGTGCAGACACCCAGCTTGGGCGCCGCTCCAAGGCCAAACGAATGGCGTCCTCGGCGCTGCGCAGCTCTCCATCAGCCCGGTAAAGTTCGGCGACCGCCAGGTGGTAGCGCGCCGCATGTTCAGCGCCCATCAGGTCGGGCTTGGCACCAGTCAACGCACCCAGAGCCTGGCTCTGGCCGTTGCGTTTGGCGAGCGTGGCGGCCAGGAGATGGGCTCGAGCCGAGCTGGGAGTAAGGAGCAACAGGCGCTCCGACAGCTCTCCAGCCTGGACCAGCCTTCGGGCATCCAGAGCCGCCCAAGACGCAATCAGCAGTGCCTCCTCGCTGGGGGACTTCCTCTCAAGGAGGGGCTTGAGAGTCTGCAGCGAGGCGGACCCTTGACCAAGCTCCAACTCCAAAGCCGCGACGCGCTCTCGCAGTTTCTCGTCCTGAGGCTCCAACTTGAGCGCGGACCGCGCAAATTTAAGTGCTTTGTTGGGCTGCCCCCCCAGCTGGTAGACCCGCGCAAGAGCGTTCTGGGCACCGCTGTGATCTGGGTGCTGCTTGAGGTAAGCCTTGAGCTCAGGCAGAGCTTGATCCAGGCGCATTCCCTCGATCGCCGCCAAGCCTATGCCCAGGCGAACGGCCGGCACATCACCCAGGGCTGCCCGTGCCCTCTCCAGGCTCTCTTGGGCAGCGTCCGCTTGGCCCAGTTGGCTCAAGGACCGGCCCTGGAGCCATAGACAGACCCCATCTTCAGGGGCGCTGCTCAGGCACGCCTCAGCGTGTCTTTGTGCCTGTCGTGGGGACGTAGAGGCCAGCGCAAGCCCCGCCCTTGCGCGGTTCACCCCAGCTGCCCCCTCGTCCAGGGCGACGGCGCGGTCCAACATCGTGGCGCTATGGGCCTGCTGTTCATCGTCCGTAGAGACCGCGTAGGCCCACGCCAGCGCAGCCAGCGCCGGCACATTCTTGGGCTCCTGAAGGACAGCCTTCTCCAACTCGAGCACCGCAGCGTCCACCCCGACCCGGCTGCCATCAAGGAGTCCTGAGAGTCCAGCATCAACTGCATCAGCCACCACCACGGCAGCCTGACCGTGCTTGTCCCCCAAAGCCGCGATGTGCGCCTCGCCTGGCAGACCTTGGGACTCAATCAGATCAGCAACTGCGACATCGTCGTCGAGCGCCTTGCGGGTAGAGAGCACTGCCTTGTCAACCGCCTCTCCCCCCATCGAGGCCATCTCTTTGACCTGGGCGTCCTGAATCCAGAACGGGATGGACGCCAACACACCGGCCACCGCGAAGACACTGCCCGCACCTATGAAGAAGCGCATGCCCTTTTGGAGGGTGCCGCTTCGACGCAGCTTCTCCTGCTCCTTCCCCCGTGCGCGCAGCGCCAACTGCAGCTTTTCGTTCCGCGGGTCACCTGCGACAAAATACCCTGCAAACCAAGGGTGCTGATCAATGCGTTGCCAGGGACCGTCCTCCTCTCGGACTCGGTCTTCGGGGCCCAATAGGCTACGGCTGAGCTGGTCATCGACCGCCTCTCGGCTCAAGGGACCCTCTTCGGGATTGCCCACCCTGCGTACAAAGAGCTGGGAGGCGGCCTCTGGATCATGCCGTGCCCGGCAGCGGTCGCAGATGGCTGCCTGACCGGCGTCCAGAGGGCCCGGAATCTCGCGACCGCAGGAGAAGCAAAAGAGCTCAGTCATTATGAGGAGACGCCTCCAGCGCAGGCCAATCAAAGCACATGCACGCCAGTTACGAGCCGAGCTTCGGACAGAATGGCCCAGGTTTGTTAAGGGACCGTCCCTATGGGAGCCTTGGCTCCCAAGAAAAGAGAGGACAAGCCATGCGTACCCTTTTGATGAGCCTCGCAGTGGCCACCAGTTTGGTGGCCTGCAGCGGCGGCGAAGAGCCCGCTCCCGCCCCAGAGGCAAAGCCCGCCGCTGAGACAAAGCCCGAGCCGAAGCCCGAGCCCAAGGAGGTTGTTGCGGCCTTCGATGCAAAAGCTGAGTTCGCCAAGACCTGCGCTGCCTGCCACGGCACCTCCGGACTCGGCGACGGTGTCGCAGCTGCGGCATTGGACCCCAAGCCAGCGTCCTTCGCAGATGCCTCCTTCTGGGAGACCCGCACCACCGAAGGGCTGCACTCAGTCATAAAGATCGGTGGAGCTGCCAACGGCAAGTCCCCACTCATGGCGCCCTACGGCGGCATGTATGATGATGAGCAGATCAGCCAGCTGGTCGGCTACATCAGCGACACCTGGAAGCCCAAGAGCTGATTTTCAGCACCTGCGCGAATAGACACCCTGGCCTTGAGCCGGGGTGTCTTGCTCTGGGCCCTCTTCTCTGACGGGACTGCCCTGAGCGAGCCATTCATCTGGACTGCGGTAGACTCTCCCCATGATGATGATTCTCTGGACGCTCGCCTGCGGCATTGGACAACGGGAAGCCTGCGAAAGCGCCAAGACCCGGGCCC
>JBLHMA010000500.1:0-4012 GCA_047621545.1 Cognaticolwellia sp. | reverse complement strand
CAGCTGCTGTTTGGATGTGCCGGTCAGCTCTACCGAGCCGAGCATATAGACAGCGACGGGCCGCTACGTCCCAAGCTGATACATGACTTTCGCGGGCTGCGGTTCCGCCGAATCCGGGCGCCCTGCGACCACCGAAAGTAGGGTACTCAACGGTTCTGTTGGCCGCACATGCCTATATACAGTTGTAAGCTCAACTCAAGGAACCACCGCAGGTTCTGCAGTACTCAGCGACTCCGCTGCCCCCTCCGACAAGCTGCCCGCCCAGCGCCACCAAGTCCCAAATCCGGGTCTCTTCCCCTGCCCCACCAGCAGACCAAAGCAGCGCATTCCCTTGCTCTGCTCCGCCTGAGACAAGCGCTCTGTTAGGGCCGGCTGAACCACAAACTGCCCGTCACTGACCATGAACAGGTCGGCATTCTCAGCCCCCAAATCCAGGGCCGCCTGGATGGCTTGAAGTGGGTCCGTTCCGCCCGCGAAACGTCCACCCAAGAGTTCGGCCAGCGCGGGGTCCGTGTGCTCACACAGATCCGCCGTACGCAGTTGACGACCCGCACCAAAGGCCACCAAGAGACACCGGCGTTTCTGTGTCAACGCGAGGCGAAGCACTGCAAGCGTGAGCGCCTTGGCGAGCAGCTCCGGCTCACCCCGCATCGAACCGCTGGTGTCCAAAAGCAGGAGAATGGGTCCCCTCCCTTGCCCGACCGGCACGCGGCTGTGGTCTCTGGCTCGAATCAGCTCTTGATCCATCTCCAGCTGCATGAGCTGACCGGTCAGGTAGCGGTGCCAAAACACATACTCGGTGTCCGGGTCCGCCAGCCAGCTCAGCTCCGCCGCCAGGACCCGGGAGAGTTCGCGCCCCAACTCCAGACCGCGGACTTCGCTGGGGCCCATGGGAATTGGCGAAGGCCCCGGTCTCTGTGGGCCCCCCTGAGCCTGCCGACCGAGCACATCCACCAAGGCTCGGATGCTTGGGTTGTCCCGAAGCAGTGCTCCGGCACGCTCCAGGCCTTGAATCGGCTCTGACTGCCACGCCCCGGGCGTGCGGTCTGAGCCCCGACCAAGCTGTCCCAGGCCAAGCTCCAGCGCGCGGGACAGGCGTCCCAGATCCTGAACCTGCTCTTGCATGCGCTCCAAGACCCGGGGCAGCTCCTCTTCGAGCCTCTGGGAAGCCCAGACGCGGTGGGAGTTTGCGACTACAGATTGGCCTCGGGTGCGCAGAACAGCCCACTGAGCCGGCGTAGGCGTGGGACTCAATCCGTAGCGCAGGGTGCGGGGCAGAGCGTGGTAGGCCTGCTCTTGATCTTCGGCGGTCAGCGCCTGGGCAAGCTCGCCATGGGCCGGGTTGTGGGGGTGCTCCTCCATCAAGATCTGGAGCTCCTCCAAGTGCTCTTCCAGGAGCGCCAGGCACCGCTGGGCAGAGGCTGGATCTCCGCGCGTACTCGGCCGCCAGGAATCGAAGATGGGCGGAAGAAGCTGGGCAAGCAGATCCCAAGGTGCGGGAAGCTCGGGCAGCGGCACGGGGCCGTCGACCAGACAGAGGCGCCATGCACCCACGGCGGGTGTCCAGGGCTTCATGCTTGTACGGGCAGCTCGGCGCTGGACCAGCGTCCACCATCCATCAGGGCCTGCTGCAGTTCTTCCATGCGGTCACGCCAAGCCTGGATCTCAACCTGCGCGCGATCCAGGCCTGCGCTCAGACCAGAGAGGTCTTGGACGTCGAGGAAGAGGTGGTCCTGGAGCATGTGGGCCACCTGCCTCTCCAGGGTGCCGCGCTGCGCATCCTGGGCCTCTAGTGCGCCACTGAGGATACCGAGCTCTCCCAGCCAACGCGTGCGTATCGGACCCGGCACAGCGCTCAGATCAACGACCGCTCCCTGCCCCCGCAAGGCGCGCAGACTCACGACCACCGCGTCGTCAAAGCTTGGCTCTTGGTGGCCCTGCACCTTGTCCCACATCTCTTGGTTGGCCACCGCCCAGTCACCCAAGATCCATGTTCTACGCGCAGTACCCTTGCGTCCAGCGCTCTGAAGCTGCCGAAAGTCCTGGCCGTCCCAGTACAGTCCGCCGCTGCGCTGCACACTGTCCCAGGTGTTCTGGGCCCAGGCCCGACGCTCCTTTGGGGTGAGCACAAAGCGCCGCTCGCCAGCCTGGAGCTCGTAGTGGTCCACCCGGGCGCTCAGAGCATTGTCATGCAGACAGATGGACTCGAGCAGCTGCCGCCAGCGCACCCCCACGCTGCCCAGCTCCAGATCCAAGCCCACCCCGTTCTCCTCCAGCGCCTTGTCCACAAGATCAGAGATGTCGGAGGCATCTTGGGGGTCGTTCCAGAGGCAGTGACGCAGCAGTCCGCAGTCCGCGACCTGGATGTGGGTCTGGCCATGCGCCGAGGCCGAGGTCCGCAGAATGTCGACGACCTGGGTCCAGCGGCGGTCACTGACATAGCGACGCTGCCACTGCTCGGCGGGGCCCTCGGCCAGGGCAGCGCGAAGGGCCTTGAGCACAGCAAAGGCGCCGGTGGAGATGCTGACTTGGTCACGCGCGGTACGCAGCAGGGCCACGTCCTGGGGAGAGAGACGCGCACTCTCAAGCAAGGGCTCCGGTCCGCGCGTGCCAGTGAGAAGACGCTCGAAGTCCGCATCTCCGGTCACCGGGCCGACCAGCACCCGCAGTGGAAAGCGGTCATAGAGGGCCTGGAGTTCACCCCCTTGGGGCACCTCATTGGAGGCGGCGACCAGGACCAACAGCGGCGCGGGCTCTATCGCTGCGCCATTGAAGAACACCCGCTCGTTGAGCAGGGTCAGCAGCGAGTTGAGGATGGCGGACCCAGCCTTGAAGATCTCATCCAGGAACACCACCTGGGCGGTGGGCAGGTAGCCTTCCGTGTTCCGGCGCAGCTGGTCCTTCTCTTTGAGGGCCTTGATGGAGACCGGCCCAAAGAGCTCATCGGGGGTCGTAAAGCGCGTGAGAAGGTACTCAAATCGCGTCGCCTGACCGAAGGCTCCGGACAAGCGCCGCGCGACGAGGGACTTGGCAGTCCCAGGGGGACCAAGTAGCAGCACATTGTGACCGGAGAGCGCCCCCAAGAGAGCCAAGCGCAGAGTGTCTTGGCGGTCGACCAGCCCCTGCCCTTGGTGTTCAAGGATGGCACGGAGGTGACGGGTCAGGGCGGTGTCGTTTTGCACGCTTTTAGCCTAACGCAGCCCAGCAAAACCGCAGCCCAGCAGAACCGCAGCCCAGCAGAACCGCAGCCCAGCAGAACCGCAGCCCAGCAGAACCGCAGCCCAGCAGAACCGCAGCCCAGCAGGACCGCAACTCAGTGACCCCGTAGCGAGCGCACCAAAGGGACCTGGCGACAGCGCGGCAGACGAGAGCAGCTCAAGCACTGACGGTCCCGCTTCTCAGGCAGCGCCGAGAGCAGTGTGGGCTCGAAGCCCAAGGCTCGGTAGGGCTCGGGGTCTGGAGCCAAGACAAAGGCGCGGTCCACCCCCATAGAGCGGGCCTCGTCCAACACAGCGTCCATCAACTCGTGCAGCCGCTCGGGGCGCTCACACACGACAGCGCCGACCTCGGCCAGGTGAACGTCCACCAAGCTGACGCTGGCCAAGCCGATCAGCTCGCCGTCTTCTTCGGCCAGGACAAAATCACGCAAGCCGCGTACCAAATCCAGCCGGGTGCGCGGCAACAGGGCCTCGCTGAGCACATACGGGGCCATCAAGGCCTGCATGCGGTCCACATCTTTCACGGTCGGCTTGCGGAGGGAGAGCATCTTGGCTCCTCTGTCTTGCTGCATGATTATGCACCGTTGTGCATGTTTACGCAAGAAGGAAGATGCACCATGGCGCACCATGAACGGGCACAGATCACGATGTTCCAAAGCTTAAACCTTGTTAATTTTGCTATATATTCGGCCGGATATCAGGGCTTTTTCATCTCCGTCGCGCCCGATTCCTTGGTAAATACTGGGTTCGAGCCCAAGTAAAGCACGGCCCAAGTAAAGCACGGCCCAAGGGAG
>JBLHMA010000499.1:0-4021 GCA_047621545.1 Cognaticolwellia sp. | reverse complement strand
GACCGATTCGTGACCCCCTACAGCTTCCCCACCTTGCTCCAGGCCGACATGGCTGGCGTTCAGGTGCAGGCTCAGGTCATCGACACTCTGATCAGCGGCCGACACATTCGCCAGCCCCGCGGCTGGTCTTGGTGGCTGGTGGCCGTGGGCTTGGCCGCCGCAGTTGGGGTCAGCGGCCGCTACGTGCGCGACGATGTACACGCCACCGGATGGAGCCTAATCGCCGTGTTGTTGGGCATTCTGGGCGTCCTAATTTTCAAGTGGAGTGACGGCTGGTCCCTCCCTCTTGGTCCCCCCTTGGCTGGGCTGCTCTTGGCGCTCCTGGCTGTGCATGGCTACGGCTGGTCCGTAGAGGAGTCGAAGCGCACATGAACCGACGAAGCTTTCTTTTCAGCGCTGTGGCGGCCTCGCTTATGGCAGCGATTCCCGGCGGATCGGCCTGGGCCAAGGAGCCCGAGCGCGTGGCAGTCCTGTACTTCGAGAACCAGGGCAATCCTGAACTGGAGCCCCTAAAGGTGGGCCTGGCCCAGATGCTCATCACCGACCTGACCGGGTCCAAGGGCATCCAGGTGGTCGAGCGGGCCAAGCTCCAGGCCATCCTGGACGAGCTGGAGCTGGGTCACTCGGGCAAGGTCGACGGCGACACCGCAGCGCAGGTGGGCAAGCTCCTGGGGGCCAAGTGGCTGATCCTGGGCTCCTATTTCGAGCTGATGGGCACCCTGCGGATCGACGCGCGGCTCGTACGGGTGGAGACCGGCGAGATCGTGGCCAGCCAAGGGGTCAACGACGTGGCCAACGCCTTTATGGGCATGGAGAAGAAGCTGGCGGAGGGGCTGAAGGAGGCCTTGGCTCAGAAAGTGGCTCCGCCGCACACACGCTCTGAGACGGGAGACGGCGCGGCTACGGCCGCTGTGATCACCCAGTCCACTGCCCAGGTCATTGTGGCCCCCGACGCCAAAGAGCTCGCTGCAGCGGTCTCCTTCTCCGAGGGTCTGATCTACCTGGACAAGAAGGACGTGCCCCGCGCCCGAGAGGCCTTCGAGAGCGCCGTAGCCGCCAACCCCAACCTGGACGCCGCCAAGACCGAGCTGGCCAGCCTGGAGATCTGATGTGGCTGACTCTGTTGCTAGCGCTGAGCCCGGCTGTACAGCAAGATCTGGACGATGGCGCCGCGGCCTTTGCCGCCGGTGACAACGCGGGGGCGCTGGTGGAGTGGTCGCTGGCCCTGAGCCAAGCCCGGGAAGAGGGAGACGCCAATGCCGAGGTCCAGGCCCTGCTGCGCTTGAGCGCCGCCAACCGTGCACTGGGGCGGCTCTCTCAAGCCCAGGATCTGACAGACATGGCGGAACAGGCCGGCGCGGACCCGGGCCAGGTGGGCATCGCCACCGGCTTGGTGCTCTTGGACCAGGGCAAGTACAGGGCCGCCGAGAAGCGCTTTATCAAAGCCTTTGAGCACGCCCAGAGCACCCAGCAACCCACGCTGGCGGCCGATGCAGCGAACAACCTGGGTCTGGCGCGCATGGATCTGGGGGACCACGCCGGCGCCGAGAAGGCCCTGAGCGCCGCCATCTCCCTGCACACCAGCCTGGGTCAAGATGTTGGCGCAGCCGACGCTCTGAACAACCGCGGCGTGGTGCGCAGGCGGGCCGGAAAGCTGACCCAAGCCCAGACCGACTTGGAAGCAGCAGTGCTGGCCTTTCGAGGTGCCCGCTCCTGGGGTGGCGAGGCCGACGCCCTGAGCAACCTGGGCCTGGTGCTACAGGATCTGGGCCAAGACGAAGCCGCCGAGGCGCTCTACCAAGCGGCGCTGGCTACAGCCCGTCAGCGCCGGGACCTGTCCCGCCAAGGGGCGCTTCTGCAAGCCCTAGGCACCTTGGCCCACCAACGCGAACAGGGTTCGGAAGCCCTGAAGTTCTACACCGCTGCCGAACAGGCTTTTCAGGGCGCCGGCCAGCCCGAGCGTGCATTGGGTGTGGCCTTGAACCGGGCCGCTCTGCAGGCCAACGCCGCCGAATACGCACGCATCCAGAGCCAAGCCGAGAAGCTCGGCCAGTGGTCCGTAGCAGCCAGCGCCGCCCTGAACGCCGGTGCCCTGAGCGGCGATGAGAAGGCCTTGAACACCGCCTTAAAGCTCGCCGAAGAGCACGCGCTGCCCGAGGTGGCCTGGCGGGCCCACTACCTGAAGGGCCGAGCCTTGCTGGAGAGTGACCCGGATGCCGGCATCGCGGAGCTGCGCTGGGCTGTAGACCGCCTGGAGCGTACCCGCCGCACTCTGGAACCCGGCGCCGCCCCAGCATTTGTGGTGCGCTACGAGCAGGTCTACCAGGACCTGATCGATGCCCTACTGACCCAAGGCGACTCCCTGGGTGCCTGGGTCTACGCCGAGCGCTTGCAGCTGGCCGGAATGGACGCCCCGCCCGTCCCCACGGGCGAGGAAGCGGAGCGCTATCAGGGCTTGCTTGAACAAGAGGCCGCCCTGAGCCGCAGCCTGACCCAAGCCAAAGCACTGGGCCAGGTCGAGCGGAGCGCCGGACTGGAGCAGGAGCTGGCCCAGCTGCGGGTGGACTTTGCAGCCACCGTGGACACCCTGCGGGCGACTTACCCCGACTTTGACCAGCTGGTGCGGGTGGACCCTGAGGACCTGGAGGCCGTGCAGGCCGACCTCGACCCCGGCGTGGCCGTTCTGCAGCCCATCCTCTTCCAAGACAAGCTGGTGCTGCTCATCGTGCGCCAAGACCGGCTCAAGGCCGTGGAAGTCCAGGTCGACCCCGCCGACGTAAAGCGCGCACTGTCCCGCTTGACCCGCTCCCTGCGTGCACAGCTCATCGACGATCCCGAGTGGACCCAGGGCATGTCAGAGGACCTGGGAGCGTGGCTCATCGCCCCCATCGCCGAGGACCTGAGGGGCGTGGACACCCTGGTGGTCAGCGCCACAGGCCCCTTCCAACAGCTGCCCTTCGGCATGCTGCGGCACCAAGACCGCTGGCTCATTCAAGACATGGCCATCGCCAGCGTGACCCATGTGGGCTCTCTCCGCAGCCGAGGCCCTGCCACACCCCGCTTTGTGCTCTCCGGGCCCGACCTGCTGCTCATCGGCAACCCCGACGGCTCACTGGCCGAGGCTGAGGCCGAGGTGCAAGCCATCGCCCACCGCTACCCCGGCGCCACCGTCGTGACTGGCGCATTGAGTGGCCGCGAGCAGTTCCTGGAGCTCAGCGACGGCAAACAGGCCCTGCACTTGGCCACCCACGGCGTGATCAACCCCAAGCGGCCTACCGCCAGTTACCTGGTCATCGGCGAGAGCAAGGAGCAGAGCGGGCGCCTGGCCTATGGAGAGATTCCGGGGCTAGCCCTCACTCTGCGGGACACTCGATTGGTCGTGCTCTCGGCCTGTGAGAGCGGCTTGCCTGTTCAGGCCCCAGATGCTCCCGGCGACCAGGTCAGCGTGTCCATTCATGGACTCAGCGCCCAGTTTCGCCGTGCTGGGGTCGAGACGCTCGTCGGAAGCCTGTGGAAAGTGGACGACACAGCCACCCGCAGCCTGATGGAGGGGTTTTATGGGGGGCTCTCTCAAGGAGACGACATTGCTCAGTCGCTGCGGGGGGCGCAGCTGGCCATGATTGAGTCGGAAGAGCAGAGTCATCCTTGGTTTTGGGCTGGGTTTACGTTGGTTGGGGACTACCGATAGGTAGCCCCCAACCAACGTAAACCCAGCCCAAGCGTTTCCCCCGGAAACGCGTAGGGCGAGCTCCGCTCGCCGAGGTTCTAGGGCAATAGCGAAGCAAATGCCCAGGGAAGAATGCACAGGAGAGAGCGCCTGGGGTGCGCGGAGAGGACCTACGCGACGGCATGCCCAACAGCTGCCCCAAACCGCGAGAAGATCTCCCAAGGTACATCCAGCCTTGACCCAGCGATTGCTGTCCGAAGAATGCGAGGACTCTGATCCGGGGACTCTGCCCGGAGCCTTGACCCGACGATTGCTCTCCGAAGAATCCGGGGACTCTGATCCGGGGACTCCGCC
>JBLHMA010000498.1:0-4042 GCA_047621545.1 Cognaticolwellia sp. | reverse complement strand
GCAAAGCATAGATCTGCCGCCCACCCATAGGACGCAGCCCTACTCGAGTAGAGAAGGGCTCAGGGAGCGGATCGCCCCGTACCAGCACCCGTGCTTGTGCAAAACCCGCACGTTCCGCTGAACCCAATACCACCATGAGATCCGCAAACGAGGTCTGTGGATCCACCTCGACATACAGCTCGCCGATGAAACGGCGCTCTCCGGCAGCCGAGCGGCCCGCTTGAGTGCTCTCTTCCAAAGCCGCTACCAAACCTGGGTCAAAGCCCCGTTCTGGGGTCGCTCCCCAGTGCGGCAACGCCTCGCCGCCCAACCAGATACCCGCGGGCGCCAGACCCACGCCCACGCGGCCAACCCAGGCACCCGCTGGGTCCTCCATCAAGCGCAGGTCTGCCGGCAAGATCCCGAACTCAGGGTTGGGGGAGGCAGCGAGCAGGGTGAAAAGCAGCGAAAAAGTCATTCTGCAACCTGACCCACAAAGCTTGACCAGTCAAGGTACTCCCTCGCGCAGAAGCTCAGCAGCTCCGGTCGCAAGGGTCTCTAAGAAGGGAGCCCCGAGCGCTCTGGAGGCGCATAGCGAGAGCCCCCCTCCCACAACAGGTCCGCGCACGTGTCGCGCAAACACACGTTGGGGTCCCGGGTCACAAAGTCCAGCTCTCGGCGGGCCTTGGAGTCGTCCACGTACCAGAAATGGCTGGCCTGAAGCAGGCCGACGCGATCCACCGAAAAGCCAAACCCAAGACCGTTCTTGCCCAAGCTGGGCAAGCTCTCGAACAGCCGGCGGGTCAAGATGCGCGGCGCGGTGAAATTCGGAGCCGGCTTGTCCAGGATCTGAGCCAGACGGTTGTAGAAGACCTGGAAGGTCATGTTGCCGCCACCAAGCAGGTAGCGCTCCCCTCCCCGACCCTTCTCAAATGCAATGGGCACCACCGCCGCAGCGTCCCGAACATCGACAAAGGACAGGCCCCCCGGTGGGCTCATAGGGATCTTATCTTCCAGGAACAGACGCACCGACTTGGTGCTCTCCCCAGTGATGTCTCCAGGTCCCAGCAGCAGGCTGGGATTCAGGCTCACAACAGGCATCTCATCGGAGGAGAGCTTCAGGGCCACCTCTTCCGCGAAGAGCTTGGAGCGGTAGTAGGGCCACTTCTGGATGACCTCGATCGGGGTATTGCCCGACTCGTCCCGGGTCTCAGACTTTTCGGTCACACAGACGGTGCCGGAGGTGGACAGGTAGACCACCTTCTTCACTCCAGCAAGCTTGGCAGCCTCTAGAGTGCGCTCCGTGCCCAAGACATGGAGCTGGTAGAGCTTCTGTGCGTCTTCGACATCATGGGAGACTAGGCCGGCGCCATGCACCAGCCATTCCGCATCGTTCAGAGCGGCTTGGAATGTGGCCGGATCGGTCACATCTCCAGTCACCATCTCAGCGGCGTGCTCCACTGGACTCCCCGAGCGAGACACGCCCACCACGTGATGGCCAGCCGCCGCGAGAACGCGAACAATGTGGCGGCCCAGATAGCCAGTGGCACCGGTGACGAGAACCTTCACTGCTGCACCTCGGAGAGGCCGAACACCCGACTGAACTCAATGAGAAGCGGAATGTCGTTGGTCTTGATGACACCGGAGAAGAACTCCGGAGGCTCGGGGATGTAGCCGTCAGAGATGAGCTTGCGCATCATCTCCTCGGAGGTCTTCACAACACAGTCCGCGGCGCCGCCCGGAGGCTTGCCGGAACCCACGGTCACACCCTCGGTGTTCACGATGACGTGAAAGCGAAGACCGTCTTTCCCACCCAACGAGAAGTACCAGGACACGGGCTTTTTCACGCGTTCCGTTGCGAACCTTCCGCTCAGGCTGTTGAAGGCCACCTCGGTGGGGTTGACCCGCACCTGTCCCAGCTCTTCCAGGTCATCCGGCTCGAGCTGACGAATGTCCAAGACCTCGCCATCGCGCAAGGCTTCAACGGCTCGCTGCGCCAATCGGGCGGCATGCCGAGCCGCCATCGCGGGTTTCATACCCACGGTCAAACGCTTGACCTCGCGCACTTCGATGGGGGGACCGATGCGAACATTCAGGTCACGACCACGGGGCAGGACTGCGCCCTTGGGCAGGGCCTCGAAGGTGCCGTCCAAGTGCATGGGCAGGATGTCGACATTGGTGTCCATGGAAAGCCAGCCCACCAGGGGCCGGAAGTCGCCGATGCTGCCGTCGGTGCGACGGGTGCCCTCGGGGAAGAGCAGCACCACGTTGCCGGCGCGCACCACGTCAATGGCCTGACGAAGAGAAGCGCGGAAGCCTCTCTTTCGGTCAATGGGCTGCAGGTTGGTGAGCCGCTCAAAGTAGGCCACCACGTACTTGTTCCCCTCAAAAAAGTAGTCCTGAGCGGCCAGGGCCACCAGCTTGTACCCATACGGGCCCAGGGCGTACTTGACCAGCCCCATGTCCAGGTGGGAGCAGTGGTTGCTCACCACGATAGTTTGACGGTTCTGGGGGATGAACGCTCGACCGTAGATCTTGCAGTTCAAGCCCGTGCCGTAGAGCTCTCGCTGGAGGAAACCCAGGCCAGCTTTGAGGGGTTCCGCCACGATGTCGGGCAGCTCCACGCGCTCACGAACATCCTCTTCCACGATCACCGTCCTGGCGGGAACTCCAGCGAGGCGAACCACGTCCGCAACGGTCTCTGCGTGCGAGAGCTCATCGGCGTCCGGAGCCCCCACGCCCATCGACTCCAAGGCCGAGGCCAGCTCGACCCACATCAGGGAATCGAAGTGCAGATCCTCTACCATGTGGGTGGTCGTGGTCACCTTGCCAGTTGCCACGCCAGCCACCGTTGCGATGGCCTGGGCGACGGGACCGTCCAGCTTGTCGCCCTTGCGGACCGTGATGGTGGCGGCCTGGATCTTCTCCAGGATGGCCCTCACATCCTTGCGCTTCACCTTGCGTGTCTTGGTCCGTGGCAGCTCGGCGTCGACCAAGTGCAACACCGATGGGCGCTGGTTGCTGGGCAGCTTGCCAATGGCTGCCTGCAGGCTCGCCCTGGCCTTGGCGTGCAGCGTGTGCCGGTCCAGTTCCTTGTGGGCGTCGGCATCCGGCACAGCCAGCAGGCCCAAGCGCTCTCCACCGCGGGGATCCGGCAGACCCACCAAGCCGTACTCGAGCACGAACTCGTGGTCCGGGCCCAGCGTGTTCTCGACATCGTCCAAGTAGATGTTCTCGCCGGAGGCCGTCACCACCACCTCCTTGGCGCGACCCATGATGGTCAGCTGGCCGCGGTGGTCCATCTTGCCCAAATCGCCCGTGCGCAGCCAGCCGTCCTTGAGCGCTTCAGCCGAAGCTTCAGGGTTGCCGTAGTAGCCTTTCATGACGTTGGGCCCGCGCGCGATGACCTCGCCGATGCCGTCTTTGTCAGGGGCATCGATCTTAATCTCAACGCCGGGAATGGGCTTGCCCACGTGGCCTGACTTGGCCCCTGGCTTGCCCTTGGCGACACTCAGAACTGGCGCAGCTTCGGTCAGACCGTAGCCCTCGGCCAGGTGCAACCCCAGACCCTGGAAGAGCTCCTGGGTCTGCTTGGGCAGCGCAGCGGCACCCGAGATGAGGAACTTGATGTTCCCACCCAGCCGGTTGTGCACTTGGCCAAACATCACCCGCCCCAGATCCAGGCCCGTGTTCTTGCCGATCAGGCGGTTTAGCTCCAAGCCGGCGTCGAAGGCCGCCTCGAAGACAGCCCCCTTGTCGCTGACCTGTGTACGGATGCGACGCTCCAGGAGCTGCCAGAGCGCAGGCACGCCAACCAAGGCGGTGACCTTGCCTTCTTTGAGGCCATAGGTGAGGCGCTCGCCGTTGATCTCATCCAGGTAGATGACCCGCGCACCGAGAGAGAGCGGCAGCAACAGGCCACAGCTGAACTCAAAGGTGTGGTGCAGGGGCAGCACGCTCAGGACCCGGTCATGGGCCTTGAGGGGGAAGGTCGAGGCCAGGGAGCCCAACAAAGAGCAGAAGTTCCCATGGGAGAGCATCACGCCCTTCGGGGTGCCCGTGG
>JBLHMA010000497.1:0-4055 GCA_047621545.1 Cognaticolwellia sp. | reverse complement strand
GCAGCAGCTCCGGGTCGCGCATCAGCTCCTGCATGCGGCGCATCTCGGGGTACATCACCCGATCTTCGAGCAGGGGTTCAATACCCTTGGCGCGAAGTTGGTTGACCACCGTCTGCAGCGGAAGACCGGGCAGCAAGGGCTGGCGAAAGATTAGGCCTTGGGTGGCGCTGAGCACCTCAATACCTACGATCTCGCGCACGTTGGTGAGCACCTGCTTGCACTGGCGGGCAGCGATGGTGCCCATGGACACGTGGTCCTCGGTGTTGCCACAGGTCGGTACCGAGTCGGCGCTGGCGGGATGGCAGAGAACCTTGTTCTCGGAGACCAGGGAGGCTGCGGTGTACTGCGGGATCATCCACCCGGAGTTCAGTCCGCTGCCCTGGACCAGGAAGGGCGGCAAGCCACGGCTGTGGTTGTCGTCGACCAGATGGGCGATTCGGCGCTCGGAGATGTTGCCCACCTCGGCCACGCACAAGGTCAGGTAGTCCATGGCGACCGCCACGGGCTCGCCGTGGAAGTTGCCGCCGCCGATGACCGCTTGTCGGCAGGCCTTGATGCGTTCTGGGGTCTCGGAGAGCCACTCTTTATAGGCCTGGGGATCCATTGAATCAAAGCCGCCAGGAGGCTCTGGCGGGAAGAGCAGCGGGTTGTCAGTGGCGGCGTTGGCCTCGACCGTGATGACCTCGCGTACGTGATCCAGTGCGCGGTAGCCGCAAGCGAGGACCTGGGGAAAGCAGCGTGTGGAGTAGTCGTCCTGAACGATCGGTGCGTCCGGCACGGCCTTGGTGAGCTCCGACCGGGCCATGACCAGGCTGGATTCGGCCAACTCCACGCTGCGGTCCCTAAAGAAGGTGGCGCCAGTCAGGGTCTGGAGGAGTGCGCCCAGCTCTTGGCGTGCACGTCGGGTGCGCTGCTGGAGCTTGGGTATCTGGTCCTCTGGGGCCATCGCGCTGAACTCGCGGATGTGCTTGGCGTCGCTGCCCCCGTTGGGATCAGTGGGAAGCAGGGCCTGGACCCGGTCCTGCAGTGCCTGGATGGCGCCTTGTGCGCGGGCCACAGAGTCCAGCTGGATCCCTTCTACGGCCGCATTGGAGGCGGCGCGCGAGAGGTGCTTGCTGGCTCTGTCCAGGTGATTGAGGGTGCGGTTTACGCGGGCTGAGTTTAGGTAGAAGTCCAGGATCTGGCTGCCGGCGCAGTAGGAGATGATGCGGCGGGCGCAGTCCTCCTGGTGGCTTTGGGGGCGCGCTTGGTGGATGCGTGGATCAAAAGCCCCGCGGATGCCGCGGTTGGCTTCGAGGGACAGGGCACAAGCCAGCTCGGTCCAGCGCAAGGTCTGGTGGGTGTCGTATACCAAGAGCGCGCCCAGGCCGGTCATGAACTGGGTGCCGTTGTTGATGCCCAGGCCTTCTTTTGCTTGGAGCACGATGGGCCGGAAGGTAAGCCCGGCGGCGGCCGCATCCTGGGTGGCGGTCTCTCCCAGGGGCACAAAGTCGTCCTCTCTGGGGTGGGTGACCATGGCGCGTTCGCCGTGGGCGTTCAGGCCGCCAAAGACGCGGCCGTGGGGGTCGCCCATGAGCACTAGGCCCAGGTGGGAGAGGGGGGCCAAGTCGCCGCTGGCGCCGACGGAACCCTGCTGGGGGATGTAGGGGTAGATGTCGTCATTGAGTAGGTCCAGGACGGTCTGAATCAGCTCCAAGCGCACGCCGCTGTTGCCCCGCATCAGGGTGTTGGCCCGCAGTAGGATGGCCGCGCGCACGGTGTCCTCGGCAAAGGGAATGCCGACACCGGCAGCATGGGAGCGCAGCAGGTTCTCTTGCAGGCGCACGGAGTCTTCGCGGGCAATGACCACATCCCGCAGCTTTCCAAAGCCGGTGGTCAGGCCGTAGACCTTGACATCGTTGATCAGGAGCACGTCCACCAGGGCGCGACAGCGCTGAACTTGGGCGGCGGCCTTGGGGTGAATGCGCACCCGGCGGCGCTCCCGGGCGACCTGCACGATGTCTTCAATGCTCAGTGTGTAGCCGTCGATGAGCAACTCAGACATGGCTGGACTCCAGGTGGGCTTCGAGCCCGGAGAGTGGAATCAGGGTGGCCGGCTGCCCTGGGTGCTTGAGCGAGACTTGCCCTTGGCTGTGATCGACCAAGTTAAGGCTCACGGTGCTCTGGGGGTTCTCGCCCAGGCCTTGGCTGACGCGAAAGCCCTTGGACCGAAGGCGGTCAGCTAAAGTAAACGCGGCCTCGCTCAAGGAAGGTTCGCTGAAGGTGACCGCGATGGGGGCCCCTCTTGCAGCCTGAGGCACGCCGCCCAAAGTGGAGACGATGCGCTCTACACCCCAGGCCAAGCCCACGCCGCTGAGCATGCGCTCGGTGTCGGCTGGGACGGCTGGGAGTTGGCCGGTACGGAGCTGGTGGGTCTGTCGGGCTCGGTCTAGGATCCAGGCGTGCAAACCGTGGTATCGGCCGCCTCCGCACAGAGCGCCCTGGGTGCTGTGCAGCTCGAATGTCAGGCCATCGTAGTAGCCGATGCCTCTGCTGGCTGCGGGGGTCAGGGACAACTTGGGACCGCGGCGATCTTGGAGGCGCTGCACCAGGAGTTGCAGGGTGCTGCTGGCTTGGCTGGAGGCCTGGCAGGTCAGGAAGGGGGCGAGCTCATGGAAGAACTTTTTGGGATCCGGGTCCAGTGCCGCCAGCCCCAAGATGGTGTCCAAGGCTGCGTTGTCCAGACCGCGCTCCTGCCCCCACACCTGGCGTAGCCAAGCCTCGAAGAGATCCGGCAGTCGGGACCGCCACGTGCTCAGCGTCAGGGTCTCCGGAGCCAGCAGCTCAGGGGTGCTCTGCATGCCCGAGGCCACCACGCGGCGGTGCATGGCAGGCAGGCGGTGGGCGAGTAGTTGGCCAAAGGTGGCGTCGGAGTCCATTCGGCTGCTAAGACGCAGGCGTGCTGCAATGACCATGTTGTTGAGCAGGGCTTGCTCGGTGCCCGGGGGCAGCTTCAGGGACGCCACACAGGCCTTGAAGAGACCGGCGTGGCCCAAGTGCATTCGCCACTCCGGCAAGCCCAGAGCCTCGGCGCAGTCGCAGGCCAAGGTGAGGATCTCCAGATCGCCGAGCAGTCGCTGTTCACCGACCAGCTCTACGCCGGTCTGGGTGAACTCCTTCTGGCGTTCGGAGTCCGCGCTCACATCCCGGAAGACGCTGCCGGAGTAGGCGCGGCGCACGCTCCCTTTGGGCACCCCTTCCGTGAGCAGACGCTCGATCAGCCGTCTTGCCAGGGGGGTGGTGAAGTCCGGGCGCAAGGCCGCATCGTGGGTGGATTCGGGTTCACCGGCTGGTTCGCCGGCTGACCTCTCTGCTCCCGGAAACTCTTCGGACTCGCTCAGGCGCGCGAGCAGGAGATCGTGGAAGAGGTGGGCGCCCATTCGGGTGGGCTCGTACAGGTCTCGGTACTCCAAACTTGGGGCACCGGCTTGGGCGTAGCCGTATCGGTCGAAGACCTGAAGCAGACGCTCCTGAACCCAAGCGTGGGCCCGGAAAGTCTCCGGATCAAGGTCGAGCAAGCCTGGGGGACGGGTGTAGCGCAAAGAAGTCTCCTGCTGTCCGTGCCCGGTTGGCTATCCCGGGCTCTGGAGCACGGCGGCAAAGAAGCCGTCTGTGCCGTGAAGGTGTGGCTGGGGCTTATAGAAATCACCCTGGCAGAGGGCCGCGGCGCTGGGGGGCAGCAAGGGGGCAGCCGGGAGGATCCGCCAGCCTTTGTGGCGCTGCAGGAAGGCCTGGACTTGGCCTTGGTTCTCTTCGGGAAGCACCGAGCAGGTGGCGTAAATAAGGCGGCCCCCAGGCTTGATGCAGTCGGCTGCGTTCTCCAAGATCTGAGTCTGGGCATGCACCACTCCATCCAGGGACTGGGGGCTCAGGCGCCAGCGCAGGCAGGGGTCTCGACGCAGGGTACCCAGCCCCGTGCAGGGAGCGTCGACCAGGATGCGGTCGGCGGGGTGAGGGGGCTGCCCGTGTTTTCGGATCGCCCAGGTACAGCCCGCTCGCTGGGCCCGTTTCTGAGC
>JBLHMA010000496.1:0-4060 GCA_047621545.1 Cognaticolwellia sp. | reverse complement strand
AGCAAGCAAGCCTACTGGGAGCCGCGCTCCTGAGTGTGATGGCGCTTAGCAGTGGGGTGGCCCAGGCCGCTTGCCCATCTCCATTCAGCTCCTCGACTTGCGCGACGGGCGGCAGCGCCGTGGATGTGTGCCAGCTCGACGCCGGTGGGACAACCTGGACCTGTGACTTGAACCGGGCTGGGGGTACGGCTGGGAATGGGGTGGCGACGGTGGTGTACGATCCGGCCACATACGGCTACGATGCGTGGGGGCAGGACATCGCAGGCAACCAGTTCTGCTGCGTGGAGCCGCAGGGCTCCATCGACACCGTGGTGTTGGATGGTGGGCCGGGACAGGATGACCTGTCTTTCACCGAAGGTACCTTCCCCGGCGCTCGGAACCTTCGTGGTCCTATTGGAACGACCATCGACGCTGAGTGCAACGGTGGAGATGGAAACGACCTGATTGATGGCTCTGACTACCTCACGCTCATCAACGAGACCCTGAACGGAGGTGGCCACGACGACGTCATCGTGGGCCTCGGCAATGACGATGTGATCAACGGCGGTGAGGGCGACGACCAAATCGAGGGCGGCGCAGGCAACGACACCCTGAACGGCGACAACGGCGCCGACGAGATCAAGGGCGGATCCGGGGACGACACCATCAGCGGAGGCGCTGGAGCGGACGACCTCTGCGGAGACGGTGGAGCCGACGACCTAAGCGGAGACGGGGGCGACGACTACTTGGACGCCGGCCCCGCAGCGCCGGATGACTTGGACGGAGGCGCGCAGCCCACCAATGACTACTGCACCACCGTGGGTGTAGGTGGCAGCAGAAGTGACTGCGAAGCCTACTTCTTCCCCACTGGCGGCGGCACCTGCTTCTTCTGATTCTCCAACGCCCGCCTCCCATGGGGGAGGGGGGCCGCGCCCGGCAAGACCATGCTCATCTTCCTCTCCCTGCTCTCCTGCTCCGACTACGGTCTCTTTGGCGACCGTCGGGACGCCCCTGCGGGCGGTCTAGACTCCGACCCCTTGCCCGAGAGCGAGGCGCCAATCCCAGACGAGGTCTGCAATGGAGAGGACGATGACTTGGACGGGGACATTGACGAAGGGAGCCCAGACACGGACGGCGATGGGATCGCGGACTGCATCGATGATGCCTGCGAGGTCACGGTTCCTCTCGCGTCTATCCTGGCTCCAAACGAAGACTGTGATGGGTGGGTCCCGGAGGTGAAGACGGAGAGTCCGTGGGAGTGGGAGATTGAGTTCCACACCTACCTGAACGTAGCGACTCCCACTCCCCCAAGCATTGGCGGCGTAGCCGACACAAATTCAGACGGGGTGATTACCCGCGCCGACACGACAGTGATCGCTCACCAGTCCGGAAGCATGGGCTCCGATGCCGCCCTTCCGCGTTGCTACTACCACGTCACGGGACAAGAAGAATGCGCCATGGCCGGTCTGAACGCCTACGCAAGTTCCTGGCGACGCCTATTCCTGGCAGATGTCACCGGCGATGGGGAGATTGAGTACTTACAAACCGCAGGGAACTTGCAAGGCATCGACTCCGTGTACACCACCGCCTACCTACCTGACGGTGAGATCTGGCGGGACAAGACAATCGACCCCCTCAACTCCTGCCTCTACAACTCCGCGGCTGACCTGGACGGCGACGGCCTGCCCGAGGTTCTCGGCAGCCGCGGCGTGGTCAACGGGGCCACCGGCGAAGCCATTTGGTCCTACTTTCGTGACGACGACCAGACCAACTGTGCCTTCGCCGCGGATCTGGACGGCGACGGCTACCAAGAGGTGATGGCCGCCGGCAAGGTCTTTGACTACGACGGCACCCTGCTCTTCGAGCTGCCAGACACCGTGTTCACCGATGTCTTCTTTGGCTGGGACATGGACGGCGACGGTCAGGGCGAAGTCGTCATCTCCACCTACAACGAGCTGCAGGTCTACGAGCGCGACGGCACCCTAAGCGACACCATCACCCTGGACGAGCAGCTCACGATCCAGCCTTGCATCGCTGACTTTGACGGGGACGGCACCCCTGAGATCGCCATCCTGCAGTCGCACACAACCGAAGTGCGGGAGCTCACCGGCGGACTGCTGTGGCGCACCAGCAGCGGTCCGAAGGGCGGACGATGTGCTGCGGCTGACTTTGACGGAGACGGTGCCTTTGAGCTGGTAAAACTGGACTTCTACAACGCACCCCTCAACATCCACAACGGCGCCGACGGCACCATCCTGCTCAGCATTGAGCCCCCCGAGGGCGTGCTCTTCGGGGATGCAGACGGCGACCTGGCCATCGCCGACATCGACAACGACAACTCCGTGGAGATCGTCATCGGCGGCGGCTCCATCTCCGTCATCGGCCACCCCGACAACGGCTGGACCGAAGGCACCGCCTCCTGGCGCTCCAACATGATGACCTTGAGCAACCCCCTGCCCGACGGCAGCATCCCGGCCCCCCCAGCCCCCCCCCGGGCCGCCCGCCGGCTCAACGCCCAGCGCCAGGCGGAGCTCATCGGCAGCGCCGACTTGCTCGTGGCCAACTTGGACGTCTGCGTGGCCTCCTGCGAGGGAGAGGGTGCACAGATTGCTTTCCAGCTCGGAAATGCCGGTCCCCTGCCCATCGCCTCCGTGGACCTAGTCATCCTCCTCACCGACAACATCACCGGCGAGACCACCGAGCTGCACCGCTTCGAGGACCAGTCCGTCGGCGCCCACAGCCTGGAGCCCGGCTTGGTCTTCCAGACCCACGGCTACCTGCTGCGCGACCAGCAAGTCAGCGTACGCGTCGACCCCGAAGACACCGTCAAAGAGTGCAGCGAAGGAAACAACCTGGCCACCTGGGAGCCCGTGCTCTGTGAGGGTTACTAAGCTGGCCGGAGTTCAGCATGAGCATCAAGAGCAGCAAGGATGACCTCGACGCATTGATGCGTGCCCACGGCTTCTCCCGTGACGGCCAAGCCCCAGCCCCCGGGGTCACGGTCCCTGCGCCAAAGAAGGCTCCTCCAGCGCCCTCCACCAAGCAGCTCGCCGCGCTCCACAAGAGCCTGGGTGCGGCCGCTCGGCCTACCAAGCCCAAGAAGAAGACCTCCACGGTCTCCATCCCACCAGTGGATCCAGATGCCCGCTTGGTCGGAGCCACCCGCCGACAAGAACAGCTCGCGGTGCTCCTAGGAGAAGTGGACGCCCTGGCCGCACGCACCTTGGAGGCCGAGGCCCAAGCCAAGGACCTGCGAAAGCGCGAACAAAACGCGAAGCTCAAGGCGGAAGAGGCGACGGGCAAGCTCAAGGGTGTGCGCTCCGAGCTCCAGGCCGCCCAAGCACACATTTCCACCCTCGAAGCCCAGCTCAAGAGCCACAGCCAGCTCTCCACCGGCGCCCGTGCGGCCCAGAGCGCCGCCCAGGCTGAGCTGCACGCCCTGCGCACCCAGACCGCGCCGTCCCCCACCCTTCGGCAGCTGCTCCGCGCCCGAGGTCTGGCCGATGAGACCGAGCTCTGGGAGGCCCTTCTCCTGTTGGCGGACCAAGCCCCAGACGTGCTGCTCAGCGGTCTGCGGGCCGTGCATGACAGTCCCCTGCCCCAAGCTCTACGCGAGCGAATCGTCCTGGTCGGCCCAGAGCAGACGGCCAGCCCAGACAGCCTGGCCATCTCCGTGTCCGCTGAGCGCTGCGAGCTAGGCGAAACGGGCCTGCGGACCCGCTACAGCGAGGTGGTTCAGGCCGCAGAGCTGGCTGGCGTCACACAACTCTGCTTGGTCGGCGGAAGCGTGGCCTACCGAAAGCAGCTCAAGCACCTGGCTGACGGGCATGCGCTAAAGCTTCGACTGATCTCCGGAACCGCACGCCGCCTAAAGCGCCAGGCCGACGCCGACCTGCGCACCTGCGATGTGGCGGTGCTTTGGGGGGGCAGTGAGCTGGACCACGCGGTCTCGGAGCTCTACCGGGGCGAACACGTCTGGGGCATCAACCACCGGGGGTTGAGTGGGATGCTGGCCGAGGTGGGGGCGCGGCTACTAGAGCAGGCAGGCTGACCAAGCCTTCGACCTGTGTATCCTCAGGAT
>JBLHMA010000495.1:0-4096 GCA_047621545.1 Cognaticolwellia sp. | reverse complement strand
GGCTGACGCTCCCCGAGCTGGCCATCAGGGCACCTTGGCCACAAAGATCTTGGAGCGCAGCAGCCCCAAGCGCTCCAAACGGCAGCGCAGGGCTGTCTCTACACAGGCCACGCCGTATCGAAGTGCGGGTTCCAGCTGGATACTGGAGGAGTCCGGCGCGTAGCGGGTGGGCACCGAGATCTCACCGATGCGAAAGCCGAAGTGAACGGCCTGGGCCAGGATTTGGGCGTCAAAGCCAAAGTCGTCGGCGTTGTCCTGCCAGGGCAGGGTCTCCAGAAAACGTCGGCTGTACGCCCGGTATCCAGTGTGGGTCTCCGAGAGCGACTTGCCCAAGAGCGCGTTCTGGGTGGCCGTCAGGGCCCGGTTGACCCCAAACTTCCACAGGGGCATGCCCCCCTGCAGTGCGCCGCCCCCCAAGACCCGGCTGCCCAGCATCAGATCGTACTGACCGGTGGCGATGGGCCAGGCCAAGGCCGGAAGCTGGCTTGGCGCGTACTGGTAGTCCGGGTGCAACATCACCACCACGTCGGCTCCAGCGTCCAGAGCGGCCCGGTAGCAGCGCTTCTGGTTGGCACCGTAGCCGCGGTTCTCCGGCTGCACCAGCACCTGCTCGATGCCCAAGGCCCGCGCCACGTCCACGGTGTCATCGCTGCTGCAGTCATCGACCAGAATGCGCAGGTCCACCACCCCCTCGGGGATCTCCTGGATGCACCGCGCCAAGGTCTCGGCCGCGTTGTAGGCGGGCAGCACCACAGCCACCCGCTTTGCGTTGATCATCTCCGGCCACACTCCAACACAGGTGGGAGAGGGGTGTACCATCCGCCTATGCCCCCAGTCGATCGCCAAGACCTGGATCCCGCTCTGAGCGCGGCCCTGAGCACCCAGAAATACGGTGCCCAGCAGCCCATCGATGGCGTGGTCGTGCGCCCTCTCAAGGCCCATCGGGACGACTCCGGCAGCTTTGTCGAGCTGGGCCGACTGGATCAGGCCGGCGCCTTGCTCTCCATACCCGACTTTGTGGTGCGCCAGATCAACCACAGCGTGCTGCTGCCCGGCGGCGTAAAGGCCTGGCACCTGCACCTGTCCCAGGACGATGTGTGGTTCATTCCGGAAAACAGTAGGATAATCGTCGCCTTTCGCGATCTTCGCAAAGACTCGCCCACCAACGGCCAGCTGCAGAGAGTCACCTTGGGTGGCGGAGAGCCAAGCTTGGTGCGCATCCCAGCCGGCGTGGCCCACGGGCTGGCCAACCCTTTTGAGACCCCCGCGGCCCTGATCTACCTAGTGGACCAGGTCTTTGATCCCGCAGATCCCGACGAGCAGCGCCTGCCGTGGGACGTGTGGGGCGCGGAGATCTGGGAGCGAACCCGGGGATGAAGGCCCTGATCCTGGCCGGCGGCAAGGGCTCTCGACTGCGCCCCTTGACCTTCACCCGCTCCAAACAGCTGCTACCGGTAGCCGGCCGCCCCTTGCTCCACTACGCGGTGGACGCGGTGCGCCAAGCCGGCTGCAGCGATGTGGGGGTCATCGTGGGACATACCGGGGCGGAGATACGGGCCTCGCTGGGGGATGGATCCGAGCTGGGTGTACGCATCACCTGCATCGAGCAGGAGGAACCACTTGGCTTGGCCCACGCCTTGCTCAAAGCCCAGGACTTTCTTGGCGATGCACCCTTCCTGATGTTCTTGGGGGACAACTTGCTCCAGGGCTCGTTGGCGCCGATGGTGCAGCGTCACTTGGCCGAAAAGAATGCTGCGACACTACTTTTGGCCCGTGTTCCCGACCCCCAACGCTTTGGGGTGGTGCAGGTCCAGGGTGAGCGCGTCATCCGACTGGAAGAAAAGCCCGAGCACCCCCAGAGCGATCTGGCACTGACCGGCATCTACCTACTCGACGGCCGGATCTTTGACGCCGCGCGCACCCTAAAGCCTTCGAGACGGGGCGAGCTGGAGATCACCGATGCCTTGCAGGTACTGGTTGATCGCGGGGAGCCTGTGGTGGCCACCGAGGTCCAAGGCTGGTGGAAGGACACCGGCAAACCTCAAGACCTGCTGGCCGCCAACCGCTTGCTCTTGGCCCAAGGCAGCCGCATCGACCCCAGCGCGGTCCTGGCGTGCGAGGTGCGGCATCCGGTGTTCGTGGGTCCCGGTGCGCGGGTACACGGCGGTCGAATCGGCCCCAATGCCGCGATCGGAGCCGGTGCTCAGCTCAACCAAGCCACGATCGAGGACTCCATCCTTATGGACCACTGCCACGTACAGGGCGTTCAGCTCAGCCAGAGCTTGATCGGTCAAGGAGCTCGGGTCCGCGGACAAGGCGTCGCCCGTCTACACCTGGGCGACCAGTGCTTGGTGGAGCTGAAATGAGGGTCCTGGTCACCGGAGGAAGCGGGTTTATCGGTGCCCAGCTGATCCACCGAATCCTGGCGCTTTACCCCACCTGGCAGGTGTGCAATCTGGACGCCCTGACCTACGCGGCAGACCCGCAAGCCCATGACAAAGCCGGTCCAAGCTACCGCTTCGAGCATGGAGAGGTTCAGGATCCGGAGGCTGTTGAGAGGGCGTGGGGTTCAGGCATAGACCTGGTCTTTCACCTTGCTGCCGAGTCCCACGTCGACCGCTCCCTGACACACGGCGGGCTGTTCTTAGAGAGCAACATTGGCGGCACCCAAGTGCTCCTGGAGAAAGCGGCTCGGTCCCCAGTGAAGCACTTCATCCAAGTGTCCACAGACGAGGTCTACGGCGACCTGCCCATCGGCGCGCCCCCGTGCGCGGAGAGCGCCCCTCTGGCCCCGAGCAATCCCTACGCCGCCTCCAAAGCCGGCGCCGATCTGCTGGCTTGGGCACACGCGCGCAGCTTTGGGGTACCCGTCAGCGTGACCCGCTGCACCAACAACTACGGGCCCACACAACACAGGGAGAAGCTGATTCCCAGCGTGCTTGACCGCATTCTGGCCGGCCAAGACATCCAACTCTATGGTGACGGCCTACAGATCCGAGACTGGATTCACGTGCAGGACCACGTCGACGCTCTGTTGCACGTCGCGGGCCTGACTCCAGGAAAGACCTGGCACATCAGCGCAGAGATGGCGTGCACCAACCGGGAACTGACCACACAGCTCTTCGCTTGTGTCGGCCACTTCGTGCAGATCACCCAGGGCCCTGACCGCCCTGGCCACGACCGCCGCTACGCCCTGGACCCGAGCGCTCTCAAGGCCACCGGCTGGGCCCCAAACGTCCCCTGGGCCCAAGGCTTAGAAGAATGCGCCTTGACCATCGCCCGCAAAATCCGCGAGACCCGCAATGCGCCCTGAACTTCACGCCGGAATAGACCCCGAACGCTTCGACGCCCACTACTGGTACCGCCAAGAGCTGATGGACCTGGCCCACAAGCTGGGACTGTCCAGTGCCGGCGGCAAGTTCCAGATCCACGACCGCATCAGCCATTTCTTGCGCAGCGGCGAGCGCTTGGGACCCGAGAGCCACAAGCCAAGCTCCCAGTTGGACTGGCGCACAGCGCCGCTGGATGCGGCCACAGTGATCAGCGACAGCTACCGCAACACCCAGAATGTACGCAGTTTCTTCGCCGCACACTTTGGGCCCGGCTTTTCCTTCACCATCACCTTGATGACCTGGATCACGGAGAACCACGGGGCCACCCTGGCCGATGCCCTGCAAGCCGAGGCCACCCGCCGTGCCCAGGTGGCCCAAGGTCACAAACCCGAGCTCGCGCCCCACAACCAGTACAGCTGCTTTGCCCGGGACTACTTGGCCCACCACCCGGAGTCCGAGCGAGACGACATAGATGCCGCTTGGCAGGCGCTGATTCGGACATCGAGACCCGGATGCCGGGGCCGGGGATTCATTTTTGTCCCGGAACCTCGGCCCTGATCCTGTAGCATTGGTAGGCACCGTCGAGAGCCCTATGCCCGCCCAGAGCCGCCGTTCGCCCAACAACAGCCCGCGCCACAACCGGCGTCAGCGCCACAACCAGCGCCAGGCCCAGAACCAGGGACAAGGCCAGAGCGAGACGGCTGTGCCAGAGCCCACGAGCACCATAGAGCAGCCCGACTGGATGTCCTTCGTCAACCAGGCGG
>JBLHMA010000494.1:0-4112 GCA_047621545.1 Cognaticolwellia sp. | reverse complement strand
ACGGGACTGCATGTCTCTAACCTACAAAATCCGGCAAAAGGCGTGAGCTTGTCCCAGCTCGCCCAAGAGATCCGAGCCTGCACTCTGTGCCAGGAGATCTTGGAGCCTCGGCCAATGTTGCGTGTACATCCTGAGAGCCGAATTCTACTGGTGGGACAGGCCCCCGGCTCCAAGGTTCACGCCTCTGGAATTCCCTGGGATGACGCGAGCGGCGAGCACCTTATAGAGTGGTTGGACGTAGATCGAGCACAGTTCGAAGACCCGCGAAACTTTGCCATCGTTCCAATGGCTTTTTGCTACCCAGGTCGCGGAAAGAGCGCAGACCTTCCGCCTCCGGCCCGCTGTGGCGAGACGTGGCACGCCAGGCTCTTGGGCATGCTGGACAATGTGTCGCTGACCCTGGTGGTTGGACAGTACGCTCACAAGTTCGTGTTGGGTAAGGCGCGTAAGCGCAGCCTGACGGAGACCGTGCGGCACTTCCCTGAGTATGGCCCCACAGCCATTCCCCTACCCCATCCATCTTGGCGCAGCCGAGGCTGGATGAAACGTAACCCCTGGTTTGAGGCGGACCTGTTGCCGACGCTTCGCGGCAGGATCGCCGAACTCTTGGATACAACGGAGAACAAATGAGCGGTCTCTTGGCCTTGTTGGACGACGTCGCAGCCATCGCAAAGCTGGCCGCATCCAGCATAGATGACATCGCGGCCGCAGCCGCAGAAGCCGGCAGCAAGACCGCCGGCGTGGTGATCGATGACGCTGCAGTCACACCCAAGTATGTGCAGGGGTTCCAGCCGGAGCGGGAGCTTCCAATCATCTGGAGGATCGCCAAGGGTTCGTTGTTCAACAAACTGGTTCTGCTGCTTCCCGCTTCATTGCTGCTGTCAAACTTTGCCCCCTTCCTGATCACGCCGCTCTTGATGCTGGGCGGCAGCTATCTGTGCTTTGAAGGGGCTGAGAAGATCTACCATGCGGTCTTTCCTCACGAGGAGGAAGAGCACGCCAGCGAAAAACCTACACAGACATCCGAAGAACTAGAAGAGGAGAAAGTCGCGGGCGCAGTAAAGACCGACTTTATTCTCTCTGCCGAGATCATGGCCATCGCCTTGTCCACGATTCCCGAGAGCAGCCTCTTCGTTGAAGCGGGGGCCCTGGCACTTGTAGGAACTGCGGTCACAGCTGGGGTGTATGGCGCAGTGGCCTTGATCATCAAGATGGATGACGTGGGCCTTCACTTGGCCGCGGAGTCCGGCAACGGTGCCATTCGTGGCCTGGGTCGGGGCCTGGTCAAGGGCATGCCCAAGCTGCTCAAGGTGCTCTCGGTTGTGGGCACCGCAGCGATGCTTTGGGTGGGCGGGAACATCGTCGTTCACGGCCTGCATGAGCTCGGCGTGCACCATCCCTACCAGGACATCCACCACCTGGCCGAGTTGGCCTCGGGCGTGGTTCCGGGCGGACTTGTCGGCTTGGTGGAGTGGGCTGTGACGGCAGCCTGTGACGGTATTCTGGGCTTGCTCTATGGCCTGTTGATCATTCCGGTGGCGACCCAACTCATTGGGCCGCTGTTCAACAAGATCAAGTCGCTGAGGAGCTGAGCGTCCATGGGAACCGGAGCGGATCTATTAACCGATGACCGCCCCGAATCAGTTCGCAATCTACGACTGGCAAGTGGCTCAAGAGGGGGATGACACACCCCCACTCTCCCCCGGCCTCTCCATGCTGTTGTACGTCCTTATGAGCCAGCTCCTCGCCATCAGCGCAGAGGATCTCAAGTGGATTGTCGTGAACGACACCGTGATGGGTGGGGTGTCTACGTCCTCCGTCTCGATGGATGACTCCGTGCGCTTCATTGGGGAGCTCTCTCTTGAGCAAAATGGAGGTTTCACCTCAATGCGGGCCCCCCTGCCCAGACAGGCCATGGAGGAGACCCGCGCAATCCGCCTGACCCTTCGGGGCGACGGCCGCACCTACGACTTCACCCTACGCCGCCGGGATGTGCCGATGCGGGCGGGCTCCTACCGGGTCTCGGTGCCCACTCAGGCGGAGGATCTGACGGTGGTGGAGCTACCGCTGGCGGAGTTCCGGCCCACCTCGTTTGGCAGGCCCGTAGCGGGCGCTCCAGCCCTGGATACCAACCTGTCGCGCATTGACGAGGTTGGCTTTCTGCTGGCCGACAAGCAACCCGGTCCCTTCGCTCTGGAGTTGATCTCCCTAGAGCTACTTCCTGGTGCTACGCCGCGGGCTGCTGGGCATCGCCAGGTCATTGAAGGGCTCTCAGAGGCGGTCTCCATAGGCGTGCCCCTCTTCAATAAAGGAGACGCTGCCGGGTGCCAAGCAACCTACACCCAGGCCCTAATCCAAATTAGACTGCATCCGGCACTCACCGCTGGCGAGCAGGCCTTGGTCGCCCAAGCACTGGCTGATGCTGAGTCCCTGAGCGCTGCAGACGCTGCCTGGGTCCTACGCGGTGCGATCGACAGCGTGCTAGCATCCGCACCGAGCTAAGTACTGCAGTTGGATGCGTCTCAACTATTCGGGGAAAGCGAGAACACAAAGCTCACATCTTCAGCGCCATCCTCCAGAACCGTCGGGTCCAAATACAGACCTGCTGGCGTGGTTCCGTCATCGTCCGGATCATTTGCAAAGCGCAGTTGCGTGACGAGTGTCGTGTGCTCGGGGTGGATCAGCTTTAAGTGGAGGTGGGCCTGAATACGGTTCTCCATGTCACCGTATCCCGGCGGCCTTAAAGTTGTAATGACAACTCTCCCGAACTCACCGGTCGTCACCTTGCAACGGTAGTGCATCTCCTCGCTCTGCATGTCGTACAGGCCGTTCCGTTGACAGTGCCACAGCTCCAGGCTCGTGCCCGGCAGCAAAGCGCAGTCCGCGGCGCTGCGCACCTGGAAGCGCAGACGCAGAATCGGGCCATCCTCGTCTAGGGTACGCAGCTCGGTGCGGTCGGGTGCATCTGGGCGGAAGAAGGGCCCCGAGTCCAGCGAGGCTGTGACCGCGCAGTCTTCGGGGGCGCCCGTATCAAAGGGGCCGGTGTCCTGGGGGCCCGTATCGGTGCCTGTGCCGCTGTCCGAGGGGTCACCGTCCGAGGGGTCACTGTCCGGGTGCGTGTCCAGGAGACTCGGAGTTGGGCTGCAGCCCACAGCGAGCGTAGCGACTGAGGCGAGGAGAAGTTGGCGACGGGAAGGCATGCATGCAGTCTACAACCACGCCATTCACTTTTTGCCCATTCGCGCCAGCAAGACCAGCGTGGACTTGGGTGTCTTCGAGCGTGCGTTGATCACCCGCTGGCGCCGGGTGCCTTGTCATGAGATGCCCCGGTGTGGGCAGCCAGCCAAGCCCGCGCAGCCCCTGTCGGCACTTTCACACGTTCAAGACCGGGCAGCACGACGTCCCGCATGGCCGCGTGAAAGATGGCCGAGCGGGACTCCTGGTCGAGTTCTCCCCAAGCCGCCAAACGCGGCGCATCCCGACCGGGTGGGTCTGGGGCGTCGATGTACTCGGCGCCAATCCCCTGGAGCATGCGCGGAAGCAGCGGACCCAAGAATTCCCCAACGTCTCCGCCGCGTGCATGCTCCAAATACAGCCAACCCAAGCGCGCATGGTGGACCTCGTCCCCGAGGATGCTTCGAACGGTGTCACGGATCATCGGGGACGAGGCACGGTCTAAGATCGCCCGCAGCATGCAAGCGTTGAGGGTCTCGCTTAGGCAGCAAGAAGAGACCATCTCATAGAGCAGGCGTTCACCGGCAGAAGCCTGGGAAGGACCGATGGGCGCATGGGGGCCGGGTGGAAGAGGAGAACCAGTCCAGCCGAAGTGTGTCGCGAGCCCATCACACAGGCCAATGTGCCGGCGCTCATCGACGACAGCGCGTTGGGCCAAATCGACCACAGTCTGTGGAGCCTGAACAGCCCTTAGAGTGCACGCGAGGCGCTCGAAGCGCAGGGCAGCGGCGCGCTCAGCGCTTGCCCGAAAGGCCCACGTGCTGGCCACGAAGCGGGACTGAATGGCGTCGAGTTCCGGTGGCGACTCGCTGGGGTCAGCCTGGGTCTTCACTCGGATCCCCCAAGCTCGGTACAAAGTCACAGCAAGGATGGGGCGG
>JBLHMA010000493.1:0-4139 GCA_047621545.1 Cognaticolwellia sp. | reverse complement strand
AGCCAGGTGACCGCTGCTCCAGAGGGGCGCATGAGCATTCAAGACCTGGGAGACCGTCTCCGCACGCAGGAACTCAACGTAGACCGACTCCCACGGGTGAAGCAGCGGAACCTGCCCAGAGAGCAGCCCCGGGTAGAAGGCCAGCGGCGTGATCAAAAGCAACACCCCAAGGGCCGCCAATCGCGCCTTGTCAGTCACCTGCAGGCGGCAGGTACGGCGCTATCTTGTCCAAGAAAGCTTGGCTCCAGGGGCGCTTCTTTCGGGTGTCTGGATCCACGCACACCACCACGCGTCGGCCAGAGCTTAGGACTCTGTCCTCGTCCATGGGGCGAATCTCAAACCTGAACACGAGTGAGGTCACCCCGACCCGCTGCACATAAACGCGCACCCGGATCTCACCCACCCCCTCGAAAGGCGTGAGGTACTCCACCTGATTCTCACGCACCAAATGGAACTGATCTGGATGCTTCTCGTCATCAAAACCGGCCCACCCCAGCTTCTTCCAGAACTCGCCAACGCAGCGCTCCATAAAGAGCAGATAGCGGGCGTTGTGCAGGACCCCGAAGAGGTCCAGATCATCGAAGTAAACGTCGAAAACCGACTCGTGAAAGCGCATGGTTCTGCCCTAACACCCCGACTGACGCCTAAGCCCGTTCAGTTCTCCCAAGTGGTGTCTGACGTGCGCAAGGCCACCTCGCTCAGCAAGATCTGCAGATCCTGCCAGGAGTCCTGCCAATACTGCTCACACTGCTGCACCGCAGCCCAGGCCAAAGGAGTGTTCCAAACCGCCGCACGCTTCGCTGCGAGGCCAGCCTGTTCCTTGGCGAAAGTGGTCTGCCCATTCAGGTAGACCAGCAAGCGCTGTACCTCCTCCGAGCTCAGCTCGTGTAGGAACAACGCCAAATCTGGGTTGATGTCCTGCGCCATGTCATGATGCTACGGGACGCGGTGTGAAAGATAAAAGCCTTTTCTGTCACACGCAGCTCTGACTCGATTTAGGCCGCGCCGCCCGGTCCCATTCAGAGGGCCCTGGGGTCGGTCAACTTGCCGGTTACCGCGCTGGCGGCTGCAACCGCTGGACTGACCAAGTAGACCGGGCCGGGGGCGCCCATTCGACGGGCAAAGTTCCGGTTTGTGGTGCTCGCGGTGGTCTCTCCCTCGTAGGGAATTCCCGGTCCGTTGCCTATGCAGGAGCCGCAGCCCGGAGCACTCACCACTGCGCCCAGCTCCTCAAAGAGCGCCAGCAGACCCTCTTTTCCAGCAGCCTTGGCCACGTCGGCGCTGGACGGCGTCACGGTCAGGCGCACCCCCTTGGCCAAGGTACGCCCGCGAAGCACATCGGCCGCAGCGCGCAGGTCAGCCAGTGAACCACCCGTACAACTGGCGATGACCACATTGTGAATGGCAACATCGGTGTGCTCGGCCAAGGGTGCCCGGTTCCGGCTGTCACCAGGAGTTGCCACAGTCAGGGGCACCTCGTCCAGATCGATGCGAATAGTACGGGTGTACTCGGCCCCCGCATCGGCGCGTACAAAGGCCGCCTCCACCTGCTCGGCCTTGAGTCCTCGGCGTGACACCAAGAAGTCCACAAGGGGCTTACAAGGGGCCACAATGCCGGTCATCAGCCCGCCTTCGACGGTCATGTTGGTCAACACCGAGAGCTCGTCGACGTTCCACTGGTCCAGACCAGGGCCCGCAAACTCCACAACGCAGGTGTCCGTGGGGCCTGTGCGCCAGTGCTCCTCGCGGAAGTAGGGATCGCCGATGATGTGCAGGATCAGGTCCTTGGGAGAGAGCACACCCTTGGCGTCGCCATGCACCTCAATGCGAACCACCTTGGGCACCGTCACAGGAATCAGCCCCGTGCGAAGGGCGAAGGCCATCGCGGTGCTGCCCACCCCAAACGCCATCGCATTCATCACACCGGCAGTGGGGCTGTGGGAGTCCGTGAGCACGATCACATCGCCGGGCATGGCGTAGTCCTCAACCACGAGCCGGTGGCAGACACCGGGGGGAAAGGGCCGACCCGGTCCGTGCAAGCGGATGCCAAAGCGCTCGCTGGCCTGGACCATCTCTTCCGTCAGCTTCATCGCAGGAGCCAGACGGGCATTTTTCACGCTGTCCGGGACCGAGGGCTGGTCGATGAGCACGAAGTGGTCCTCGAAGGCGGCCACCAACTCCGGAGCATGCATGGGCGCTTGGCCCCACTCCTTCTCGTACAAGTCCATCACCATGCCAGCGGTGTACTCGTGCATTCCGCGAAAAGCCGCGCGGCAGAGCACCTGGTCTCCGGGTGAGACAGCCTGGATCCCATCTTCCGTGGCGGCTGCTCCGCCCCAGACCTTGGCGGCGATGATCTTCTCGACCATGTTCAAGGGCCGAGCGACCGGCTGGGTCTCGTAGGTGGGCTCGATCTCACCGGCCAAGAGCTGGCTGCCGTAGCGCATCAAGCCCCCCGCCTGGGAGACCTTCTTGAAGAAGGGCGGCAGCTCTTCCGCCAACGCCGCCGTGTCCAAGTCCTCGCCCTGCTCCAGACGCGTGATGACCCCGCGATCGGTGCTGAAGGGCAGCCCCAGGTACACCATGTTCTCCTGAAAGATCCGCTGGAAGGAGTCGGCGACCACCAGCTCCACTCCTGCCCCTTGATGGGCTACCACAGCGTGCTCACGAGAGGAGCCACTTCCATAGGCTTGGCCGCCAACAATGACCTGCGTCCCGAAGCTGCGCACGTCGTCGTGCTCGACCACCTCCCGAAAGTTCACCAAGAACCAAGGTCCCAGGATCTCGGGGGTGTAGCCCAAGGTGCAGGCGCGCCCGGAGATCATCGCGTCCGTGTTGACTGCGAAGTGATAATCGGCCCCGTTTGGCTCCGGACTCTGCCCATCAAGTTGGCCGTCGAGCTGACCGCGCAGAAGGCTGGGGTCGGTGCTCAAGTGAAGGATCTTGCCGGTGAGCTTCATTGGGGTCCTCTCCTGCGCGCTCTCTTAACGCCCTGCCGGGTTAGAGCCTCGACATGTTCTGGCTCATTGCATGTCTGACCCCCTACCCCATCGTTCCCGGCGAGCCCCCTTGCGTGCGGTTTGCAGACGAGGACCTAGACGGTTTTGGCGACCCGACAAGCTGCCTGCCGCCGACCGACGGTGTGGGCGTGGAGAACAGCGACGACTGCGACGACGCCGATGACACCGTGTACCCGGGAGCCGAAGAGCTCTGCGACCAGGTCGATCAAAACTGCGACGGCTCCAACGAGAACGACCCCAGCCAGCTTGTGCTCCGCTATGAAGATGCCGACGGCGACAGCTACGGCAACATCAACGAGCCCGCGGACGTCTGCGAAGGCTTGGAGGGCTGGGTCACCAACGACATGGCGACGGACTGCAACGATGGCGATCCGAGCGTCCACCCCAACGCCCCTGAACTCTGCGATGGCAAAGACCAGAACTGCAACCAGCTCATCGACGACAACCCCGACGATGGGCAGCTCTTCTACCTGGACAGCGATGCCGACACCTACGGCCGCAAGCAGGACTTCACCGAAGAGCTCTGCACCGCGCCTGATGGCTACGTCGCCAACCCAGACGACTGCGACGATGAAAACGCCGACGTAAACCCGAGCCAAATCTACTTCTTTGAGTCCAGTACCCCAAAGGGTAGTTGGGACTACAACTGCGATGGAAGCGACGAGAAGGGCTACCCGGCCTACCCGGAGTGCGACGCGGACGACAACCTGGTCGTCGACGGCTTTGTCTCAGGCCCCGCCGAGTGTGGGGACTTCGCTCTCTTTGCTGACTACTGTTTTTTTGGCACGCCTCTGGGTGCCTTTGACTACCGCACCCAGCCTTGCCGTTAATTCCCAGCTTCCGAGCAACAATGACCCCTACCGCAGCCTGGACCGAACTCCAGACCCGCTTGGCCGAGATCAACACCCTCAGCCAGATCGCCAGTAGCCTCTCCTGGGATCAGCAGGTCATGATGCCAACGGGTGGGGGACCGGATCGAGGGAAGCAGCTCGCACTCCTCTCGGGCATGAGCCACGCACGCTGGAATGAGCCCGGTCTGGCAGAAGCGCTCGACACTCTCTCCGGCAACGAGGCCAATGATCTGCAGCGCGCAGCCGTGCGTAACACCACGCGTGAGCA
>JBLHMA010000492.1:0-4141 GCA_047621545.1 Cognaticolwellia sp. | reverse complement strand
CGCCGAGACATTTGGCCCACTGCCCCAGGCGACTCATGCCAGTCTCAACATGGACCTAAAGGTGTTTGCCTCGCCGGCCTTCCTGACTCTCGGTGCCGACCTTGACCTGCAGCACACGCAGATCGATGCAGCCGACGATACCGTTGACTTGTCCTCGCAGCAGATCGCGGTCAAGCTTGGCCTTGGCCGCAACTTCTGAATGGAGAGCGCCATGCTCCGACCCTTCCTCTTGCCCACGCTCCTCTTTGGCCTAAGCGCCTGTGCGCCTACGCCCGTAAGCTTCGTCTGCTTGGAGGATGACCCACTGTGCAGCCTGGAGGAGGCGCTTCAAGACTTGCCACCGGCGGTGTCCGTGGACATCGAGCACGTTGCCTTCTACCAGGTCACTGAGAAGATGCTGCTCCAAGACGGGAGCGATGTCAGTGACGATGGCGTGAGCGTGGCCCAGGGCCGAGATGCGGTGCTTCGCGTCTTCCTGAGCCCTACGGACACCTACGAGGAGCGTGATCTGAGCGTTCGGGTCTACCTCTACCAGGGGGACGCCTTGGTGGATGCTGTCATCGTGACGCAGAATTTCAAGAAAGAGGGCAGTTTTAGCGACCTTGGCTCCTCCTTCAATCTCCCCATTCGCGGCTCCGCTATCGGGCCCGATATGGGCATCGCCGTCGAGGTCCTCGAGGCCACGAATGACGCCGATCACCCCGGTATTCAGGGGCGAAACGCCTGGCCCGAGGACAGCGCATTCTCTGTGGACACCGTGGTGACTGGTCCCCTCAAAATCGTCATGGTGCCCATTGAGTACAACGCCGACAACAGCGGGCGGCTCCCCAACACCGAAGAAGACGAGATGGAGCGCTTCCGGCAGGCCTTTTACGGTCAGTACCCCGCAGACGAGGTACTGATCCGGATTGCAGACCCCCAAGGGACGGACATTGGGATTCGCAATGGCTGGTCGGCGTTGCTCGGCGAAGTGACCGGTATGCGTGCCGCTGTCGGAGCCGAAGATGACGAGTATGTCTACGGTCTCTTCTCACCGGGAGATGACGCCACGGGTGGAACAGCTGGCCTGTGCTGGGTTGGCTATGGCCCTTCCGATCCAGGCACCAAGGTGTGCATTGGCTTGAGCGGGTCACCGTCCACGGCCGTTCACGAACTAGGTCACTCTCACGGACGCGAGCACTCACCCGGATGTGGCGCAGCCGGAGCCGACCCTGAGTATCCGGAGTCCGACGGAACACTCGGTGTGCGGGCCTTTGACACGACTGGCAACCGCATCTTCGAGGCAGCCACCACTTACGACTTCATGAGCTACTGCGGGCCGACTTGGACCGGCGCACACACTTGGGAAAAGTTGGTCGAGCGAGTTGGTGCCGTCAACAGCATCTACGGCGCCTATATGCAGTCGGCCGAGTACCTGACCTTCGTCCAGGACGAGCACGGCAACACGACATCCCTCGGCCAGCAGTGGATCAGCGGTGAGCCTGCAGGCTTGGCTGTGCGAGTGGAACTCATAGGGTCAGACGGTTCTGTTTTGGCCAACGTGGTCGCGCGTCGCATCCCCATGGATCATGCGGATGGAGCCATGTTCCGAGTCATCCCGCCCTTTGGCGACACGGTTGTAGCAGACATCCGTGAAGTGGCTTGGCGCTAAAGAGTGTCTGGGTGCTAAAGAACAAAGCAGCCCGCTACTCAGCCGGCGAAGGCGACTGCTGCAGCCACCCAGCCGAGCACCGCCAACACGCCGACCACTGCCAAGGGTAGCTGGCTTTGTCGCTCAGGGGGTAGCGGAGCCGGAGCTACTGGAGCAGGGGCTTGCTGGGGCCGTTGAGCCTCGGGGACTCGGCGCAGCTCCTCTTCCAAGGCGAAGTCTTGGTCCATTAGGAGGATGGCGCTCGCGCGCGCGCTCGGAAGCCGTCCATGAGCCAGTTCGTAGCGGACCATTGATGCCACCGCCGCATCGTGGGCGTGTCTTGCAAGCTTGTTCTCCGGGTCATCCTCGAGAACGGCTTGGTAGCCGAACCTGCAGGCGCCGAAGAGCTGGTGGACTTCCAGGTCCGTCGCGGACCTGTTGGTGATGATCTTTCGGAACAGGGCGTCTCTCTCCTGCGCCTCGTTGACAACGGTCTGCAGGCGCAGAGCGTTGGATGCCTCCAGCAGTGCCTTGTAAAAGGCACTGCCGTCGTTTGGACGACGGTAGGGATCTGCCTCCAGGGCGGAGTAGCACAGGGCGACCAGCCCCTTAGGTGTATCCACAGGCAGGGGGCGCACTTCTCCTACCCTCGCGTTCGCCAAAGCAGCCTTTGCTCCGATGTGCGGCGGACGTCCGCTTAGGATTTCATACAGGCAGGCCCCCAAGGTGTAGACGTCCGTTGGGGGGCCTTGGGCGCGGTGATTGGCGTGGGCCTGCTCAGGCGGCATGTAAGCAGGGGTGCCAATTGGCCCCTCGCTGGGGGGGGCTGGCAGGCGAGTGGCAAGTCCCCAATCCATAAGCCAAACCTCGCCGTAGTCCCCAAGCAAGACGTTGTCGGGTTTTACATCACGATGGAGAATGCCACGATCGTGGGCCAACGCCAGGACTTGAGAGATGCGTCCCAAAATGTAGAGCGCGTCGTGCAGTTCTGCCCATGTGTTCCCAGGGCCCTCGCGTGCCCTCAGCCCGTCCCCCCAGGTGCGACCTTGCACCCGTCGCATGACGAGCATGGGCATTCCGCGGCTGTCCGCACCCAAGTCGTACACGGGGATGACGCTGGGGTGTTCCAGCTCGGCCGCGATTAGGGCCTCCTGGCGGAGCGCCTTTGCGCCGCTCTGTTTGAGGGGACGCTTGACCGCCACCTCGCGAGCTAGGGACTGTTGAACACCCAACAAGACCTCGCCCATGCCGCCGCGCCCAAGGGGAGGGCCAAGTGACAATCCGACCAGCTCGGGCAGCGGTCCTGCAGTTGCCCCCCCGCGGGAACGGCCCAACGTGGCGTGGCTTGCCGTTAGACTCGGGCTTCCTAGTGTGGAGCCGTCGTGAGAACCCGTCGAATTCATCGACGCAATGGGACTCTCCACCTCAAGACCCAGCTGGGCAAGGCGGGCGAGCGCTTCTCGCTGACCATAATTTGAATCGCGTTCATTCACTACTCTATTCTAACCCCTAGGGTGGCCAAGGTTGCCCCGAGTCAGAGCTAGGATAGAGTGGGGGCCGCTCATTGGAGACGTCATGTCAAGCGACCGCGATCTGGACCAACTCGTCGAGGCCATCGCAGAAAGGGTGCAACAGCGCCTGTTGCAGCAAACGCAACAGGCCGCCATTCCGCCCCTTCAGTCGGTGATCGGTGGGTGGCAAGATCCCAGCACTCAGGCCTTAGAGAGCCGTGGCATCGCCCGTTTGGGCTCCGATGGCAGCGTGAGCGCCGGGGCTAAAAACATCGCGCGCTACATCGACCACACGATGCTCAAGCCCACATCAACCCGTGCAGACATCCTCAAGACCTGCAAAGAGGCGCGCGAATATGGTTTTGCGTCAGTTTGCGTCAACAGCGTGTGGATTGGGCTTGTGGCTCAAGAGCTGCGGGGCACTTCATCGATGCCTATCTGTGTAGTCGGCTTCCCATTGGGGGCCGCCATGTCCGAGGTCAAGGCGGCGGAGACCCGCGCAGCCATCGCTGCAGGCGCCGAGGAGATTGATATGGTCATCAACATCGGGCAGCTCAAATCGGGCGACCACGACTTGGTGCTACGCGACATCGAAGCAGTGGTCAGGGCAGCTCAGGGTCGGCCGGTCAAGGTCATCCTCGAGAACACCATGCTGAACCGGGAGGAGAAAATCGCAGGGTGTGCACTGAGCAAGGCTGGCGGAGCGGCGTTTGTAAAGACCAGTACAGGCTTTGGCGGAGGCGGCGCTACGATCGAAGATGTCACCCTGATGCGCCAAGTGGTCGGTCCGGAGATGGGGGTCAAGGCCAGTGGTGGAGTACGAACTGCACAAGATGCAGAAAATATGATCAAGGCAGGGGCGACGCGACTTGGGGCTAGCGCGAGTATCGCCATTGTCACCGGCGGAACCGGAACAGGTAGCTATTGATGCGCATTCAGCCCTACCTCGAGGCCAAGCGTGAAGGTCAAGAGCATTCCTCCGGCGACATCCGTGCGTTCA
>JBLHMA010000491.1:0-4151 GCA_047621545.1 Cognaticolwellia sp. | reverse complement strand
AATAGCCCAGAGCAGTCAGCAGGCTGGCCGTCCAGATCGCGCCGTCGTCGCAGTCCCCTTGCTCATCCACCAGGCTCTCAATGGCGTACTTGGGATACTCGGTCCAGCCTGTCTCTTCGTCCAGGTGGTAGTCCAGGGACTGAACCAAGCCGTGGGCGTAGCCTACCTTGACCGCATCGGAGGTGATGCCCTGCTCTTGGAAGAAGTCCTCCAAGGCACGGGCCAGGGGCTGCATGTCCACCACCGAGGTCAGTGTGAGCTCGCTTGCAGCCGCATGTGGTCCATTTCTGCGGGCCACGTAGGCGTCCACGCTCACACCAACCTCGACCCAGGCCAGCTCTGAGCAGCTCTTGCCATAGCTGGGGCAGAAGGGCCAGGAGACCACGTGCAAGCTGGGATCCTGGCTCTCAACCTGGCCATGAGGCTGGTCGTCGTGGTACACGGCCGCCAAGCGAATGGCGTCGGCGCTGGCCGGCAGGCTCAGAAGGGCCAGCAGCATCAAAACTCCTCCCGCGCGCGGTCTCGTTTTCGCTGGGCCAACACCTGCTCTCCGCGACTGCGCTGACGCCACACAAAGCCGCCGATCAGCCCCAGAGCGCCCACCATTCCGCCGCTGCCCAGCCACCAGGCCATGGATTGGTCGGAGGTGATGGCGGGTTCAGGGCTCCTTTTTTGGGGGGCCGGTGTGGCGGGCTCCGGCGCCCCCTTTGGGTCTGGTGCCGCCAGGGTGCCGGGGTCAAAGTCCGGCGCGGTGAACTGGGCCAGGGACCAGGAACTCAGGTCCTCCTCGCGGGCGTCTGGGGAAAGGATGGCAGTTGGGTGCACGGTGTAGAGCACGCCAGCTTGGCCGGGCAAAGGCAAGGCCCAGAGCTTGCCTTCCGGAGCCTGGCCGCCGCTTCGAACCCCAAAGGCAACGCCTTGAGCGGTCGTGGGGCAGGGGTAGCGTACTAGCTCGGTCTCCAGACCAAATTCGGCCAGAATGGCCACTCCGAGACGGGCCGAAGAGAGCGTCTCCGCCCACTCGGGTGCGGCCAGCAGAACCCAAGGCGGGAGGTAGGTGGGGCCCATGGCGCTGGGACGCTCGCTCTCAAAGCTGCCGTTCTGAACGATGGCCAGCAGCTGAGCTATCTGCTCGGGTCCCGAGGACGCGCTGGGCAGACCGGCCTGTTTCAATCCAGCGACGATGGCCGCCACCTGGGCTGGGTCGAGCTGGTCGTCTGGGCCGTACTCCGGCAGGTCTGCGACCACCCAAGCCTCGGGCACTATCACCGAGATGGTCCAAGGCTCAATGCCTGGTGGCAGCACCCGTATGAGCTCTTCGACCGTGTGGCCGGGGACACGCACATTGCGCTCTTGGTTGAGCCCTTCGCTGAGGCGCACTTCAAAGCCGGCGTGGGCCAGAGTGGCCCAGAGCATCACAGACATGCTTCGACCGTCAGGCAGCTCTGGTAGCTGCGGCGCAGTCGCTCACCGCTATCGGCCCCCTGGGGCAGGGACTCGCTGTAGGCTTGGGACCAGCGTTCAATAGCCTCCAGGCGTTGGGTGGCCGTCCAGGGGCTCTTCCAGTCGGAGGGGCCAGCTGCGAGCTGGGTGCACATGGACATGAGGTTGGCCAAGTCCCAGTCTTGAGCTTCGACTTGGCTGGGGCGGCTCACACTCCAGAGCCACACCCGGTAGTCCACCTGGCCGCTCTCGGCGGGGATAGGACCGGCGCCGTAGGGGTACATCGTGCAGCGGTTTAGGGCCCGGTCCACCAGCTTGGGCGGGCTGCTTGCGCGGTAGACCACGTTGGCCGGGTGCACAGCGCCGTGTACCTCGTCTTCCGAATCAAGCTCGGCGTACAAGGCCAGGAAGAGCTGGCGGCTGCCCACGCTTCGTTGCTCGGACACCAGGCCGCCAAAAATCTCTAGAATCGAGGTGCCACGGACGCGTTGCTGGCGCAGTCGCAAGCCGTTTCGCTCAAAGGCGTAGTGCAGAACTGCGCCCGAGGCGTGGGCCTTCTCGGCCAGGGCCAGGCTTCCACGGGTGCGTTCCACGCCGGGGAAGAAGCGTTCGATGACGGGACCTTGAGGCACCGATCAATCCAGCGGAGGCGGCTCTGCCTCGTCCAACGGCGGCGGCCCTTCACCCAGAGGCGGTGGCCCCATCAATGACGTGATCTCTTCCACCTGGTCCACCGTCTTCCAGGTCCTGCCAAAGTCCTGGGTCCAGACCTTGTGTACGGATCCCGGTGCAGCCGAGGCCAAGTCGGCAATCTCCTGCGCGCCCATTACGCCCTTGCGCTCACCGTCCACCGCGTAGTGGAAGCTGGGCCCATCGTCCGGTGGTGCTTCCGCAGCGCTGCTCAAGCCCTTGCGTACGGTCTCCAACTCCATAGCGTCCTTCCAGCCGGGCCAGCCCGTCGCAAAGATGCGGTGCCTTGCCTTGGGGGCCTGCTGTACGCGGGCCAAGATCTGAGTCGCGCTCAGGCCCTGCTCCTTGCCCTGTGGGCCGGCGTACCAGTAGCTCTGGGCGCTCTCCTGGAACTCGGGCACGTCCTGGGGCGGCTTGAAAGCCGACCAGCGAATCGCCAGACGCGGGAAGCGCAGTGTCAGTCGGCCCAGCTCGTCACGGGACTCGCGCAGCTCTCCGTTGCGGGTGAGGTGCTCGATCTGGCCTCGAACAGTAGCCAGCAGCTCCCACTCATCCACGCGCAGCTCATCAGGCACATCGGCCGAGCTTGGCACAGGGAGACCCGATGCTTTGTGGATGGGCTGGGTCCACTTGGCAAGCTCGCCCATACGCTGAACGCGGCGGGAGAGCAGCTGCTCGGGGGTGGTCCCTTCGGCAGCAGCCTTTCGCAACCACTCGTTCCGGATCTCGCTGATGGCCAGGTTCTCCAGAGAGCCGGCCGCCTTGACGACCGAGGCCCCAGACTGCTCGCTGATGTTGACCACCGGGTACACGCAGGTGGTCCAGTAGTCGGCCAAGCAGACGAGATCAGCGTGATCTCCCCCAGCGTCCATCAGGTCCTGGATGCGGCGCTCAATGTCCGCGGTCAAGGCTTGGATGAATGCCCTATCCGAGGACAGATTGCGCAAGACGGTGGCCTCTACACCCAGCTCTTCCCAAGCCACATCCAGCGCAGTGCTGCGGCGGCGGCGGGTAAAGCTGACCCGCTCATCGTCGCCATGGCGGCGCCGACGGCTGCAGATCAGACCCAGCATCTGGGCTTGGTGGAAGAGCTTCCAGGCACGCTCGGTCCAGCGCACCTCCTGCTCTTCCATCGGCACCATGTCCTGGAAGGTATGAAAGTCGGTGTGGATGTGCAGAGCGGAGGGACGAACCGGATCGTAGAGCAGTCGCTCGTAGTGCGCTTCCAGTCCGCCAGCGCCGTGTACTTCGCCGATGAAGTAGGCCGCAAAGGCCGACCACTCAGTGAAGAAGACCAGCTCGCTGGGGTCGTTGGTGCCCACCTTTTGGGGGCGGAAGGGCAGCTTGTGGGGCTGCAGGCCCTTGAAGGTGGTGAAGAGCTGCTCCACAAAGCGGCCCTCCAAGCTGGAGATACCGAAGAAAGCATCGGCCACAGGCTCCAAGGTCGCGCCGCCAGTAGGGTCCTTTGGCGTGGGCTCGATCCAGGGTAGGCCCTTGTCATAGAGCTGCTTGAGTAGAGCGGTCACGTCCTGGTAGGGCATCTGCTCCAGAGCGGCGAGCAGGCTGTAACGCTCCAAGAATCCAGGCTGGGGCTCGCTGTCCTCGGTGACGAAAGCGGCTGTTCTCCCTGTCTCATCGCCCTTCAGAGCGAAGAACGCCTCGCTTGCCAGCTTGTCGCGGAAACGATCCCGCTCCCCCGAGAGCTGCGACTCCAGATCGGTGAGGGTGTCCAGCTTCATGCGGCGCAGAGCGCGGCCCAAGAGCAGCTCCAGAGCCTCACGACGCTGGGCGGCGTCGGTGCCCAAGTAGGGCTCCAACAGGGTCTTTAGGTCGTCGCGAAGGGGGACCTCGATGAACAGGGTGCTGGTCACCGGCTCGGCGAAGTGGTCGCGGAACTTGCCGTACCAACCCTCCAGCTCCTGCATGTGGGCCACGATGGCGTCGATGCGGGTGAGCTGGTCGCGGATGACCGTACGGATGGCCTCCAGGGCGTCGACGCCCTCTGCGCAGATGTACTC
>JBLHMA010000490.1:0-4171 GCA_047621545.1 Cognaticolwellia sp. | reverse complement strand
ATGCCGTTGATCATCGTATCCAGCGCGTCCCACTGCTGCTGCATGGCCATCATCATCACGACGAAGATGTTGGCGCCAGCGCAGAAGGCGGGACCGCCCTGGTTTCCGACAACGAGTGCTTCCCACTTTCCAGCGTCGAGCTCGTCCATTCCCTGGGAGTACATCTTGAAGATGTCATCGTCCAGGGCGTTCATCTTGCTGTGGAAACGCAAGCCCAGAACGCCGTCACCCAGGTCATACAGGCTGGCGGAGGTGTTCTTGGCGACCACCTTCTCCTGCACCTTGAGCTCATCCAGAATCAGCCAAGAGGCTGGGGTCGGAATGACCTTGGCGCTCTTGGAGGGGATGTCCCAGAAGGTCCGGTTTCCAGCGCCGTTGCGGGCGTAGAAGCTCTCGCGGCCGCTGGCCAACATGTCCTTGATCCATGCAGGAACGGTCAGGCCATCAGACTCCATGCGCGCGACGATGTCGCCAACGCCCAGGTCGTCCCAGGTCTCGAAGGGTCCGCGGTCCCAGCCAAAGCCCCAGCACATTCCACGGTCCACGTTGACGATGTCGTCAGCGATCTCGGGGATGCGGTTGGCGGCGTAGATCAGGGTGTCGGCGGTGGCCAACCAAGCCAGCTGTGCGGCCTTATCGGTGCCAGCCAGCAGGGCCTTGATGCCACCCTTGCGGGCTGCACCAATGGAGTCGAAGCGGGGCTTGCCCTGGTCCTCGTACTCGCCGGTCTCCAAGTTCCGAGCAAGAATCTGCTTCTTGCCGTTCTCGTCCTTGGTCTTGAAGTAGAAGCCCTTGCCCGTCTTGCCGCCAAGAGCGCCTTCCTGAATCATCTTGTCCAGGAACTCTGGCACGAAGAAGTCCGCGTGCTTCTCATCTTCCGTGCACAGCTCGTGCATGGTGTTGATGACGTGGGCCAAGGTGTCCAGGCCGACCAGGTCGCCGGTGCGGAACACAGCGCTCTTGGGGCGGCCCATGGCCTTTCCAAAGATGCTGTCGACTTCTGCAACGTTCAAACCAACGGTCTGCATGTGCTTGAACACACTCAGGATTCCGAAGGTGCCAATGCGGTTGGCGATGAAGTTGGGGGTGTCCTTTCCATAGACGATGCCCTTGCCGAGCTTGCGCTCGCCAAAAGTAGCCACCGCCTGGGTGACCTGGTCCAAGGTGTCCGGTCCAGCGACCAGCTCCAGCAGACGCATGTAGCGCACGGGGTTGAAGAAGTGCATCACCAAGAAGTGCTGCTTCATCTCCTCCGACATGGGCTCGGCCATCGATCCCAGGGAAAGGCCCGAGGTGTTCGAGGCCACGATGGTGCCGGGTGTGCGGTTCTCTTGAACCCAAGAGAAGACCTTGTGCTTGATGTCCAAGCGCTCGACCACAACCTCAATCACCATGTCGCACTCGGCGAGAAGGGCAGCGCCCGCCTCGTCGTAGGTGGCCGCAGTGATGAGGTTCACGTCCTTCTTGGAGTAGAACAGCGAGGTGTTCGCGCCAGCGGGCTGGAGCTTAACGGCGCTCTGCAGCCCCTTCTGGGCGGTCTCCAGGGAGATGTCGAACAGGACCGAGGGAACCTGCGCGTTGGCGAGGTGGGCTGCAATGCCCTGCCCCATCACGCCGGCACCTAGTACTGCGACCTTCTTGATCGTCGGAGCCAATTGGACCTCCACCGGCTGAGCCGGATTGAGTGAATGCTCATTCAGTTTTCGGGTTGAAGACATAGCCGCCCCAATCGCCTTGGCAAGTGGGGGATCATAAAGAAGGTCAAGGGTGCGCGCTGTGGGCCGTTGAGGTGGGCATGCATGCTCAAAAGAACACCACGCCCCAGCTCCGGTGGGCCCTACCAACCGACCTGGACAAGGTTCCGGAATCCGTGATTCGGATGACCCACGCGACCGCACACATGGCCCTGCTGACCCTGGGTCTGTCCGTGACCGCCACGGTACTTCTCCTCGCTGCCGCCAGCCCATTGGCGCTGCTCCCAGCGGGCTTGGCGCTGACGAGCGCTGGTGCACTCTTCGGGGTTCGGTCCGGACTGTTGGCCCTGCCGCGGGTGCTGCTGATCTTGGCCACCGCGGCATGCGCCATCGTCTTTCTGGCCCGCTTCAACCCGAGCGCGCTGGACGCCCTGGCCTTGGCACCGGCCGCCCTGATCTTGGCCATCCGTGGACGTGAGCGCCCCACGGCGGTCATGATCGCGCTGGTATTTCCACTTGCCCTCACCGCCCTGCTGCGCAGCGTTGGAACTCCCCAGGCAGTTCCAGATCTGATCTACGCATTGGCTCCACTCTCTGCAGCCGCCCTGGTCTCACATGCCTTGTGGCGCAGGCCGATCAAGACCTCAAGGCCCGCCACCCAGACAGACGCACCCAAGCTGGTCCCCTCGCCGGTGGTGAAGCGTCACGCCCCAGCTCCAGGTCAACCCCTTCGCGTCCTGGTCGTCGACGACATCCCGATCAACCGCATGGTCGTGCAGCGCATGCTGCAAGCCAAGGGGCTGACCGTCCTGGAGGCAGGGTCCGGCGAGGAGGCGCTGGAGCTGCTAAAAAACAACGACGTAGACTTGGTCTTCTTGGACCTGCACATGCCCGGCCTGGATGGCATCGAAGTCGCTCGGCGCATCCGGGCCCGCGGCGACCGTGTGCCCTTGGTGGCCCTGACAGCCGACTCGGTGGCTGGAACCCGCGAGGCCTGTCTGGCTGCCGGAATGGACGCATTCCTAACCAAGCCGGCGCCCCCTCAGGTGCTCTTCCAGCTCGTCGAAGGCCTGACTTTACTCCAGCAGAGATCGGCTTCCTGATCGCGCGGATCGCTGTTCTCGGTCTTGGCCCCCCTACAGGGCTCCTTCCTTGAGCTCAGCGAGCATCTCTTCGGCTTGCAAGAGGTAGCGGTGGGTGCGTACCTCGACTTCGGCAGCGGGACGCTCAACCGATGCTAGCTCCAGCTCTAGGACCGCGATGGCTTGGTCGGTGTCTCCGGCGCCCACCTGCAGCTCCGCCATGCGCATGGCAGCCCGCAAGCGCTGATCCCCGTAGCTCAGCGCCAAGGCCGCGTGGGCATAGGGCAGGCCCTCGTCGAAGCGCTCCTGCTTGAGCATGAGCCCAGCGGTGGCGTGGAAAAAGGTCAGCTCGTGGGGGTACACGCTGCAGGCCTGCTGCATGAGCGCCAAGGCCTGCTCCGGTTGCCCAGCATCCTGGTAGAGCTGCGAGAGAAAGCCCCAGTGCGCGCGGTCCAGCTCCGGATCCCCGCTCAGACTTCCTGCCAAGGAAGCCGCTGCAGCAGCACTCAGCGCCCTGGATACCGCAGGGTCTGGGACGAGCCGGGCCTGCATGTACAGCAAGTCCGCGATCTCCAGGCCAGGCTGGGCGCTCAACATGGCTTGAGACGCAGTCCCGAAGAACAGGTCACGTTGCGCATCCTCCAGCTCCATGCCCAGAACAGGCCAGCCCCAGTCCAGCAGGCGCTCGGGCGCTTGCTCCGCCAACCACTGGCCATCTTCGATCTGCTCCGTCAGCATGAACCGCGCGATGCGACCGTCGACTTGGTCCAGAACCCCAGGCTCCTCCAGCAGATCCAAGGCCTCCTGGTCCCGGCCCGCTCTCTCCAGGCGTAGGGCCAAAGCGGCGGACTGTTGGGGGCTGCGGGCCTGAGCCAAGCTGTCCTGTATGGAGAGGAGCTGACCGTCTGCGGCTTGAGCCAACCACGCTTCGAACTCGGCCTGACCGGGGTAGCCGACCATGCGATCCAGCTCCTTCCCCTCCCCGTCTGCGAGCACGACTGTGGGATAGCCGCCCACGCTGTATTGGTGCTTCAGACCCCAGCTCTGGGGGGTGTCGGCGTCGAGCACGACCACATGAAAGTCCTGGAGCACGGGACGCTTGTCGTGCAGGACCTCGGCTGCCAGCTGGTTGCAGGGAGGACACCAGACCGCGGAGAAGTCCAGCAGCACCAGCTTTCCGTCGGCCATGGCCATCTCAAAGGCCTGCTCAGAGCCCAGCCCGTGGTGAACCGGCTCCTCTTCGTCAACCTGCTCTTGCACCGGCGGGTGCACAGCCAGCCACTCTTGGCCTTTCCGACCTTCAACCTGGCCAATAAAGCCCAAGGAGACAGGTCTACAAGACGTCCCACCGTCCACGCAGAGCGACAGGTCCAGCTCGCCTTGCACCGTGTGAGG
>JBLHMA010000489.1:0-4186 GCA_047621545.1 Cognaticolwellia sp. | reverse complement strand
AAACAGAACTCCAAGAATCATCCCAGTGGTCCAGACCACGCAGACACCGCCCAGAACGAAGAGGTGAACGTTCGCTCTCCACTTCGGCCGCAAGGTGAGTTCCCTAAGGCGACGGTGAGAGCCGGAGCAGACCTCTGTTCCTTCAGCGGACAAGAGTAGAGCCACCCCGGCCGGTGCCATGAATAGGCCAAAAGGTGGAAGAACGAAGGACAAAGCGCTGGCCACTAGGCCCAAGATTTGAGTACAGAGTCTCCCGAACGCTCTGGGCCCTTGGATCTAGACGCTGCTCTGGCACCCGGTAGGGATGGTCGGCCGGAAACACGGACTTCGCCGGACTCTTGTAGGGGTTGGGCTCCAACTCTCGCCTCCCTTGGGGTCGCTCATACCGCGCTTCCCACTCCGCGGGACAGATGCACCTGCGCGGCCGTGGACGACCCATCGGCCCACAATGCTGGCACGGTCTGGTCTTGTTCGAGCTCATACAGCAGCTCAGAGGGGCGGCCAAGCACCGTCTCCTCCTCATCACCAACTTGAGTCTCGGAGACCACTTCACAGACCCAGTCGTGCGTACGGGAGATGCAGCCCAGTACGCTCATGTTCAAGAGAAGCAAGGTCATTGTTCTTCCTCGAGCATCCAGGATGCCTGCTCTCTGGCCTAAGCGCTATGGAAGACGTTTAGAGCCCGCGCACTTCAAAAGAGATGTCGTCCAGGTTCACCGTGTTCGGGTCGGTGATGTCCCGCAGCACGATGCGGGTCACGTTCTCGTAGGCGCTCAAGTCACAGAGCTCCGCGGAGCCAGCGCTGCCGTCTCCCACCAGGTCAACGGACGCGGTGCTGCCGTCCTCCATGGTGACCTCGACCCAGCCAAAGGTGCCGTTCGTCTGGTCTCCAAGGGAGTAGAACTGCAGGGCGCGCACGGGATCGGTGAAGTCGAAGGTCAGATCCGTCGAAATCCCAGCGCCTCCTGCACTGCGAGCGGTGTAGGCGGTGTAGGGCTCGGACCTGGAATAGCTGGCGTATTCCCAGGCATAGAGAGCCGTCCCTTCCTCCTCGCTGGAGAAGGTCACGTCGGGGTAGACGGTAGCCACATCGGGCTCTCCGGAGAGCTCATCGAAGTTGATGAGCACGGGGGTCCAGACCCACTCCACCTCCGCATCCACGGTGTCGCCAGTCTCCCCTGTGCCGCTGTCATTGACTGTGACCGAGTCATCGGGGGTCGTGGAGTTGTTGAGCAGGGAGCAGCCGGTGCTCAGGAGCAAGAACAAGCCTGGAAGAACAGATCGCAAGGGGGACCTCATTGTTGTGAGGGATGAACGCCCTTCACACTCTGGGACTTACACCGACTCAGACCCAACCCGCCACCTCGGCCAACACCCAAAATCCACCGGCGGTCCAAAGACTCCACAGAACGGCCCGCGCTGCCAGCCCGATGCTGGGCTTGAGCGTTGGCCGGGGCATCGATTTCCTGAGAACGCTGTATTGATGCGAAAGGATGAAGGGCACCGGTGCGGTCCTGAGTAGGAACATTCCGGCGGGCAACATGAGAAGACCGAAAGGGGGAAAGCAGATCGAGAAGGCGCTCGCCACAGTGCCCAAAATGCGAGATCTCGGGGCTAGCACAGCCAGCCTGATCCCACTGAAGATCAGGAGTAAAGCGACTGTCGCGTAGATCCAGTTGCTGGAGGGTGGCCGGACCACGCTGGGGTCTGAGAAGTAGATCATCAACTTGGCAATCTGGCCCGGCCACACAACAGCTGCCGCACCGGCTCCGAGCAAGAACTGGCAAACCCCCATGGCTCTCACCCGAACCTCGTATGGGTAGAGGAGCTCGAGCAGGTCTTCACCCTTGGGGGGCGCCAGCATGGACTCTGGCACAGCGTAGGGCTGGTCCGGGACCGCATCGGGCTCAGGTGTGCTTGGGGTCAATCGCCCGCCAACTCCAGGACGGTCTCCGAGACCGAGGTGTTCTCTGAGAGCCCGCTCCACCCCACTTCGCCTGAGACCAGCACGCCGTCGACGGCTGATACGCCTAGCTGGAGCTGCCTCGACTCGTAGTCGGCGGGGTCTTTGTCAAAGACCGGCAGCTCATCTGCGCCCAAACCCCGGCTGGCGTCCGCGTAGCTTGCTTCCCGGTCCGGGTTCGCCTCAGAGAGGCTGCTGGTGCCGTCCACCGTCAGGTCCAGCACGCCGTCCTGGGTGCTCAACTCCAGGGTGACGGGCACCTCAAGCCGGGCGAAACACATCACGCCGATGGCCGGGTAGAAGTCGGTTGCACGCCCCACTGAGCGGTGCTCGGTGACCCGCTCCGTTCTGAACTGCTCCACCAGGACTGCGCTGCCGGGTCCACGCGACACCTGGACCTGGGCCTGGGTCTGCTCTCCATCGGCCCAGGTGCCCAACGCCTCTTGATCCAACAGGACCTGGTCGAGCAGGTCCTGTGCGCTACCCAGGAAGGTCTGCTCGTCATCGTTGAGCTCCGTCTCCGAGAGCACCTCACAGGTTGGCATGTGGGTGCGGGAGATGCAGCCAGCGGCCATTGCTATGAACAGAATCACTCTTGCCCTCCGATTTCCAGAACGGTCTCAAACCCCGCCTGATTCCTGTCTTCCGTATCCAAGACGCCGCCCCATCCGGCGTGCCCTTGGGTGATCTGTCCACCCTCAAAACCCAAGGTGACGCTGCTCTGCTTGTCGACGTAGTCCTGGGGGTCCCGGTCCACCAAAGGAAAATGCTCGCTGCTGTAGTCCCCTTCGGCACGCACCGTTGAGTCGTACTCCGTGGAGTAGTTCTGCTGAACGCGCCCCTGTAGCTCCAGGTCCACCTCGCCAGCCTGCAGGGCCAGCTCGACGGGGACAAAGATGCTGGGCGAGCAGTCCACGTAGATCTCCAGCTCTACGCCACCAAAGCCCAGCCCTCGGGTCTCAATCTCGATGGACTGCAGCTCCACCCAGCTGCCGGCGCCCGCGCGCTCGATTCGCAGGTCGGCGTCCACCGCCTCGCCATCCCACCAGGTGGCCGGCACCTCGGCATCGAGAAGAACCTGGTCCAGGATCTCCTGCACCGTGCCCAGCTCGGTCTGCTCGTCGTCGGCCAGCTCCGTGCGGCTGACCTCCTCGCAGGAAGGTCGACGGGTGACTTTGAAGCAGCCCACGAGGCTGGCCAGCAGGAGAACACTCATTCCATCACCTCCTCAAACTCGAGCACCATCTCAGATCTGTACACGATGGCACCGTCCTCCAGCTCACGCTCTTCTTGCTCCACCCACACCGCTCCGGCCAGCCCCCGTGAGATGCGCAGTGTTGCCAGAGTGGACTCGCCATCCCACCAGACGGAGGGGTGCTCGCCATCAAGAGATACCGCCTCCATCAAGGCCTCCACGCTGCCAGCGGGCGTGCGCTCATCATCCTCCACGGCCTGACGGCTCAGCTCCGTGCAGCGCGACTTGTTGCAGGCGCTCAGGCCGGCGAGCATCAACACAAACACCGGGTCCTCCCCTCATCTGCACCAACATACGCTCTGTGGCCGGGCGCTGTGACAAGAACCAACTGACCTCGACGGCGAAATCAGGCCCGCCGGGTCCCCGTACTCCAAAGGCTTGATACACTCGCCATCCCTGGAGTCCGCACAAGAATGCTCACCACCCTATTGCTCTCCATGCCCGCCTGGGCCCAAGAGGCCACCGAGGCCGCGTGCGTCGAGGGCCAGTGCTGCCCCCCGAACACCAGCCAGCAGATCTTTATCGGCGTGGGCACTCTGTTCACCGGGATTGTCGCCCTGTTTCTGCTGCCACGCATCATCGAGCGCGCGGCGATCAACAAGGGGCGCTCTCCCCTCTCGGCGCGCCACACCGGTATCAGTCTGGCCATCCTGCTGGCCAACCTGGGCCTAGTGGGCATGACCTACGCGGTGACCAACTGCTTCCCAGGCAAGCTGCTGATCTGGGTCGGCGTGGTGGGCGCGCTCTGGTTGATTCACGGGGTCTACGCCCTTGTCGCTACTCGAAACTAAGGGGGACTCATGAGTCAGTATCGCACCGGTGGAAAGCTCTCTTCCTTCAACGCCGCAGAGGACCGCGACGCGCTCCAGAACTACGTAGAGAGCGCCGAGCATGGCCGCTATCCGCGCACGTTGCTCATCGGCCTGGGGGGAACTGGAGCCAAGGCTCTGCAGCACCTGCGCCGCATG
>JBLHMA010000488.1:0-4186 GCA_047621545.1 Cognaticolwellia sp. | reverse complement strand
GGATGTCCCCTGCCCAACTCGCCGAGCTGCTCTCGGACACTGTCTACAAGGAGCGCCTGCGCTTCGAGGACAGCTCGCCGGCCCCAGAGGAGCTCGCGGAGATCGACAACGCTGCGCGCGCCATTACCGATGGCTCCAGGCCCAGCCTTCTGGCTGCCCTGCGGCGCTTGGTGCGCTGCTACGGGGAGGAGATCCACAATCCCTTCTCCACCCGCGCCTACAAGGTGGCAACCCGCGTACTGCCTAGGGCGCTGACCAACTTGGTGAGCGCGACGGACCCCAAGCGCTTGCTGATGAGAGATTTGGACCCCTCCGACAAAATCCAGATCCAGGGACCGGTCGAGCAGATCAAACGCTTGGCCGAGCGCGGCACAATCATCTTGGCGCCCACGCATCTATCGAACCTGGACAGCCCGCTCATTGGGTACGCCCTGTACCAACTCGGCCTGCCGCCATTCGCCTACGGAGCTGGACTCAACCTGTTCTCGAATCCGATGATGGCCTTTTGGATGAGCCGCTTGGGGGCATACACCGTGGACCGGCGCAAGCAGGGTCGCTTATACAAGAACACCCTCAAGGACTACTCGGTCGAAATTCTGAGGCATGGCCACCACAGCCTTTTCTTCCCCGGCGGCACACGCTCCCGCTCGGGCATGGTGGAGAAGAACCTGAAGAAGGGACTGCTGGGAACCGGCTTGCAGGCCTGGCAAGAGAACCTGAACGAAGGGCGGGGCGAGGACGGCGAGATCTTTGTGGTGCCTCTGACCCTGTCGACCGAGCTTGTACTCGAGGCCGAAACGCTGATGCGGGACAACCTCGCCCGTGAGGGAAAGCAGCGGTACATCATTGGGGACGACGAGTTTTCCCAGCCCCGCACCGTTGCCAGCTTTCTGCGGCGCATCCTGGCACTCGACGAGGGCGTACACGTGACCTTCGGTGCCCCGATGGACCCCTTGGGCAACCCTGTAGATGAGCGCGGACGCAGCCTGGACCCGATGGGGAACCCCATTGACCGGCGGCGCTACGTTCGCAATTCCGAAGGTCTGGTCGAGTGGGACGCTCAGCGAGACCGCCAGTACACGGAAGGCTTGGCCAAAGCCTTGGTCCGGGCCTATCACCGGGACAACGTCATCCTTTCCACCCACCTGGCCGCAATGGCGGCTTGGCGGGTCTTTGAGAAGGAACACCCCACTCTGGACACTTGGCGCTTGGTACGGATCGAGGCCGGCGGACGCCGTATCGACAAGCCGGACGTGATCGCCGAGATCGAGCATGTTTTGGGCACCCTACGCCCCCTTCAACAAGCCGGCCACGTACGCCTGAGCACCCCAGATAGCGCTGAGGAGATCCTGCGGGTTGCGCTGCAGCGCTTCTCCAGTTTCCACACCCGAAACGCCATCCGAAAGGTAGGCGCGACCTTGATCATCGACCCTGAGTTGCTGCTCTTTTACCGAAACCGTATGGTGGGCTACGGCCTGGACAGCGAAGACACCCACGCAGCGCGTGGGCCCAAACCCCCTGGGCCTCCAGGACTTCCAGTTGGCTCTCCAGATGTAGGAGTGCAGCCATGAGCGAGCCTATTGGGGTTGATGGCCAAGCGGGTATGCGCGTTGGAATCGTCGGCGATGGGGCTTGGGGACAGGCACTGGCCACCCTGAGCATTGAAGCGGGGAACCAGGTCTTGTTGGGCTACACCGGCCGCAAGCCACGGCGGAAGCTCTCCGTCACCAAAGACCTCACCGAGGTCTCTGCACACGCCGAGTTGATCCTACTGGGCGTGTTGGCCTGGGAGGTAAGGGATGCGGTCCGTGAGCTGAACCTGGGTCCACAGCATCGGGTGATCTTCTGCACACGCGGTCCTGACCCTGACACCGGCCGATGGCTCACTCAGCTTCTGCCTCAGATCAGCCCGGTGATCCGTGTGGGAATCCTTGGCGGTCCAGTGATCCCGGCCGAGGTGCTCAAGGGTGTCCCGACCGCAGCGATCATTGCCAGCCGCTTTGACGAGGTCAACCGCTTGGGGCAGCAGGCTCTTCACAGCCCCAAGTGCCGTGTCTACACCGGGGATGACCCCGAAGCCATCGAGCTGGCTGGTGCTATGGCGCAGGTCCTGGCCGTGGCCGTAGGTGTGGCGGATCAGATGCAGGCGGGCGCCGGCGTGCGCGGCATGGTGATCAGCCGCGGACTCGCTGAGATGCGCCGCTTGGCCGCAGCGGTCAATGTGGACCCAGGCGCCTTTGGTGGCTTGGCCGGAATTGGAGACCTGGTGGCCAGCTTCTCCCTTCCCGACCACGAGGCCTACAAGGTCGGCAGAGACTTGGGTGGACCCAGAGATCACACGGACAACGAGGCGATCCTAACGGCTGGGACTGCGCTGGCTTTGGCCAAGCGGCTTGGCGTGGAGATCCCCTTGACCAAGGTGGTCTACGGAATCGCCCACGGCAAGATCGACGTGGAGACCGCCATGGCCTCGTTGATGGAGCGCAGTGCAAAGGCGGGCGAGGGCTGAGCCAGCAGGCGACCCCGACCGGGAAACCTGGCCCTGCTACCAGACCCCCACTCTCCCGGGCCACGCCCAGCCCATACCGATGGTCACTTGGGTCTCCCCAGAGCCCTGGGTAGCGAGCACACGGAAGCTGGCGCCACCTGCAACTTCGACCTGAAGTTGGGCTGCAGGCTGCAGGCTGAGTGGTCCAGGCCGGGTGGTAAGCGAACCCTCTATTGGGGGGAGCTGGGAGGAGAGCAGGATCCCCCCAACGCCCAGATCAAAGCTCGTGCTCCAAACCCCATGGCCCAAGCGGACACGGCCCGAGACCATTCCCACGCCCGAGGTCCACGAGATCGCTTCGCTTCGGCTCACAGCCCGCCAGCGCCGGTCCAAGCCGGCGGCTGCACCAAGGGACAGGACCAGCCGATCCCGTAAGTCGGCCTGCAGATGGCCGCCCAGGCTGGGGGCTTGGTCCAGCTCGAGGGGCATCCAGAGATCCAAGCCTGCCCCGTAGCTTCCTCCAAGCAGGCGATGTTCGGGCGACTCCATCAGATCCTGGAGCGCCGCAACGGGGGCTGCAAAGGCCACCCCGTCCCCATCCAATTTCCGGCTCGCAATACCGATGATCTGACCCCGATCGTTGACGATGGGGCCACCGCTGTTCCCGGGGTTTACCGGCGTGTCCACCTGAACCCAGCGCTCCCCGACCCCACTGACCACCCCCTTGGACGCACTCCACATGAGCAGGCCGGAGAAGCTCGCGGACTGCTCAGTGGCGCTGCCGAAGGGGTGACCCAATGCCCAGGCGGTCTCACCGACTCTCGCTTTCTCACCTGCCATCTCAGACCAAGGGTGCCCGGACAGGCCGGGCACATCCAGAAGGGCGATGTCCTGACGGCTGTCGGACGCGACAATGCTGGCGCTGAAGCTCTGCCCGTCTCGGGTCTGCACCCTCACCTTGGCGCCCGCCACACAGTGGTAGGCCGTAGCCACCTGGCCCTGGGGATTGACCACCACGCCAGCACAGAGGGAGGGACCGCTGCGAAGGGCCACCACGCTGCGCAAACCCTCTTCAGGGTCCCACTGCGTGTCTTCTGGGAAACCATGCGCCAAAGAAGCGCCGATGAGCAGGACCGACAACATGCGTGGCAGGCTACACCGCATACACCTCGGAGGCCCACGTGCTCTTTGTTCTCGCTCTTCTCGCCTGCAAAGACCGCCAAGGCGGTGACGACGTAGACGACACCGCCGACACCGGCACCTCTGACACCGGCGTGGAAGATGAAGCGCTGATCACAAAGGGGCCGGCGCTGGGTGACTGCATTTCCCAGGCTGGCAGCCAGGGCGTGGCCCTCTCCGGTGTGCTGCTCTTAGAGAGCGGCCCTGAGTTCGGCGTAGTGCTCACCCAAGATGGCGAGATCACCTGCGTGGGCGACTGCGATGTCTCGGATGCCACCGTGATCTGCACGGAAGGGGTCATCGGCGCGGGCGTCATCGATACCCACGACCACATGCAGTACAACTCCCTGCCTCCATGGCGCATCGATCCAGAGTTCAGCGATCGCTACGACTGGCGCAGCGATGGGCGCTACTTCGACTACAAGAGCGCCTACAACGACATCATCGGCGACTACGGCTGCGAGATCATGCGCTGGGCCGAGACACGGGCCATCGGTGGTGGGGCCACCTCTGCGGTTG